>DASTVQ010000161.1:0-42524 GCA_035759015.1 Kribbella sp.
TGACGAGTCGTCGAGCGAGGTAGCCGATCAAGCCGGGGAGTCGGTCAAGGAGGCCGAACCCGTCGCCGACGCGCCGAAGCGCAGGTCGAGCAGCAAGAAGAGCTCAGGCGGGAGGGCGCCTGTCGCCAAGGGCGCGGCGGATTCGAAGGTGGACAACTCGAAAGCCGGCTCGGAGCAGGCCGCGGTCGCGGACGCGACGGACGGTACGCCGCAGGGCCAGGCCGACGATCGCGCCGACGGCAAGGCGGCTGACGGCAAGACGAAGTCTGCAGAGGACGCGACGGAAGCCACGACGCCCGCGAACGAGTCCGGGGACGACGCGCAGGCAGGCGCCGTCGACGAGAAGGCGGGCGACGGAGCAGCAGAAGAGACGGCTGCTGACGACGCGGCGGAGCAGAGCCGCGATGCCGAGCAACCCGATGACGACCAGGTCGATGACGACCAGGCCGAGCAAGACAGCGCCACCGGGGAACCAGCCGACGGCGAGGCCGGGCAAGACAGTGCAGCCGAGCGCCCTGCCGATACGGCGACGGAGGAGGCGCATCCGGGAAGCGAGGTTGACGACAAGGGCAAGCCGCCCGGGAGCGAAGCCGAGGACGACGACGCGGCCGCCCGGAACGACGAGGCCGGCGCCTCCGAGCCCGCCACTGACGACAGCCCTGCTGAAGCAACTGCGGAGGCCGCTGCGGCTGTGGAGACCGAGAGCCAGGGCGCCACACCCGCGGGCGCTGCCGAGGAAGGCAACGCTGCTGCGGGGGAGGTTGTAGCCGGTCCGGAGACCGGTACGGCCGAGGACAAGGTCGTTGCCCCCGAGCCTGATTCAGATGGGGATGACCGAGCTGAGGTCGGGGCCGGCCCCGCTGACGGCACTACGCGCCAAGCTGACCACGACGGCGACCCGAGGACTGACGCCGCGCCCGCCGAGAGGACGCCGACCGAGCAGGCTGCGATGGCCCTCATCACCGCGCTCATGCGGCTTCGGGGTGCCCTCGCCAGCAGCAAGCTGCCGCTCGAGGTGGTCGGAGCCGACGAGGCACGCCAGCAGCAGAAGGCGATGCTCGACCAGCTCGATGACTACATCCTGCCTCGGCTGGTTCAGCTCGAGGCACCCGTCCTCGCGGTTGTCGGCGGCTCGACCGGGGCAGGCAAGTCGACGCTGGTGAACACCTTGGTCGGTGCCGTGGTCAGCGACCCTGGCGTGCTGCGCCCGACCACCCGCTCGCCGGTCCTCGTGCACAACCCTGTCGATGCCGAGTGGTTCACCGGTGAACGTGTACTGCCCGGCCTGGCACGCGCCACCGGCGAGGCGCCGGGCGGCCACGACGATCCCGGCTCTATCCGGTTGGTTGCCGCTGACACCATTCCGCAGGGGCTGGCGATCCTCGACGCTCCGGACATCGACTCCGTCGTCGAGGCCAACCGTGAGCTCGCGTCGCAACTGCTGGCGGCCGCGGACCTCTGGCTGTTCGTGACCACCGCCGCTCGCTACGCGGACGCCGTACCGTGGGACTTCCTGAAGAGCGCGGCCGAGCGGAGCACTGCGGTGGCAGTGGTGCTGGACCGGGTGCCTGAGGAAGCGGTCGAGGACATCACCGGGCATCTCGCCCAGATGTTGCTGGAGCGAGGGCTCGGGGACTCGCCGCTGTTCAGCATTCCGGAGTCCGAGGTGGACGACGAGGGTCTGTTGCCGGCCGAGGTCGTTGCCTTGATCAGGGACTGGCTGTCCGAGCTGGCCGCCGATGCCGAGGCCCGGTCGGCCGTCATACGGCGGACACTGCAGGGCGCGGTCACGGCGATGACGAAGAAGACCCCGGCTTTTGCCACGGCCGTCCGGGCCCAGGCCGACACGGCGGTCGAGCTGCGGTCCAACGCCGAGGCGGCGTACGAGCGTGCGGTGAAGGATGTCGGCCGGGCGATCCAGGACGGCACCATGCTGCGCGGCGAGGTGCTGGCGCGCTGGCAGGAGTTCGTCGGCACCGGCGAGCTGCTGAAAGGCCTGCAGACGAATGTCGGCCGCCTCCGGGACAAGTTGCGCGCCGCGTTGGCCGGCAAGCCGGAGCCCACCCGCAACCTGAACGATGCGGTCGAGTCCGGGCTCGAGTCGTTGCTGCGCGAGCATGCCGAGGCCGCCGCCGAACGGGCCGAGGAGTCGTGGCAGTCGACCGTCGCGGGCCGCCAGTTGCTCGCGGCGGGCGAGCGGGACCTGGGTCGCGCTTCCAGGGAGTTCCCGGCCGAGGCAGGCCGTGCGGTCCGGGACTGGCAGAGGTACGTGCTCGACCTGGTCCGCAAGGAAGGCGCCGACAAGCGATCCACCGCCCGGGTCCTTGCCTATGGTGTCAATGGCCTGGGCCTCGCGCTGATGGTCGTCATCTTCGCCAGCACGGCCGGCATCACCGGTGCGGAGATCGGCGTCGGCGCCGGAACCGCCGTGGTGGGCCAGAAACTGCTCGAGGCCGTCTTCGGTGACCAGGCGGTCCGCGGCCTGGCGTCCAAGGCCCGGGAGGACCTGAACGGTAGGGTCCATGCCCTGATGGATGCCGAATTTGCCCGCTTCCTGGCCGTGCTGGACCAGCATCCGGTCGATCCGGACGCACCCAGGCGACTGACGGAGGCCGCGCGCGCGGTGGAGGACTGCACGTGACGGGAATTGTGGATGCGGTCAAGGGCCTGGTGAGGGGCTCGACCGACGTCCTGACGAAGATCGATGCTCTCGAGCAGGCGGCCGAGGCCGGCCGGGGACGGCTGGACCCGGTCGTCCTGTCCGAGGCAGCTCAGGTCGTGGATCGAGCCGGGCAACGACTGCGCATGTCCGCCGACCTGACCGTGGTGGCGCTGGCCGGCGCGACCGGGTCGGGCAAGTCGTCGCTGTTCAACGCGATCACCGGGCTCGACCTGGCCGCGGTCGGGGTACGGCGGCCGACCACCTCGCTGCCGCTGGCCTGTGTCTGGGGCGACGAGCGCGCGGGTGAGCTGCTGAACTGGCTCGGCATCCCACGCCGGCATCAAGTCTCGCACCGCAGCTCGCTGGAGGGTGTGGAGTCCGAGGACCTGGACGGTCTGGTGCTGCTGGACCTGCCGGACCACGACTCCACCGAGATGGAGCACCGGCTGATCGTCGACCGCCTGGTGGAGCTGGTCGACCTGATGGTCTGGGTGGTGGACCCGCAGAAGTACGCGGACGCCGTCCTGCACAACCGGTATCTCAGGCCGCTGTCGTCGCACGCACGGGTAATGGTGTTCGCGCTGAACCACGCGGACGAGCTGACCGTCGACGAACGCAAGAGCTGCCTCGCCGACATGGCGCGGCTGCTGAAGCTCGACGGCATCGGCAAGCCGACGGTCCTCGCGACCTCGGCGACGACCGGTGTGGGGCTCGACGAGCTGCGCGGCCTCCTGGTCAAGCGGGTGAAGGCCAAGAAGGCTGCTCGCGACCGGCTGTCCGCGGACGTCGATCGGGTCGCTGACCGGATGGCAGCTCAGTGTGGCAACGCCCCGACGCCCGAGATCGCCAAGGGGGACATCAACGAGCTCGTAGACGCTCTGGCGGAGGCCAGCGGTGTCCCGGTCGTTGTGGACGCCGTGCGGCGCTCCTACCTGCAGCGGGCTCGGGCTGCGACCGGCTGGCCGGTGACGAAGTGGTTGGTGCGGTTCCGGCCGGACCCGCTGCGGCGCCTCCACCTGGACCGGGTGCCGAAGAAGATCGGCAAGGAGCTTCGCGATTCGGCCTCGCACGAGGTGACGCTCGCGCGCTCCTCTTTGCCTGCGGCAACACCCGTACAGCGGGCCCGGATGGACACAGCCGTCCGGACGATCACCAACAAGGCCGTCGTCGGCTTGTCCCGGCCCTGGGCAGACTCGGTGCGATCGGCGATCCGACGTCAGGAAGAGACCCTTGGGGACGAGCTGGACCAGGCTGTTGCGCGTACCGATCTCGGTGTGACCTACAGCCCGCGCTGGTGGAGCGTCGCCCGCGCTGCGCAGTGGGTGCTCTTCCTGATCGCCTTGGGCGGTGCGTTGTGGCTGGCGGCCATGGCGTTGTTCAGCTACCTGCAGCTGCCGGATCCGCCGCTGCCCAGGTGGCAGGACATCCCGTACGCGACGATCATGCTGGTCGGTGGCGTCGTGCTCGGCGTGGTGGTCTCACTGTCCTGCAGGCTGTTCGCCGCCAAGGGCGCGGGCAGGCGGGCCCGGGCGGTCGGGAAAGCCCTGCGGACTGAGCTGGAGACTGTGGCCGAGAGCCATGTCGTAGCTCCGGCTCGTGAGGAGCTGGAGGACTACGCCCGCTGCCGCGACCAGGTGGCTATCGCCCGCGGCTAGTACCTCCGGTACGACGGCGCTACGGGCGGGCCACGCCGTCGTACGGGGGTCTCAGTCGACCCCGTTGATCGGTGAGCCCGGTGCGAACTGTGCCATCGACGCCTCGGCTGCGGCGCTGACCTCGTCCTCGGTGGCTGTGTCGGACGCCTTCACCACGACGATCCGGTGCTCGGTCTGTTCGGGTTGACGTCGCTCGTGGCGGCCGCGCGCGTGCTCGGTGGCCAGGGCGTCGCGATGGCGGTCCAGAACTGCCGGAACGGTTCCAGCCACCTGTCGACGAGTACGTGACTCTCCGTGAAACTGCTGTGTGTGGAGGACGCTCGGGCTGATCGGGCGGGCCGGTTTCCACAGGTGGTGAAGCGGTCGCCGAAACCGCCTGGAATGGGTGCACCTTCTCTGATGTCCGCACAGATTCGAGCGAAGGGGAAGGTGGACGACATGAGCGTTGGCGAGACCTACGTAACCGTTCAGGGCCGCGTGGGCAGTGACGTGGAGTACAAGGACGCGACCGCGACGAAGGTTGCGCTGGCCTCGTTCCGGTTGGGATCGACACCGCGGTACTACGACCGTGGCGAAGGCGGCTGGATGGACCGGCCGACCACCTGGTTCACGGTCGAGTGCTGGCGATCCCTCGCGGAGAACGTGAAGAGCTCACTCGAGCGCGGCCAACCGGTGATGGTGACCGGGAGGCTCAAGACCACCGAGTGGGTCGACGACCAGGGCGTGCGGCAGAGCCGCACAGTGCTCGACGCCTTCTCGGTCGGCCACGATCTGACCCGGGGGACGGCGGTGTACCGGAGGAATGCCCCGGCGCAGCAAAGCCAGGCCTCGTCCTCGTTGGACGAGGAGATGCGGCGGCTGTCGGACACGGTGGAGACTGCCGGGCTGAACGAGGCGAGCCCCTTCCACCCCGCCGAGCAGGTCGGAGACGGGGCAGTAGGAGCCGTTCCGGTCGGGGTCGCCGGACGCACCGATCCTGTCGCGGAGGAGGTGAGCGCGGGCAGGGCGAAGCGAGCGGCCTGACGGACCGCCCCGCCGTCTCCCCAGGCCGGAAGCGCCTCGGTGAGCGCTCTGATCCGGCCACGGTGCGGCCGGGCTGCCCGGTGGGAGAGGCCGGGTTGTCCGGTCGGGGACGGCGGGATACGGCCGGGTTGGGAGTCGCTGGGTGCCAGCGCCTAGGCTCTAGGGCATGGCGGAATTCATTTACACCCTTCGCGGTGTCCGGAAAGCACACGGTGACAAGGTCGTCCTCGACAACGTCACCCTGAACTTCCTGCCCGGCGCGAAGATCGGCGTGGTCGGGCCGAACGGCACAGGCAAGTCCTCACTGTTCAAGATCATGGCGGGCATGGACCAGCCCTCGAACGGTGACGCCAGGCTGGCTGACGGCGCGTCGGTGGGAATCCTGCTGCAGGAGCCGCCGCTGACCGAGGGCAAGACGGTGCTCGAGAACGTCGAGGAGGGCGTCGGCGACACGAAGTCGAAGCTGGACCGCTTCAACGAGATCTCCGCCGAGCTGGCCGACCCCGACGCGGACTACGACACCCTCCTCGCCGAGATGGGTGACCTCCAGACCGAGCTGGACCACCGCAACGCGTGGGACATCGACGCCCAGCTGGAGCAGGCGATGGACGCGCTGCGCTGCCCGCCACCGGACGCGGTGGTGGACAAGTTGTCCGGTGGTGAGCGCCGCCGGGTCGCGCTGTGCAAGCTGCTGCTGCAGCAGCCTGACCTGCTGCTGCTCGACGAGCCGACCAACCACTTGGACGCCGAGTCGGTCATGTGGCTCGAGCAGCACCTGCAGAAGTACCCGGGCGCCGTCCTGGCGATCACCCACGACCGGTACTTCCTGGACAACGTGGCCGAGTGGATCCTGGAGCTGGACCGCGGCAAGGCCTACGGGTACGAGGGCAACTACTCGAAGTACCTCGAGACCAAGCAGCAGCGGCTGGTGGTGGAGGGCCGCAAGGACGCCAAGCGGCAGAAGATCCTCGAGCGCGAGCTCGAGTGGGTCCGTTCGAACGCGAAGGCCCGGCAGACCAAGAGCAAGTCCCGGCTCGCCCGGTACGAGGAGCTGGCGGCGGAGGCCGAGCGGAGCAAGAAGCTGGACCTCGAGGAGATCACCATCCCGCCGGGCCCGCGCCTGGGTAGCACCGTGCTCGAGGTGGACAAGCTGGAGAAGGGCTTCGGCGACCGCAAGCTGTTCGACGGGCTGAGCTTCTCGCTGCCGCGCGCCGGCATCATCGGCGTCGTCGGCCCCAACGGTGTCGGCAAGTCGACCCTGTTCCGGATGATCGTCGGCGAGGAGACGCCGGACAAGGGCACCCTCAAGATCGGCGAGACGGTCCGCATCTCCTACGTCGACCAGGCCCGCGGCGGGCTCGACCCGCAGAAGACCGTCTGGCAGCAGGTGTCGGACGAGCTGGACCACATCAAGGTCGCGAACTTCGAGATGCCGAGCCGCGCCTATGTGGCGTCGTTCGGGTTCAAGGGCCCGGACCAGCAGAAGCCGACCGGCGTGTTGTCGGGTGGTGAGCGCAACCGGCTGAACCTGGCCCTCACGCTGAAGATGGGCGGGAACCTGCTGCTGCTCGACGAGCCGACCAACGACCTGGACGTCGAGACCCTGCAGTCTCTGGAGGACGCGCTGCTCGAGTTCCCAGGCTGTGCCGTCGTGATCTCCCACGACCGGTGGTTCCTCGACCGGGTCGCGACCCACATCCTCGCCTGGGAGGGGACGGACGAGGACCCGTCACGATGGTTCTGGTTCGAGGGCAACTTCGCTGCCTACGAGGCGAACAAGGTGGAGCGGCTCGGCCCGGAGGCAGCGCGTCCGCACCGCGTGACCTACCGCAAGCTGACACGCGACTGAACGCGTCGGACAGTCGATGGCTCACCCCGGAACCCGTCGGGGTGAGCCATGACGATCAGGCCGGCCCGCTGAAGGCGTCGGTCGGCGCCGGGCCGAACGGTCAGCGCTGACCGATGTGCTCGGAGACGGTGTCGAACACCCGGCCGACGGCGGCGAAGTCCTCGGCCGAGGCCAGGTCGACCAGGTTCGCCCGGACGCCTTCGACGTGGTGTGGCGCGGCCTGCTCCAGCAGCGCGAAACCCGCGTCCGTCAGCTCTGCCCAGACGCCGCGCTTGTCGCTCTTGCACGAGGTACGGCGAACGAGCTCGGCGGTCTCGAGGCGGCCGACCGTGTGGGTCAGGCGGGAGCGGCTCTGGTGCAGCCGATCCGCCAGGTCAGCCATCCGGAGGCGACGATCGGGCGCCTCGGACAACCGCACCAGGATCTCGTAGTCGTTGATGCCCAGACCGAACTGCCGCAGGTCGTCATCCAGTTTCGCCATCAGGCGCGCGGTGCCCAGCAGGTAGGCGCGCCATGCCACCTGCTGCTCGGCAGTCAGCCATCGGGTCCCAGTCGTCATTGTCACGGCACCAGTGTAGCGGGAATGTAGTTGACTTTTAAACCGTTGATGCTAGTGTCGTGACCATCAGTTGAAAGCTCAACATTCTCTGAGACTACGGCGCACACCGGTAGGCATACCCCCGAGAGGACACCATGAGCGACACCACCATCAACACCAACACCACCCCGATCGGTACCATCCCCGGCCTCGTGAGCGGCACCTGGGCGCTCGACACGGCCCACACCGAGATCGGCTTCACCGTTCGCCACCTGATGACCAAGGTCCGCGGCACCTTCAAGGACTTCGCCGGCGAGATCATCGTGAAGGACACCGTCGAGGAGTCCACGGTCGCGGTGACCGTGGAGCTGTCCAGCGTCGACACCCGTAACGAGCAGCGCGACGGGCACCTGCGCTCCGGCGACGTCTTCAACGTCGAGCAGAGCCCCAAGATGAGCTTCGCCAGCACCGGCATTCGTCGCGACGGCGACGGCTGGGTGCTGAGCGGCGACCTCACCATCAAGGACGTCACCCGGCCGCTCGAGCTCGACGTGGACTTCCTGGGCTTGGACCAGAACGCCTACGGCCAGACGATCATCGGCTTCGAGGCGAAGGCGACCATCAGCCGCAAGGACTGGGACATCGACTTCAACGTCCCGCTGGAGGGCGGCAAGCTCCTCATCGGCGACAAGGTGGACATCCACCTCGACATCCAGGCCGCGCACCAGGCCTGACCGGTCAGTGAGCAAAGGCCCCGGCGCGGCAAGGTGCCGGGGCCTTTCGCATGCCCGCGCGGGGGCCCACGGAGCTATCGGCTGACCATCCGCAGGGCCAGCTCGCCGTACAGCCGGCCGAGCTCCTCCGGACGGCCCCGCCGCGCCGGGTCGAACCAGCGCGCCACATCGATGGACAGCGACAGTACGGCGAGGGTCGTGCGCGGGAGGTCGTCCACCCGGAAGGAGCCGTCGGCCGCCCCGGCAGCCAGCACCTGCTCGACCTCCGCGCTGATCGAGCGACGGATCGCGGCGACCTCGGCGAGGTGTTCGGGTGAGAGCGCGGCCAGCTCGTACTGCACCACCCGGGCGATCGTGTGGTGCTCCGCGTGCCAGGCGGTGAAGGCGACGACCATTGCGCGCAGCCGTTCGGCAGGAGTGCCGCCGGCCGCGGAGGCGAGGACCTCCAGCGCCGCGCGGTGCCCGTACAGGCTGATCTCGAACAGCAGCCGTTCCTTCGACGGGTAGTGCACGTAGAGCGCGGCCGGGCTCATTCCCGCCCGTGAGGCGATGTCCCGGGTGGTGGTTGCCTGGTAGCCGTGCTCGGCGAACGCGGCGATGGCGCCGGTCAGCAGCCTGCGGGCGGCGGCCGGCTGGACGTGCTCCCAGTTCTCCAGGGGAGTCGTGATCGCGGACACGTTGACACCCTGCCTCAGGTTGGCGATGCTAAGCAAGCGCTTAGTGATCCGTCTCATCACGGCGCCGCACCGTTCGACCGGCCGGAGAGGGTCAGCATGCAGCGCACCATCTTCAACGAGGACCACCACGCGTTCCGGGCCAGTGCCAAGGAGTACGCCGATCGCTCATTGGTGCCGCGGATGGAGAAGTTCCTCGAGGAGAAGACGATCGAGCGGGCCGCCTGGCTCGAGGCCGGCAAGCAAGGCTTCCTCGGCCTCGACGTGCCGCAGGAGTACGGCGGCTCGTCAGTGGGCGACTACCGGTTCAACGCCGTCTTCGCCGAGGAGGTCTCGAAGGTCTCGGCCTCGCTGTCGAGCTGCTTCGGCATCCACTTTGACTGCGCCGCGCCGTACCTGGTGGATCTGGGCACCGAGGAGCAGAAGCAGCGCTGGCTGCCGAGGTTCTGCTCCGGCGAGCTGGTCACCGCGATCGGGATGACGGAGCCGTCCGGCGGCTCCGACCTGGCCGCGCTGAAGACGACCGCGAGGCGGGCCGACGGCGGCTGGGTGGTGAACGGGTCCAAGACGTTCATCACCAACGGCGACATGGCCGATCTGGTCATCACCGCCGCGCGGACCGATCCGTCGAGGGGCGCCAAGGGCATCACTCTTCTCGCGATCGAGGACGGCATGGACGGCTTCAGCCACGGCCGCAAGCTGGACAAGGTCGGCCAGACCGAGTCCGGCACCTCGGAGCTCTTCTTCACAGATGTGTTCGTGCCGGACGAGAACGTGATCGGCGAGGTCGACCGCGGCTTCATCCACATGATGGAGCGGCTGGCCCAGGAGCGCGTCGGGGCCGCGGTGTCGAACATCGCGCACGCGACGCAGATCCTCGAGGAGACCATCGAGTACGTGAAGCAGCGCAAGGCGTTCGGTCAGCCGGTCGGCTCGTTCCAGTACAACAAGTTCGTGATCGCCGAGCTGGTGACCAAGGCCGAGGTCACCCAGTCCTACGTCGACAACGCGGTCGTCGCCCACGACGAGGACAGGCTGTCCGCGGTGGACGCCGCGAAGGCGAAGTGGTGGAGCGCGCAGGTGCAGAACGAGATCCTCGACGCCTGCGTCCAGCTGTACGGCGGCTACGGGTACATGAACGAGTACCGCGTCGCCCGGGCCTGGCGAGACGCCCGGGTCACCAAGATCTGGGCCGGCTCGAACGAGATCATGAAGGAACTCATCGGCCGCGACCTCGGTCTCTGACGGCCAGTAGAGAGGAATCCGGAAGTGCCTGAAGCAGTCATCGTCTCCACCGCGCGTTCGCCGATCGGCCGAGCCTACAAGGGTTCGCTGAAGGACATCCGCCCCGACGACCTCGCCGTCCAGGTGATCAGTGATGCCATGGACAAGGCGGGGTTGAGCGGCGACCAGCTCGACGACCTCGCTGTCGGTTGTGCCGAGCCGCACGACGAGCACGGCGGCAACATGGCCCGCCGGATCGCCGTGCAGCTGGGCTGGGACTCGACACCCGCCACCACCGTGAACCGCTTCTGCGCGTCGTCGGTGCAGACCGCGCGTATGGCGTTCCACGCGATCAAGGCGGGCGAGGGCGACATCTTCGTCAGCGCCGGCGTGGAGTGTGTCTCGCGGTACAAGAGCTTCGGCTCGGCCGGCGTGGACGACCCGGCCTCGCAGAACCCGCTCTTCGCCGACGCGCAGCAGCGGACGCTGAAGTACGCCGAGACCAATGACACCTGGCACGACCCGCGGCTCGACGGCCGGCTGCCGGACGTCTACATCACGATGGGCCAGACGGCGGAGAACGTGGCCACCCTGCGCGGGATCAGCCGGGCCGACCAGGACGCGTTCGGCGTCCGCTCGCAGAACCTGGCCGAGGAGTCGATCAAGAACGGCTTCTTCGCCCGCGAGATCACGCCGATCCAGCTGCCCGACGGGACCACCGTGAGCACCGACGACGGCCCGCGGCCCGGTACGACGCTGGAGAAGGTCAGTCAGCTCCAGCCGGTCTTCCGGCCCGGCGGCACGGTCACGGCCGGCAACTGCTGTCCGTTGAACGACGGAGCCGCGGCTGTGGTGATCATGAGCGACACCTTGGCGCGGGAGCTCGGCCTGACCCCGCTGGCGCGAATCGTCGCCACCGGCGTGAGCGGTCTCTCGCCGGAGATCATGGGTCTCGGTCCGGTCGAGGCGACCACGCAGGCGCTTGCCCGCGCCGGCATGGGCATCGGCGACATCGACCTGGTCGAGATCAACGAGGCCTTCGCGGTCCAGGTGATCGGCTCGGCGCGCGAGCTCGGCATCGAGGAGGACAGGCTGAACGTGCATGGTGGCGCCATCGCCCTCGGCCACCCGTTCGGGTCCACCGGTGCCCGGATCATGACGACGCTGATCAACGGTCTGCAGACCGATGACAAGCAGTTCGGTCTCGAGACCATGTGCGTCGGTGGCGGTCAGGGCATGGCCATCATCCTCGAGCGCCTGAGCTGATGACTCTCCAAGGCCGCACCGCGATCGTCACCGGGGCCTCCCGGGGCATCGGCCTGGCGATCGCCCACCGGCTGGTCGCGGACGGCGCCCGCGTCGTCATCACCGGTCGTACGCAGGAGACCCTCGACCAGGCGGTCGCGGAGCTGGGCGGCTCCGAGAGCGCCATGGCCGTGGCGGGGAAGGCCGCCGACGCCGAGCACCGTGCGGCCGTCATCGCTGCTGCGGTGACTACCTACGGGTCGATCGACTTGCTGGTGAACAACACCGGCATCAACCCGGTCTACGGCTCGCTGCTGGACGTCGAGCCGGCCGTCGCGGCCAAGATGGTCGACACCAATGTGCTGGCTGCCATTGCCTGGGTGAAGGCCTGCCGCGACGCATGGATGGGCGCACACGGTGGCGCCGTGGTCAACCTGTCGTCCGTTGCAGGGTTGGCGCCGTCGCCCGGCATCGGCTGGTACGGCGCCACCAAGGCGATGGTGTCGCGCGTGACGTCTGAGCTTGCGGTGGAGCTGGCACCGGCGATCCGAGTCAACGCCGTCGCTCCCGCGGTGGTGAAGACGAGGTTCGCCGGTGCGCTGTACGAGGGCCGTGAGGAGAAGGTCGCCGCGTCGTACCCGTTGAAGCGGCTGGGCCGCCCCGAGGACGTCGCATCGCTGGTGTGGTTCCTGCTGACCGACGAGGCGTCCTGGATAACCGGTCAGACCGTCACCGTCGACGGTGGCCTCACCCTGACCGGCGGCATCGTGCAGTGATCAGGCTTCCGGCCCACGCCGATGCTGGTCACCGGCTCGCCACCGAGGCGATCGAGCGCTACCGCTGAGGGTCCGTCTGCCGCCTGGCGACGAATCGCTGGCGGACGGTGACGCGGCCTTCCTCGTCCTCGTCCTCGTTGCGCCAGGTGAAGCCGGTGTCGGTGACGTCGGTGAAGATCCAGCGCGTCTTGGCCGACAGCGGGTCCCTCGCCTCGAGCGTGATGGTTCCGTCGCCGGTACGGCCGACGAAGGCCATCACCACGGCATTCTTCGGGCCCAGCCAGGTCGATCGGAAGGCGCCCAGCTCCGGATCCCAGAAGCGCACCGTGAGGCCCCACTCGCCATCACCGTCGATGGCGCGCTGTGCCCGGCTCGGCGTGATCCAGATGTCGGCCACGGCGCGGCCGTCGAGAGCCCAGGAGAAGTGCCACTCACCTTTGGTCTCACGAACCACCGTGCCGTCCTCGGCGTAGTAGGTGACGTCGAGGTCCCAGCTGCCGATCAGCGGGGCGAACGGGCTGAGGGCATCGGCAAGCTCCGGCCGAGGAGACTCGGACGTCATCAGCGAGGCCAGCAGCTGCGCGGGCGCCACCTCGGCCGTTGCCGTCTGGTCTGACATGGGTTCCTCCATCGATCAATAGTGACAGTCTACTGCCATTATGACAGGAGACTGTCATCAAATCCAGAGATATCCGATGATCGTCGCGCTGGGCGTGCGCGTCCTGCCGAGACCGCTACTCCGCAGTGGAGAGGCTGAGCGAGCGGAGCCGGGAGATGGCCAGGCTCAGGCCGAGAACGGTGACGATCACCAGGGCGAGGGCCCCGACTGGCAGTTTGACGGCTGACTCGATGCCGTGGCCGCCCGCGAGCTTCTCGATCACCGCGAGCGCCCACTGCTGCACGCTGAGCACCTTGGCGCCGTCCACGTACTGGCCCATCACGCCTTCCCAGAGCAGGGCATAGAGCAGGCCGACAGTGACCGCGTTGCCGGTCATCACCGACAGCGCCATGAAGATCGCCGTGTACGCGATACCGGCCAGGAGGCCGCCGACGCCGAAGGCGATCGCGACCCGCCACCCCCAGGGGTCGAGGATGAGCCCGGTCAGCATCATCGGCGCCGCGCCCAGGACGGTGATGCAGGCAATGGCCACGGCAGCCTTCGTCAACACGATGGTGGAGCGCTTGATCGGCTTGCTCAGCAGGTACACGATCGAGCCGTCGTCGAGCTCGGTGGCGATCGCCCCGGTGCCCGCGATCAGGGCGACCAGGGGGAGGACCACGGCCAGCGCCAGTTGCTGGAGGAGGTCCGTGCTGACCCGGGCCGTGTCGTCCACTGTCAGCCGGAGCAGCACGGCGAGGCCCAGCAGCACGCCGGGCAGCACGAAGAGCAGCAGCCCGCGGCGGTGGCCGAAGAGGGTGGCGAAAGTCAGCCGGGCGATCGTGCGGATCATGGTCAGCGCCTCCCGACGAGGTAGGAGAAGACGCTCTCGAGCGACTCGTCGGTGGGGGAGACCTCCCACAGCGTGATGTCGAGGTCGCGGGCCAGCGGTGGGATCAACCGGCTGAAGCGTTCGAAGTCGATCACCTGCACCTCGCACGCGGACCCTTCCAGCTCGACACCCGACGTACAAGGGTCGCCGATCAGCGCCGCCGCGAGCCGGCGGTTGTCGCTGGAGCGGATCCGGTACAGGTGCGGCCGGTCCGTCATCAGGGTCCGGATCGCGCGGTAGTCGCCGGACGCGGCGTGCCGGCCGGAGACGACCACCTCGATGTGGGTGGCGACCTGCTGCACCTCCTCCAGGATGTGGGAGCTGAACAGCACCGTCCGGCCGGCCGCGCCCATCTTGCGGATCAGGTCCATCAGATGCAGCCGCTGCCGCGGATCCATCCCGTTGAACGGCTCGTCGAGCAGCAGCACCGACGGTTCGTGGACGAGGGCGGCGGCCATCTTGATGCGCTGCTTCATGCCCTTCGAGTACGTCGAGATGCGTCGCTCGGCCGCATCCTCCATCGCCACCGTCGCGATGGCCGCAGTAGCAGCCGCGCCCGGATCGGGCAGGCCCTGCAGCTCGGCGTTGGCCCGGACGAACTGCAGGCCGGACAACGTGTCGTACACGGCCTCGGTCTCCGGCACCAGCCCGATGTGCGCGTAGGCGCCCTCGTTCCGCCACACCGGTACGCCGTCCAGCGTGACGGTGCCCACCGAAGGCGGCAGGAAGCCGGCCATCATCGTGATCAGGGTGGACTTGCCGGCACCGTTCGGGCCGAGCAGCCCTGTCACACCGGGCCCGATCCTCATCGTGACGTCGTTGACCGCGACCACGTTTCCATACCAGCGGGAGACCTTCTCGATCCGGATCACACTCATCCGCGGGCCACCTTTGCGTAGCGGCCGTTGACGCCCCAGACGCACAGCACGACCAGGAGGACGTACGCGCCGGCGAACACCAGCCCTTGCTCGGTGGTGGGCATCCAGCCGCCCTCGCGGTGGTCCCGCAACAGGAACGTCTGCAGGGTCTGCACCAGCGTGAACGGCGACCCCAGGTTGGCGTAGCGGGCAGCGGTGCTCGACATGTCGCCGTCGGAGTCGAGGATGCCCACCATGATCACGGCCGCGGTGAACGACACGATCAGTACGGCGATGATGGCGGCGACGGCGAATCCCCGGCGCGGGGTGGCGGCGGCGATCAGTCCGCCGATGGCGGCCAGCAGGATCGAGAGCAGCAGCGCGCCGACCATGCCGTCGAGGAACTGCTTGCTCATGTCGACGAAGTCGTACTTCGCCAGCAGCGCGCCGGCATACAGGACGAGCAGCGGCAGGGCGATCAGGATCAGCAGCGCGCCGACCAGAGCGGTCAGCTTCGCCAACGCGTAGTCCGTACGGCGCGGTGGCCGAGCCAGGTACAACACGATGGATCGGTACCGCAGGTCTCGAGAGAACAGTTGCGGCGCCTGAGAGGCGAGGTAGAGGGCGATGACCGGCTGGAGCAGGAAGACGTAGTCGACCGGCACGATCGGCGGCTGGTCGAACTGCATCGAGTTCTCGACGCCGACCATGATCGCTGCCGGTACGACCATCACCGCGAGCAGCAGGATCGGCATCACCTTGGACTTCCCGGACCGGCCGAGGCCGTAGGCGTGCCGAAGACTGCTCACCATCAGCGCCCGGCTGATCGCCGCCCGACCCATCCGCGGTCCCTCGTAGTGCCGGTAGCCGATGTCATGGATGACACCGTCGGCCGGGGCCTGGTCAGACATTGGCTGCCCCTCCCGCGAAGAGCTCCTCCAGCCGGTGCCGGTGCGGTTCCACGCGGACCACCCCGAGGCCCAGCTCGGCGATCGTGTCGCGAACCACGTCGTACAGATCGTCGGCCGTGAGCTCGATCAGCACCAGTGGACCGTCCGCCCACGCGTGTGCGCCCGAGCGCTGCAGCGCCGCGGCGAGCCGGTCGCGACCGCTGAGGTCGCGCACCTCCACCGCCAGCACACCGGTCTCACTGGTGAGCGCAGCCCTCGACTCCGAGCGCAGCAACCGGCCGCCGTCCAGTACGACGAGCTGGTCGCAGACGTGCTCGAGCTCGCCGAGCAGGTGCGAGGTGATCAGCACCGGGATGCCGAACTCGGTGCCGATCCTGCGCACCAGTGCCAGCATCTCGTTGCGGCCGGCGGGGTCCAGGCCGTTTGTCGGTTCGTCCAGCAGTACCAGCTTCGGGTCGTGCACCAGCGCCTGGGCCAGCTTGACCCGTTGTTTCATACCGGTGGAGTAACCGCCGATCGGCCGGTACCGTGCCTCGTCCAGCCCGACGTGCCGGAGCACGTCCGCGGCCCGTTCGCGGGCGGCCGTGGCCGGGAGCCCGGACATCTGGGCGAGGTGCACCACGAACTCGGTCGCCGACACGTCCGGAGGCAGGCAGTCGTGCTCGGGCATGTAGCCGACCAGGGCCCGGACGGCCTCCCCGCCGGTGACCACGTCGTGCCCCAGCACGATGGCACTTCCAGCGGTCGGGGGGATCAGGCCGAGCAGGATCTTCAGCAGGGTGGACTTGCCGGCACCGTTGGCGCCGACCAGCCCGGTCACACCGGTACCCACCTCGGTCGTCAGCTCGTCCAGGGCCGTCACCCGCGGGTAGCGCTTCGTCAGGGCATTCGTCGCGATCACGGCCACGCCGGTCACCCTAGCCCCCGCCGGTGCCGGGCCGGGTGTTAATCCGTGGCAGGCCGCGCGGCGGGTGGCTAGGGTCCGAAACCGAACCGAGTGTCAGGAGATCGAGTGAACCTCAGGACCGCCGTACCGGATGACGCAGGGGCCGTCGCGGCGCTGCGTAAGAGCGTCTTCCCCTACTTGGTGATGTCGGAGGCACAGGTCCGGCACCTGCTGACCGTGGTGTCACCCGAGGAGAAGTTCGCAGCGTACGTCGCGGAGGTCGGCGGCGAGTTGGTCGGCTGGGCGTCGGCCGGGCTGAACACGTGGACCAGCGACAAGGGCATGAGCTACCTCACCGTGTACGTGCACCCGGACCACCGGGGCCAGGGGATCGGGTCGGCATTGGTCGATCGTGGTCACGCGCACCTGAAGGACATCGATGCCCGTCGGGTCCGCACCTTCGCCGAGCACGACGAGGTGGAGTTCTCCCGGCGCCGGGGCTATGAGGGAACGAGGCAGATGCACTACGCCGGCGTCGACCCGCGGCAGTTGCCGGAGCAGCCGCCGAATCCGTCCGACGTCGTACTGGTCGGCATGGACCAGGTGGACGCCAGGCAGGCGTACGAAGCGGACTCGATCGCGACCCTGGACGAGCCGAGCGACTCGCCGATGGATTCCATCGACTACGACGACTGGCTGCGAGTGGTGTGGGAGGCGCCTGCGCTGAGCAAGGCGCTCAGCGTCGCGGCGATGGTGGGGGACGAGGTCGTCAGCTTCACCGGCGTCGAGACCGACGGGGACCGGGCCTGGTCCGCGATGACGGGGACGATCCCTGCGCACCGTGGGCGGGGTCTCGCCAAGCTGGTGAAGTCGGTGGCGCTGCGCCGGGCGGCCGAGGCGGGGGTGACGGGTGCGTTCACCTCGAACGACGACGAGAACGAGCCGATGCTGGCCGTGAACACGTGGCTCGGCTACCGGCGTGTCGCGACCAAGATCGGCATGCTGCGGACGCTCTGACCGGCCGTCAGCGGACCAGCAGGACGACCGTCTCGGCGACGCAGGCGGGCTTGGTGGAGTTCTCGATGTCGATCACCCACTGCAGCGAGACCTGGACGCCGGTCGGGGTCTCCTGCGCGGCGGCGATGGTGGCGCCGGCACGGATCTTGGCGCCAACCGGGACGGGCGTGGGGAAGCGAACCTTGTTCACGCCGTAGTTCAGCTTGGCGGCCACGCCACGCACCGAGAACAGCTCCTCGCCGAACCGCGCGATCAGGCTCAGCGTGAGGTAGCCGTGGGCGATCGTGCCGCCGTACGGGCCCTTGGCCGCCCTCTCGACGTCGACGTGGATCCACTGGTGGTCCCCGGTCGCCTCGGCGAAGAGGTTCACCTGCTCCTGAGTGATCTCCAGCCACTCGGTCTGGCCGAGCCGGGTGCCGACCGCGTGGACGACCTCGTCGACCCCGGTGAAGGTTTGCGCCATCGTGTCTCGTCTCCAGGTCCTCGAACGGTCGGGTTCGGGGTCAGTTGCGCGGGCCGCCGGCGACGTACAGGACCTGACCGGAGACGAATCCCGCCTCCTCGCTGCAGAAGAACGACGCGGCGGCGGCGATGTCCTCCGGCTTGCCGGTGCGGTTCACCGGGATCTGGGCGGCCGTGGCCTTCTTGAACTCCTCGAAGTCCACGCCGACGCGGGCCGCGGTGGCGGCCGTCATGTCGGTCTCGATGAAGCCCGGCGCGATCGCGTTCGCGGTGACGCCGAACTTGCCCAGCTCGATCGCCAGTGTCTTGGCGAGGCCCTGCAGGCCGGCCTTCGCGGACGCGTAGTTGGCCTGGCCGCGGTTGCCGAGCGCCGACGTGGAGGACAGGAAGACCATCCGCCCGTAGCCCGCCTCGACCATGTGCGCCTGGCATGCCCTCGACATCAGGAAGCTGCCGCGAAGGTGCACCGCCATCACGGTGTCCCAGTCGTCGTCGGTCATCTTGAACAGCAGGTTGTCCCGCAGCACGCCCGCGTTGTTGACCAGGATCGTGGGCGCGCCGAGCCCGGCGACGACCCGCTCGACCGCCGCGGTGACCTGGTCGGACTTGCTGACGTCGCAGCCGACCGCGAGCGCCCTGCCGCCGGCGGCGGTGATGGCCTCGACCGTTGCGGCGCAGGCCGCCTCGTCCAGGTCCAGCACGGCCACCGCGTTCCCGTCGGCAGCGAGCCGCTTGGCCACCGCCGCGCCGATCCCACGCGCCGAACCGGTGACGATCGCGACCCGGGTCTGCTGCTCGCTCATCCGCCGTACTCCTTCAGCTCTGCTCCGGGCGGCTGGTTCGCGGCCCGTTCTCGGTCCGGGACGAGACTACCGACGCCTCGTCGCGGTGGCTGCGGCACGGATGAAAGGATCACCGTGTGCATGGTCACAACCAGAGTCACAACCAACGTCACGTCTATCACTGCCCGCTGCGGTGGGGTGACATGGACGCCCTCGGTCACGTGAACAACAGCCGGTACGTCGACTACCTCCAAGACGCCCGGGTCGACTTCTTGTTCCGGACCGCGAAGGAGCTGGGCGCCGACGACCTGGAGACCGGCCTGCTGGTCGCCCGGCACGAAGTGCAGTACCGCGCTCCGCTGGTCTTTCGCGAGGAGCCGGTGCGGATCGAGCTCTGGATCAGCGAGATCCGGGCCGCCTCCTTCACCGTCGACTACGAGATCCTCGACCTGTCACCTCACAGGGTGTACGTCGAGGCGCGGACCAAGCTGGTCCCGTTCGACTTCGCCGCCGACCGGCTGCGCCGGATCACCCCGGTGGAGCGCGAGGCCCTGTCGAAGCTGGTGGCGTCATGAGTGTGTTCAGCCACCCGGTCCTGGTGCGCTGGTCTGACATCGACTCCTACGACCACGTGAACAACGTGCGCTACTTCGACTACCTGCAGGAGGCCCGGATCGCCTTCCTGGCCCGGGTGGTCGGCTCGGCGGCCGGGGACTTCTTCGCCGAGTACCCGTGCGTGCTGGTCAGCCAGACCGTGGACTACCTGCGCCCGATCGTGTTGCGCCACCCGCCATACGACGTCGACGTGTGGGTCAGCTCGATCGGCACGTCGTCGTACACGTTGGGCTCGCGGATCGTCGACCGCGACGGCGACGGCGAGCTGGTGTACGCCCGGGCGACCTCCGTCCTGGTCGCGGTGGACGGCGACACGCATGCCAAGCGGGCTCTGGGCGACGCCGAGCGGGATGCCCTTGCGCGGCACATTTCGGTGCCTTGAGAGACTGGCTGCGATGACTGAGCCACAGAGCTTCTACGACGCCGTCGGCGGGGCCGAGACGTTCCACCGCCTGATCGCGGCGTTCTACCGCGGAGTTGCCGAGGACCCGGTCCTACGACCGATGTACCCGGAGGAGGACCTCGGCCCCGCCGAGGACCGGTTCCGGATGTTCCTGGAGCAGTACTGGGGCGGGCCGAGGACCTATTCCGAGCAGCGTGGGCACCCGCGGCTGCGGATGCGCCACGCACCGTTCGCGGTCACGCCCGCCGCCCGGGACCGATGGCTGGGACATATGCGCGCTGCGCTGGACGAGGTCAAGCTGGAGCCGGACAGGGACCAGGAGATCTGGACCTACCTGGTGATGGCGGCGCACAGCATGGTGAACACCGACGAACCGCAGTACCCGGGCGCCATCGACGTGTCCGGCGCCTGATCCCCGCACTTTCGACCAGAGGAGACATACGAGCATGGCCGCTACCCGCACTGCCAAGGCCCACTGGGAAGGCTCGCTGCTGGAGGGCGCCGGCCGGGTCGCGCTGGATTCGTCCGGCATCGGCACGTACGACGTCACCTGGGCCGCGCGGACCCAGGAAGCGAACGGTAAGACCAGCCCGGAGGAGCTGATCGCGGCGGCGCACTCGAGCTGCTTCTCGATGGCGCTGTCGCACGCGCTGGCGACGGCCGGCAACCCGCCGGAGTCGCTCGACACCACCGCGAACGTGACCTTCCAGCCGGGCGAGGGCATCACCGGCATCAAGCTCGAGGTCAACGGCAAGGTGCCCGGCCTCACCGCCGACCGGTTCGCCGAGTTCGCCGAGGACGCCAAGAAGAACTGCCCGGTCAGCCAGGCCCTGACCGGCACCACCATCACCCTCGACGTGACCTTCACCGCCTGATCCGTGCGAACGGAGGCGCCGGACCCAGCTGGGTTCCGGCGCCTCGGCACTTTGGGCTAAGCCTCGGGCGGGGTCGTGGTGGTGTGCGTCGGGGAGGGGAGACCAGCGTCGAGGTCGCGGTTGGTGAGGTTGCCCAGGCGGAGGACCTCGCCGTTGCGGACGAACCAGATCGTGCCGTCCTCGCCGCGCAGCCGGGTGACGCGCAGGCCGACCGCCTCGACCACGCCGGTGGCCTTCTCCATGTCGACCAGGTCGCCGACGCCGTACTGGTCCTCGAAGATCATGAAGATGCCGGCCAGGAAGTCCTTCACCAGCGTCTGGGCGCCGAAGCCGAGGGCGACGCCGATGATGCTCGCCGAGGCGACCACCGGCAAGATGTTGAAGCCCAGCTCGGCCAGCACCATCACCACCAGGACGGACGTCAGCACGATCGTGACCGTGCTGCACAGCAGGGAGGCGATGGTCTCCGCGCGCTGGGTACGGCGTTCGCTCAGCAGGGTCTGCTCGACGAACAGGCTGCCGCGCTTGGACCTCGCCAGCACGCCCGCGACGGCGCCGTTGCCGGTGCGCCGGGCGAACCGGCGGATCGCCTTGTGCAGGAGCCACCGGATCAGGAAGAACGCGATCACCAGGCCGACGATCCGGGCCGGGACCGTGATGATCTGGTCGGTCACTTCCAGCTTGCCGTCGTTGCCGCGGCGGATGAAGGTAGGGAACGTGTTCGGCAGGATCTGGCCCGCGGACAAGGCGTGACCGAGTAGGGACGTGGTGTGGTTGAACAGAATAGCCATCTCGCCGCCCTACTGTAGTGACTCCCGCCCGGATCGCCCGCACGACCCGATGATGCGGCGCGCGGCGTTCGGCTGGGCGGGGCCTGATACGGCAGACTCGCATCCGTGACTGCTCCCACTCCGGCCCTCGTCGAGCTTGCTGTCGCCCATGGTGTGGCGACCGAGTACTGGGACTGGCAGGGCCAACATGTGACTGTCTCCAGTGAGGTGGTCGCCGCCGTCCTGGCCGCGCTCGGTGTCGACGCGTCGACGCCGGGCCGCGCGGCCCAGGCGCTGACAGACCACCGACAGGCTCGCTGGCGCCGGACGCTGCCGCCGACGGTGGTGCTGCGAGAGGGGTGGACGCCGTGGTTCGCCGTCCACCTGCCGCACGGCTCGACCGCCGAGGTGTGGCTCGACCTGGAGGATGGCGGCCAGCGCCGCGACATCGTCCAGCAGAACCACTGGGTGGACCCCGAGTGGGTCGACGGCGTCCAGCTCGGCGAGGCGACGTACCAGCTGCCCGGTGATCTGCCGCTGGGCTATCACCGGTTGTGCGCCCGGATCGGCGGTTCGCCCGAGGTCGCCGTCAGCACGGTCATCGTGACGCCGCAGCGGCTGGAGCCGCAGCGCCTGCAGCGAACGTGGGGGTGGGTGCTGCAGCTCTACTCGGTTCGCTCGCGCCGGTCCTGGGGCATCGGCGACCTGCACGACCTCGGCGATCTGGCCGCGTGGTCAGCGCACGAGCTCGGTGCGGGGTTCGTGCTGGTGAACCCGCTCCATGCCGCGGAGACCGCGGGCCGGATGGAGCCGTCGCCGTATCTCCCCGCTTCCCGACGCTTCGCCAACCCGATCTACCTGCGGGTCGAGGACGTCGAGGAGTACGGCGACCTGGCGCCGGCCGAGCGGGACCGGGTCCGCGCCCTCGCCCTGCAGACGCGCGCGCTGAGCGAGGACGCGACCGCGCTGGATCGTGACACCGTCTGGGCGGCCAAGCGCGAGGCGTTGCAGCTGCTGTTCGGGGTGCGCCCTTCCATCGGCCGGACCGCCGAGTACGACGCCTACCGCGCCCGCGAGAGCCAGGGGCTGGTCGACTTCGCCACCTGGGCCGCCATCTCCGACGTGCACGGCTCGGAGTGGACCAAGTGGCCGGAGGAGCTGCGCGACCCGGCGAGCCCGGCGGTTGTTGCCTTCCGCAACGAGGATCCGGAGGCGGTCGGGTTCCACTGCTGGCTTCAGTGGCAGCTGGACGAGCAGCTGGCGCGGACCCAGGCCCGGGCTCGCCTGGCCGGGATGTCGATCGGTGTGCTGCACGACCTGGCGGTCGGCGTCCACCCCGACGGCGCGGACGCGTGGGCGCTGCAGCGGGTGCTGGCCACGGGGATCCATGTCGGGGCGCCGCCGGACGCGTTCAACCAGCAGGGGCAGGACTGGTCCCAGCCGCCGTGGCGCCCGGACGCCCTGGCCGAGGTCGGGTACGCCCCCTGGCGGGACCTGGTGCGGGCGGTCATCCGGCACGGCGGCGGTCTGCGGATCGACCACATCCTCGGCCTGTTCCGGCTCTGGTGGGTCACCTCGCCCGAGCGACCGACCGAGGGCACCTATGTCCGGTACGACCACGAGGCGCTGATCGGCATCCTCATCCTCGAGGCGGCCCGGGCCGGAGTCGTCGTAGTGGGTGAAGACCTCGGCACGGTCGAGCCATGGGTGCGCGACTACCTGAGCGAGCGCGGCATCCTCGGTACCTCGGTGCTCTGGTTCGAGCGCGACGCCGAGGGCAATCCGCTACCGCCCGAACGCTGGCGCGAGCTCTGCCTGGCGACCGTGACGACACATGACCTGCCGCCGACCGCCGGCTACCTGGCCGGCGACCATGTCGAGCTGCGGAACCGGCTCGGCCTGCTCACCCGCCCGCTGCCGGAGGAGCTCGCGGTCGACGAGGCCGAGCGCGACTCCTGGCTGCACGCACTCCGCGAGCGGCACCTGCTGGGTGACTCCGACGGTGATGTCGAGCGGATCGTCGAGGCGCTGCACCGGTACGTCGCTCATACCCCGGCCAAGCTGGTGGGGGTGGCGCTTACCGACGCCGTGGGCGAACGTCGTACGCAGAACCAGCCCGGTACCACGGATCAGTACCCGAACTGGCGAATCCCGCTGGGCGGCCCCGACGGCGTACCGGTGCTGCTGGAGGACCTGCCCGGCAACGCCCGGGTCCGCCGGCTGATCGGCACCCTTTCGATCTGACCGCTGGTCGCGTTCTTCCGGTCGCCCGACCGGCCGAGGCCCCGAGGTGGGTACGACCCGGCGCGGGACACCGATGGCCTAGGCTTCAGGCTGTGATCACTCAGCTATCCGGCCAGACGTTGCTGGTGTTCGTCGGCATCCCGGTCCTGGTCATCGCCGTCGTGGCGCTGCTGGTCAACGCGTCGTCGATCGCGACGGGTCCGCGCTACCGGCCGGGGCTCTCCTGGTGGGCACCTCCCGTCTGGATCGGCGGCCCGAGCGCGGAGCCGGCCGAGGCCGGCACCCCCCAGGTGACCGCAGGCGAGCCCGTCACCACCACTGCCACCGCGACCGCCGGCACCGGCGTCGCTCGTACGACCGGAGGCGCAAGTGCCAGCTGGTGAGGCATTCACCCCCGACCAACTGTCCGACATCGAGCGCGCGGTCCGAAACGCCGAGGCCGCTTCGGCCCTGCACTTCTCCGTGTACGTCGGCGGGGCCGACGCCGAGACCCGGCCGTTCGCGATCGACCTGCTGAACCAGCTCGACGACCCGGACCACAGCGTCCTGGTGTACGTCGACCCGGCCGGCCGACGGCTGGAGATCGTCACGGGCCAGGAGGCGCGGCGTCAGCTCAGCGACAGCCAGGCAGGCCTTGCGGCGCTGACCATGCAGACGTCGTTCGCGGCAGGGGACCTGGCCGGCGGCCTCGTCAGAGGGGTCCAGCAGCTCGGTGACCACGCACACCAGCCCAACCTGCTGCACACCAACCAGCCTCACCAGCAGTAACGGGCCGGCGGTCAGTCCGCGAGCGCGTAGTGCAGCAGCACGGTCCGCGAGTCGAAGGTCCGTGACTCGATCAACCGCATCCCGAGGCGCTCCTTCGGCGGCTGGAACACCGGCTTCCCGCCGCCGAGGACGACCGGGTGGACGACGAGGTGGTACTCGTCGATCAGGCCGTGCTCGGTCAGCGCGGCCGGGAGGCTCGAGCCGTCGAGCGACTGGTGGACGAACTGGATGATCTTCCGCATCACAAGCTCCTTCTCCGGGATCCATTTGTCACCGGCAGGTCGGAGCCGTCGTGCGAATCTTGCCGCGTCGACCGATCGTCAGCGGCCCAAGGCCTTGGCGGGCTGGTACGTGGGACAGGCGGGACTGCTGTAGGCCCGCTGCGCCTGCTCGGAGACGCAGATTGCCCGCGCCCCGGCCGAGGAGTCGGCGGGTCCGACGTACACGATCCAGGCGTCGCGCATCGGCTCGCCGTCGCTCTTCGCCAAGCCCGGGTACTGGCCGGTCGCGGACAACGCCTTCGCCGGGACGCCCGCGGCGAGCAGTCGCCCGGCGAGGCCCTTGGCCGAGTCTTCGGCGGGGAAGCCGCTGTCGGTCGAGTAGACGTCGATCACGGCGATCCACTGGCCTCGCGCGAATTTCGGGGTGTCGTCCCCGGCTTCGGGTGAAGTGCTCGGCCCGCTGTTGACGGTGCCGGGTCCGGTGCTCGACGTCGCGCCGGGCCCCGGAGGCTTGCTCGTGGTCGCGCAGGCCAGGTCCGACGCCGGACCTGGCGTCCGGCCGTCGACCGCCTGCAGCTTGAAGCAGTACTCGGTGGCCGGTGCGAGCTTCTCGATGTTCTCGGCTTGCTGTCCACCCTCGATGCCGGACTCTGTCTTGATGGCTACGCCGGTTGAGGGATCAATGTGCTGCAGAGCGTAGGAATCGGCACCCGGCAGGCGATCCCAGGACAGCTTGATCGTGTGCGGTCCGGCCGCCGTCGCCGTCAGCACCGGCTGGGCCGCAGTGACCGGCTTCCCCTGGTCGCCGTCCAGGAACGCGGCGTACACCACCAGACCGGCAAGCACCGCGACGACCAGCGCGATGGTGAGGATCACGCCTCGCCGCGGCCTGCGGCCACCACCCCGTCGTGGCGGCCGGGCCCGGTGGTGGGCTTCACCAGCATGCTGTCGCAACGCCGGATCAGTCACGATCGGCCCCTCCCTGATGTGCCGACGCCGCCCCGGTGAGGTGACGGCACCCTGCACAGGTTATGTCCGCCGTGCGGCGTGATCCATGACCCGACGCTTTGTGACGGCACGTGATCGGAGCGCAGCGGCACTCAAGTCCCGGACGGGACGCCGTCGGCCTTCGGCTGCGGCCTGGTGTCCAGTGCGTCGTCCAGCCAGGCCGAGACGTCCACGTCGCCCCGCAGGATGTGGTTCACGTACGAGGCGTGCTCGTGGCCGAGCACCTCCAGCTCCCAGACACAGGGCGCCGCCCCGGTGGGCGCTGGCCGCAGGTCATCCACATCGATGCCGCTGAAGACGCTGAGCCGGGCGTGGAAGTCCCTGGCCCAGCTGTGCACCACCAGATAGGTCGCGTCGTCGCCCAGGTGCAGGATCACCACGGCCAGCCCGACCGCGCCCATCGCGTCGTCGAACTCGAGCTGCCGGGCGGCGGCGAGCTGCACCTTCGCCACCATCTCGTCGTCCCAGGCCCGCCCGCGGGCGGTGATCACGTACGGCTTCACCAACCGGTTGGGGTATCGCCAGGGCATCAGCGGCGTGACCGGCCGGGGCCGGTGGGCTTGCGCCAGTCCGGTCAGCGCCGCCGCGTGTGCGCCCGCGAGGGATGGGTCTGGTTCCACGACGCGATCAGCCCACGGCGTCGCGCCGCTGCGCCTCGAGCGCCCGGGCCAGGTCCGCGCGAGCCTCGCCGACGTACCGCAGGGTCGGTGCGTCCACCGAGTCGCCCTCGCTCTCGAGCCAGGTGGACAGCGCGTCGAGCGTGGACTGCTCGGGCAGGCCCCTGGGGGAGAGGTAGACGAGCACGTTCTCGCCCATCGAGGAGCCCAGCCGGGTGTAGACGTCCTTGGCCGCGGCCAGGTACTTGTCGACGTACGGGCGCAGCAGCTCCTCCTGGCCGGGCTGCTGGAAGCCCAGGATGGTGCGGAACTGGGTCTCGTTCGGGGTGTCCTCGGACTCGACCGCGATCCGCCACGCATCCGCCTTGGCCTCGGCGGTCGGCCGGGCGGCGCGGGCCTGTGCGGCACGCTCCTGGCCGGTGATGGTGGTGTCGCGGGTGAGCTCATCATCGATGCCGTCCGCGTCGATGCGGCCGAGGCGGGCCAGGCTGACGATCAGGGTCCAGCGCAGGTCGGTGTCGAGGACGAGCCCGTCGGGCAGGCCCTCGCCGTCCAGCCAGCCGACCAGCCGATCCGCACCGGCGTCGGAGAAGACGCCGTTGATGTACGCCCGGGCGAAGGCCAGCTGGTGGTCGCTGCCGGGAGCCGCGCTGTCCATCAGCTCGCCCAGCGTCTGCTCGAACTGCGCCCGCAACGCCGCCCTGTTCTCCGGCGCCGCGTAGCTGTTGATCGCCGATGTGGCCTGTCCGAGCAGGGCCCGGACGCCGGTCAGGTCGGTCTCGGCCCGGATGCCCGTCAGCACGATGCCGACGTACTGGCCGGCCGGCATCTCCGCGTCGCGGGTCATGTCCCACGCCGCGCCCCAGGCCAACGCCCTGGGCAACGATTCCGACAGCTGGTCGATCGACTCGACCAGGGTGTCGCGGGACCGCTCGTCGAGGCGGATCTTGGCGTAGGTGAGGTCGTCGTCGTTGAGCAGCACCAGGTCGGGCTGGACGGCCCCCACCAGCTCGGGGAGCTCGGTTAGCGCGCCGTCGATGTCGACCTCGAACCGCTCGGTCCGGACCAGCCCCTCGTCGGTCCGCCGGTACAACCCGACGGCGAGACGGTGCGGGCGCAGCGTCGGGAAGTCCGGGTGCGCGCTCTGCTCGATCGCGAACGACTCGAAGGCACCGGTGGCGTCCACGGTGAAGTCCGCCCGCAGGGTGTTCACCCCGGCGGTCCGCAGCCAACGCTCGGTCCAGTCGTCCAGGTCGCGGCCGGACGTCTTCTCCAGCGGCTTCAGCAGGTCGGTCAGCTCGGTGTTGCCGAACGCGTGGTCGGCGAAGTACTCCTTCAGCGCGGCGACGAAGGTGTCCTCGCCGACGAACGCGACCAGCTGGCGCAGCGTGGACGCGCCCTTGGCGTAGGTGATCCCGTCGAAGTTCACCTCGACCGCGTGGAAGTCCACCATGTCCGCGGCGATCGGGTGGGTGGAGGGCAGCTGGTCCTGCCGGTAGGCCCAGTTCTTCCGGGCGTTGCAGAACGTCGTCCAGGCCCCGGCGTACTTCTGCGTCGCGGTCGCCTGGGCCCAGTGGCTGGCCCACTCGGCGAAGGACTCGTTCAGCCACAGGTCGTCCCACCACGTCATCGTGACGAGGTCGCCGAACCACATGTGCGCAAGCTCGTGCAGCACCGTGTTGGCGCGGCTCTCCAGCTCCGCGTGGGTGGTGCGGCTGCGGAAGAGGTACTCGTCTCGCAGGGTCACGCAACCCGCGTTCTCCATCGCGCCCATGTTGTACTCCGGCACGAAGGCCTGGTCGTACTTGCCGAACGGGTACGGCGTGCCGAAAGCCTTCTCGAACAGCTCGAACCCCTGCTTGGTGACCTCGAACAGGTCGTCAACGTCGAGCGCGTCCTTGAGCGACGGGCGGCACAGCAGCGACAACGGGTAGCTGCCGTGCGGGCCGTCGTAGGAGTCGGTGACGACGTGGTAGGGACCGGCGACGACCGCGGTGATGTAGGTGGAGATCGGCTGCGTCGGCTGGAACTCCCAGCGCGCAAGCTCCTCGCCGTTCTCGCCCCGGTACGGCTTGGGCTCCGGCGTGGGCGCGTTCGAGATGACGACCCAGCGGGCCGGGGCGGACACGGTGAAGGTGAAGGGCGCCTTCAGGTCGGGCTGCTCGAAGGTGGTGAACACCCGGCGCGCGTCCGGAACCTCGAACTGGGTGTAGAGGTAGGTCTCCTTGTCGGCTGGGTCGACCGACCGGTGCAGGCCTTCACCGGTTCGCGAGTAGGTGCAGTCCGCGACCACTGTCAGCTCGTTGCGCTCGGCCAGGTCGTCGAGCTGGATCCGGGCGCCGTCGTACACGGCGGACGGGTCCAGCGAGCGGCCGTTCAGGGTGACCTCGTGCACCGTCGCGGCGATCAGGTCGGCGAACGAGCTCGCGCCCGCCTCTGCCCCGAAGGTGATGGTGGTCGTGGACGCGAACGTCGCGGCGCCACTGGCGGCGGTCGTCAGGTCGAGCTCGATGGTGTAGCTCACGCCACTGATCAGGCCGGCACGGGTACGCGCCTCGTTGCGCGTCAGGTTGGTTCCAGGCATGTCCGCCATCCTATGCATGCGGGTGCACCACGGGCTGAGGGTTTACCCGCGACTTACCGAACGTAGCGAAAGCGTGCTCAAGGCTTGACCGGGTCTTGCCCGAGCGTGTTCGGATCGCCCCGGCCGGTGACTGGTTTGATTGCATTTTGTACGGTTGCACCATGACCGCCACCGCTGATTTCTGGTTCGATCCCGCCTGCCCCTGGGCCTGGTTGACGTCTCGCTGGATGCTCGAGGTCGAGCAGGTCCGCGACGTGAAGACCACCTGGCACGTGATGAGCCTGGCCGTGCTGAACGACGGGCGCGACGAACTGCCGGACAAGTACAAGGCCTTCCTGAAGGACGCCTGGGGCCCGGTCCGGGTGCTGATCGCCGCCGAGCAGGCGCACGGCAACGACGTGCTGCTGCCGCTGTACAGCGCGCTCGGCCGGCGGATCCACGTCGAGGGCCGCGGTATCGGCGGCGACGTGGTTCCGGAGGCACTCGCCGAGGTCGGTCTGCCGGCCTCGCTGATCGAGGCGGCCACCTCGACCGAGTACGACGATGCGCTGATGAAGTCCCATCACGAAGGAATGGACCAGGTCGGGATGGACGTCGGCACCCCCGTCATCGCCGTCGACGGTGCGGCCTTCTTCGGCCCGGTGGTGACACCGGCGCCCAAGGGCGAGGCGGCCGGCAAGTTGTGGGACGGCGTCCGGTTGCTGGCCGGCACGGACGGCTTCTTCGAGCTCAAGCGCACCCGGGATCGCGACCCCGTCTTCGACTGACGGCGCGGACCGGCATGCGAGACTTCGGGGCATGCGAGTGCACATCGGCTCCGACCATGCCGGCTTCGAGCTGAAGAACCACCTGACCCAGCACCTCACCGCCGCCGGGCACGACGTCGTCGATCACGGCCCCGCCGTGTACGACGCGGTCGACGACTACCCGCCGTACTGTCTGCGCACGGCCGAGGCGGTGGTCGCGGACCCGGGCAGCCTCGGCCTCGTGATCGGCGGCTCGGGCAACGGTGAGCAGATCGCCGCGAACAAGGTGAAGGGAGTGCGGGCCGCGCTGGCCTGGAGCACCGAGACCGCGAGGCTGAGCCGCGAGCACAACAACGCGAACGTGATCGGCATCGGCGCCCGGATGCACCCGGTCCAGGACGCGGTCTCGTTCGCCGAGACCTTTCTCGCCACGCCTTACTCGGGCGAGGACCGGCACACCCGCCGGATCGAGATGCTGGACGCCTACGAGTCGACCGGCGTACTGCCGCCGTTGCCCGGGTCGTCGTCCTGAGCGTCCTTCTCGGTCGGCCTCGGTCGGTCCTCGGCGCGCGGCCTGGAGACGTCTCGGGCGCGCATCGACCGGGCGATGCCGACGACGGCCGGGGTCGAGGCCCCACCCCGCCCGGAACCCTTGCCCGAAGTCCTCATGCTGTCCCGCCTCTTGTCGTCCGATCGGACCCGTTCTCTCTAGGAAGATCATGCCCGAAGGTCACACCCTGCACCGGCTGGCGCACGACGTCCAGGATGCGTTCGGCGGCCGCCCGGTCCGTACGACCAGCCCCCAGGGCCGTTTCGCCGAGGGTGCCGCGCTGCTCGACGGCCGCCAGTTGCGCCGGACCGAGGCACACGGCAAGCACTTCCTCGCCGAGTTCGAGGGCGCCGGCTGGCTGCACATCCACCTCGGCCTGATCGGCAAGGTGGACTTCGGTACGGCGCCGGTGCCCGAGCCGGTCGGACAGGTCCGCCTCCGCCTGCAGAACGCCACGTCGTACGCCGACCTGCGCGGGGCGACGGTCTGCGAGGTGCTGACGGACGGCGAACGGGAGGCACTGCTGGCCCGGCTCGGCCCGGACCCGCTGCGAGACGACGCGGATCCGGAGCCGGCCTGGAAGCGGATCCATCGCAGCAAACTGCCGATCGGCCGGCTGTTGATGGACCAGGAGGTGCTCAGCGGCGTCGGCAACGTCTACCGCGCGGAGATCCTGTTCCGGGCCCGCCTGCATCCGATGACGCCCGGCAACCTGGTCAAGAGGCGAGAGTGGCAGGGCATGTGGACCGATCTGGTCAGCCTGATGAAGTACGGCGTGGAGACCGGGCGGATCGATACGGTCGCCGACGACCACACACCCGACGCGATGGGCCGTGACCCGCGCAGGGACGACCACGGCGGCGAGGTCTACGTGTACCGGCGACACGGCCAGCGCTGCCATGTGTGCCAGTCGGTGATCCGTACCGAGGTGCTCGCCGGACGCAATCTCTTCTGGTGCCCGAAGTGCCAGCGCACCGGTTTGACCAGAAAAGCGCAACGAAACAGCACCATCTGATGCGTGGACCCATTGGTGCCGTTATGTTCGTCTCACGATGAGTAGCGCTGGCGCCTCCGTTGGTGGTGTGACCTTGCGGCGAGCCGGCAACCGCGCCGGTTCGATGCTGCGCCGCGCGCGCATGTCCCCGACAGTGCCGATGGTGGGCCTGTCGTTGCTCGCCGTGGCCGGCGCCGTCGGAGCGGTGGAACTGCCGTCCTACATACCCGCAACCGTGCTGGTCATTCCGATCCTGCTCGGCGGACTGCTGCTGAAGTTCCGGCCGCTGGTCATGCTGACATTCGTCTCGCTGGTGCTGGGCACGTTCGTCATGGCCGGCCGTGCGGACGGTCTGCCGAGGATCGGGATTGTCGTGACGCTCGGCTTGTGCGCCTGGATCGTCCTGACCGGGGCCAAGGTGCGCAGCCGGCTCGGGGTTCAGGGCACCCGCGGCGAGTCGATGTTGATCGAGCTGCGCGACATCCTCACCAACCAGGGCGAGCTGCCGCAGCTCCCGGCCGGGTGGCAGGTCGAGTCCGCGATCCGGTCCGCGGGCGGGTCGAAGTTCTCGGGAGACTTCGTCGTGGCGACCACGCGCGGTGAGGAGCTGCTCGAGGTGGCGCTGGTCGATGTCTCCGGCAAGGGTCTCGATGCGGGCACCCGGGCGTTGCTGTTGTCAGGTGCCTTCGGTGGACTGCTCGGGGTGGTGCCGGTGGAGGAGTTCCTCCCGGCAGCCAATCACTACCTGCGTCGGCAGGACTGGGACGACGACTTCGCCACGGTGGTGCACGTCGCGGTCGACCTCGCCACCGGCGAGTTCGAGGCCCGTACGGCTGGACACCCGCCGGCCATCCAGTTCGACGCCTGGTCCGGGCGCTGGCAGACCCGTGACGCCGACGGCCCGCTGCTGGGGCTGATGGAGGCGCCCGACTTCCAGGTCAACCGGGGGCAGCTCAAGCAGGGTGACGCGCTGTTCCTCTACAGCGACGGCATGGTGGAGACACCCCGCCGCGACATCGGCCTCGGTACAGATCGCCTGGCCGGTCACGCCGAACGCCTGGTTGCGCACGGTTTCAAGGGCGCCGCGGAGGAGCTGGTGCTGGAGATCGGCGGCGCCGGCGACGACTCCGCGATCGTCGTCATCCATCGCCAGATGAACCCCGCCGATCTGGTCGCGCCCTCGCTCTGCACGACCGGCAAGTCCGGTCCCCAGCACAGCCTTCGGCGCCGCAAGGCCGCGCTGCTTCGACAGATCAAAGCTCGCATGGCCGCGGCCTGACCCCTTGCCTCCCGATCAACGGTCATGTATTGGGGGCCGATTCGCCTGGCGACACGGTCCCAAGACGTTATCCGCCGGTCGCACAACCGTGACCTTCGATGCGCTAGAGTCACGCCCGGTTGTCTGTCCTCCGACCGGTCCCAGCAGCATCGGGTGCCGGTCGGGCTGATGGCAGCCAGGGGATCGAAGTGAGGCATCCACCCGCGTTGATGCAGCCGCAAGGTAGTGAGCGGCTGCATTTGTGGTGTTGCTTGCACGCCACCGATCCTCGCTGACGTGCACAGAGAACTGCCGCAAATCCGGGGCGAAACACCATCCGAAGTGGGGAAGCTCGTGAAGGTAATGCCAATTGTTCGCGCTTGCGCCGAAGCGATAATGCGGTTGCTCGCGAAGGGTCAGCCGGTTTTCCGCGCCTGCGTCGAGGCGATGATGCCGATGATCGCGAAGGTGAAGCCGGTTGTCCGCGAGCGTGCCGGGGCGATTCTCGCCGGCGCGGGTGTGCTCATCCTGTTGGTGGGGGCCGTGACGCTCGTGGCACCGCAGGGGGCATCGGCAGCCGAGTCGGCGGCCAAGTCGGACGCCAAGTCGGACGCCAAGCAGGCGGACGACTCGACTCAGGACGCGGCGGCTGGATCCGCTGCCGACAACGGCGCGAATAGCGGCGCCCGGCCTGGGAACAACGGCACGATCAAGATCGAGCACGTCGCATTCAAAGACGTGCCGAACAACAGCCCCCACCAGGGTTGCACCTTCCTGGTCGAGTTCTACAACTACGAGCAGGGCGACCTGAACGCGACCCTCACGTTCGAGGACCAGGCGCCGACGGGGGATGCCGGACTGAAGGTTGTGTCGGGCAACCTCAACCCCGCGATCGGCGGCGACCCGGCGGGCGGTGGCACGGACCTGGACGCCCGGGAGGAGTACACGCTCTCCTTCACCGGCGCTCCGCACCCGAAGCAGGGCTACCACGTGAAGCTCACCATTCACGCGGAAGGCTCGATCGGCGACGACACCAAGCACAAGGTCTTCTGGGTCGAGGGATGCGACACGACTCCGTCGCCGACGCCGAGCGAGACGCCTTCTGAGACTCCGTCCGAGACGCCTTCTGAGACCCCGTCCGAGACGCCTTCTGAGACGCCGAGCGAGACGCCGTCAGAGACCCCGTCCGAGACGCCGTCAGAGACCCCGAGCGAGACGCCTTCTGAGACGCCGAGCGAGACGCCGTCCAAGACGCCCAGCGAGTCGCCGACGAGTGCCCCGAGCACGGTTCCGTCTTCTTCGGCTCCCACGGAGACGGCCATGCCCACGGACTCGGAATCCCCGACTGCGGTTGTCCCGACTGAGGTGGACGCCGGACTCGGCGGCAGCTCGCCGGTCGCCGCCGCAACTGAGGGCGGTCCTTCCGGAGCCCTCGGTGGTGGGCTGCTTGCGGTAGGTGCCCTGCTGCTCGGTGCCGGCGTTTACGTGAGCTTGAGGCGTCGCAGCCAGCACAGCCTCTGATATGAGCGCTGCCCGGCGTCGCGGTCGGCCTGCCCCACTCATGTGGGGCGGGTTGCTCGCGGTCGCCGGGCTTTGCGTTGCAGCGGCCGGCGGGTACCTCGAGTACGGCGACCACGCAGGTGCAGCACCGACTTCAAGTAGCAACCCGCCACCTCAGCTGGCGACACCGACACCGACGTCGAGACCGACACCGGCCAACACCACCAAGCCACCCTCGACGATCGGTCCCAAGTCGCCCTCGCCCGCCGGCAAGAAACCTGCCACCCGGCCGGGTCGACCGCAGCGGATCTCGGTGCCGGAACTGGGGGTCTCGGCACCGGTCGTGAGTATCAAAGCCAGCAAGGGATCTCTGACCCCGCCCGCTAACCCGCGGATGGTCGGCTGGTGGTCCGCCGGCGCCCAGCCAGGGGCCAAGCGCGGGTCTGCCGTCATCACCGGTCATACCGTCCACACCGGCGGCGGTGCATTCGACCAGCTGGATCTGCTGCGGAAGGGCGACCGGGTCATCGTCAGCACCGCCCGAGGCGCACTGCGTTATCGCGTCACCGGCGTCACGACGTATCGCAAGCGTGCCCTTGCCGCGCATGCCACAGAGGTGTTCGACCAGGACGTTCCCGGTCGGCTGGTGCTGATCACGTGCGAGGACTGGAATGGCACGGTCTATCTCAGCAACGTGGTCGTCATCGCCGAACGCATGGCGTAGCCTGCTCGGCTGTGGCGATCGATGGGGTGGACAACGCGGCGGACCGCAGCGCTCCCGACCTCTCCTTCGAGGAGCTGGTCGCGACGATGCCGACAGCGGTGCGGGAGGTGTTCCCGACGACGCGCTGGCAGCTGGAAAAGCTGCGGGCCCTGGATCTGCGCACCGAGCCCGTCGAGATCGCGGACCTGGCCTGGATGTTCGACCTGCCGCTCTGGCAGCTGGACGGTCATCGGTTCAGGGTGACGCCGAACCAGGTCGCCGCGACGCCGATGAACTTCCGCCCGCACTACGAGCGGGTGATGAACGCCGACCTCGATTTCCCGATCCACCTGGTCGCCTACCGGGGGCGGCTCGTCGTACTGGACGGCGTGCACCGGTTGCTCAAGGCCCGCTTTCTGCGCCGGCGCTGGATCGAGGGCAAGATCGCGACCGCGGCCCAGCTCCGGCAGTGCACCGCCGTCGATCGACCGGGTGACGTGGGTCACGAACCCGCCCTGTGAGAGGCTGGCGCGGGTAGTCCGGCGCGCGCTGCGCCGACCGATTCCCTGGGAGTCCTCCTGACGACACATGACGCGGTGCAGGAACCGTTCGCCGGGTCGACGCGGCTGCGTCTGGCCGGACTCGCACTGCATGCCTATACCGCGAGCGGAACGGTGCTCGCGCTGCTGATCGTGATCGCCGCCATCGACGGTGATGCCGTCCGGGCCCTCTGGCTCGGCCTGGCCGCGCTCATCATCGACGGCACCGACGGGATGATCGCCCGCCGGCTGCGGGTGAAGGAGACGATCCCGTGGTTCGACGGCGCCCGGCTCGACGACATCGTCGACTACCTGACGTATGCGTTCGCACCGATCGTGTTGCTGTGGACCGGCGACTACCTTCCCGGTGGCGCGCTCGGCGCCGTACTCGCCGCGTTGCCGTTGCTGGCATCGAGCTACCAGTTCTGCCGGGTCGACGCGAAGACCGACGACCACTTCTTCCTCGGCTTCCCGAGCTACTGGAACGTGGTCGCGTTCTACGTCGTGGTGCTCGGGCTCGGCCCGACCGCGACCGGCGCGATCCTGCTGACCTGTTCGGTGCTCGTCTTCATCCCGGTCAAGTACGTCTACCCGTCGCGGACGAAGGCGTTCCGGTCGATGAACCTGGTGACCACCGCGATCTGGCTGGCTACGTACGCCATCCTCCTGGTGCAGATGCCGGATCCGCGTCCGCTCGTCGTGGCGATGTCGTTGGCCTACCTCCTGTACTACGCCGTGCTGAGCCTCTACCTCACCGTGTGGGTGGCCCGGCGCAAGATGCCCCGGGGGATGCCCGTCGTGGTCGCGGAACCGGGCGACTGAGCGGGTGGTACTCGGGCTGGGCGCCGCACTGGGGGCCGCGGTGCTGTTCGGCGCGGCCGCGATCCTGCAGGCGATCGGCTCGCGGAAAGTCCCCACCGGGTCGGAGCTGGACCCCCGCAACCTGGCGCACTTCGTCGCGGGGCTGCTCCGGCAACCCGCCTTCCTGGGCGCGTTGCTGCTCAACCTGACCGGCTTCGGCCTGCACTTCGTGGCATTGCGGCTGCTGCCGCTCTACCTGGCTCAGGCGGGGATCGCGGCCAGCCTGGTCGTGACAGCGGTGCTGGCGACCAGGGTGATCGGCGACCGCCTGAGTGTCGTCGAGTGGTCCGCGGTGGTCGGGGTAGGCGTCGGCCTCGGCCTGCTTGCCGTGTCGGCGGGCGATGCAGGGGACAGCGCGAGCCACCAGGGTTTGACGATCGGGCTGATCGTCGGACTGGTGGCGATCGCGGTGCTCGGCCTCGTGGCCAGCAGGTCGATGCATGCGCTCGCGACGGCAACGCTGGGCGTGCTGGCCGGCCTGGGCTTCGCAGGTGTGGCGATCTCGGCGCGCTTGCTGCAGGACGGATCGCTCGGGGACCTGTTCCGCGGGCCGACGACGTACACGCTCCCGATCAGCGGCGGGTTGGCCTTTCTGCTCTACTCGCTCGCACTGCAGCGAGGGACGGTGACGGTGGCGACGGCACCGATGATCGCCTTGCAGACCATCACGCCTGCCGCGGTCGGTGTGCTCCTGCTCGGCGACGCCGTCAGACAGGGCTGGTACGCCGCTGCGCTGGGTGGGTTCGTGGTGACCGCGGTCGGGGCGCTGATCCTGGTTCGCTTCGAGAACATCCGCGACGAGACCGCCGAAGGCGACGCCGAGCGGCAACCAGGACACCGCTCCGGTCGTCCGTGACAGACGACCGGAGCGGCGGGGCGGTCACCTCAGGCCAGTGACTCTTCCCAGGCCTGGTGGAGGCCGGCGTACTGGCCGCCGGTGCCGATCAGGTCGGACGGGGCGCCGTCCTCGATGATGCGGCCGTGCTCCAGCACGATCACCCGGTCGGCCGTCTCGACGGTCGACAGTCGGTGCGCGATCACGATGGCGGTGCGCTCGGCCAGGATCGTTCGCAGCGCGCGCTGGACGAGCCGCTCGCTGGGGATGTCGAGGCTCGAGGTCGCCTCGTCCAGGATCAACACCGCGGGGTCGGCCAGGAAGGCCCGGGCAAACGCGACCAACTGCCGCTGACCTGCGGACAACCGGCTGCCGCGCTTCTCGACCGAGGTCTCGTAGCCGTTCGGCAGGGCGGTGATGAAGTCGTGCGCCCCGATCATCTTGGCGGCCTCGACGATCTCGTCCATGGTGGCGTCCGGCTTGCCGAACCTGATGTTGTCGGCGACCGTGCCGGTGAAGAGGAAGTTCTCCTGCGTCACCATGACGACCCGCTCACGCAGGTCGTCCTCCGTCAGCCGACGCAGGTCCACACCGTCCAGGCGCACCTGCCCGCCGGTCGGGTCGTAGAACCGGGCCACCAGCTTGGCGATGGTGGTCTTGCCCGCGCCGGTGGTGCCGACCAGGGCCAGCGTCTGCCCGGCCGCTACGTCGAGGTCGAGCCCGGGCAGCACCGGCACTCCGTCGACGTACGAGAACTGCACGTTGCGCAGCTCCAGGTGGCCGCGGGCGCGGCCGGGGCGCGCCGGTTCGACCGGTTCGGCGACATCGGGCTCCTCGGCGAGTACGCCGGACAGCTTCTCCAGCGCCGCACTGGCCGACAGGAACGTGTTGTAGAACTGCGAGATGTCCTGCAGCGGCTCGAAGAACTGCCGCAGGTAGAGCAGGAAGGCCGTCAGAACGCCGACGGTGACGTGGCCGTGGTAAGCCTGCCAGCCGCCATACGCGAGGATCGCGACGATGGTGATGTTGCCGACGCCCTTGATCGACGGCATGAAGATCGCGTTGATCCGGAACGACTCGAGGTTGGCCTCCCGGTACTTGTCGTTGACACCGTGGAAGATCTCCTCGTTGCGCGGCTCCCGGCGGAAGGCCTGCACCGCGCGGATGCCGGTCATCGACTCGACGAAGTGCACGATCACCAGCACCACGGCCTCCCGGGTACGCCGGTAGACCAGGGCCGATCGGCGCCGGAACCAGGCGGTCAGCAAGAACAGCGCCGGGAACGACACCAGCGCGATCAGCGCGAGCCGGACATCGAGGGTCAGCAACAAGACGGCGGTTCCGACCAGGGTGAGCAGGGCCGTCACCAGACCGTCGAACCCGGTCTCGAGCATCTCGTCGATGACATCGACATCGGACGTCAACCGAGAGATCACCCGGCCGGAGGTGTAACGGTCGTGGAAGGACGGGCTGAGCCGCTGAAAGTGGTCGAAGACCCGTCGCCGCAGTCCGAGCAGGATGGTCTGGCCGAGGCGACCGGACCGCATCAGGAACATCTGCCGGGCGAACGCCTGCAGGATCGCCATCCCGAGGACGACGCCGACCACCGTGAGCAGGGTCTGGCTGCCCTCTCCGGCCAGGATCGGCGGGATGCCCTTGTCGATGCCGAGGTGGACCAGGTATGGCACCGCCAGCCGCGCCCCGTTCTCGACGACGACGATGACGACCAGCAGCCAGATCAACTTCTGGTAAGGCTGCAGCAGTTCCCCAAGCAGCTTGCGCGACTGCTTCTTCAACCGCAGGGTGGTCGCCCGGGTGAGCTCATCGCCGTTCTCTTCGGCGTAGCCCCGCCACGATTGCTCAGGCGTCGGCTGCTGCGGGCTCTGAGGCGTATCGGTGGCGGCGCTCATGCGTGCACCTCCTCATCAGCCGCGAGCAGCATCCGGTACGCCGGTACCGTCGCGAGCAGCTCGGCATGGGTGCCGACGTGGGTGATGGTGCCCCGGTCGAGCAGCGCGACCTGGTCCGCGAGCACCACCGTCGAGGCGCGGTGAGCCACGACGATCCCGGTGGTCGCGGAGAGCACGTTGCGCAACGCCTCCTCGACCAAGGCCTCGGTGTGCACGTCGAGTGCGGACAGGGTGTCGTCCAGCACGAGCACGGCAGGCCTGGAGAGAACCGCCCGGGCGAGCGCAAGTCGTTGCCGCTGGCCACCGGACAGGGACATGCCCTGCTCGCCCACTCGGGTGTCGAGGCCCCAGGGAAGGTCATTGGCGAAGGTCGCCTGAGCAACCTCCATGGCCTGCTGCACCTCCGCCTCGGTGGCGTCGGGTCGGCCCAGGGTGATGTTCTCCCGCACGCTCATCGAGAACAGCGTCGGGTCGTCGAACGCCGACGCGACCGCGCTGCGCAGCGAGGTGAGGGTGAGGTCCCGGACGTCGTGCCCGTCGATCGTGATGCGCCCGCCGGTCACGTCGTACAGGCGAGGGACCAAGGAGGTCAGGGTGGTCTTGCCCGAGCCGGTTGCGCCGACCAGGGCGAGGGTCGTACCGGGCGGCAGGTCCAGGTTGATGCCGTGCAGGACGTCGGGGGAGTCCGGCGCGAACCGGAAGCTGACGTTCTCCAGCCGCAGGTGGCCGCGCGGGTTCACGAGCTCGTCGGGGCCTGAGGTGATGGTGGACTCGGTGTCCAGGATCTCGCTGATCCGGTCCGCCGAGGTCATCGCCTCCTGGGCCATCGCCAAGATGGTGCCGAGCGCCTCGACCGGCCAGACCAGCGAGAGCATCAGGGTGATGAAGGCGACCAGCGTGCCCAGCGAGATGGACTCCCGGCCGACGGCGAGGGCGCCGAGCAGCAGCACGATCACCAAGGTGAGGTTCGGGATCACCTCCAGGAAGGTCCAGAACCGCGAGGCCAGCCGAACCTTCTCGACCGAGGTGCCGTAGAGCTTCACCGCGCCGTCGTCGAACTGGGCCTTGACGTGCTCGCGCCGGCCGAACGCCTTGATCACGCGGAACCCGAGGGCGGACTCCTCGATCCGGGTGGCCAGGTCGCCCTGCTGGTCCTGCACCCGGCGAGAGATCGCCAGGTACTTCTTCTCGAAGCGCAGCGACAACATGATGATCGGGACCGCGGCCGCGACCACGACGATGCCGAGCGGCCAGTACAGCCGCAGCAGCAGGATGGTGACGACCACGAGCTGCAGGACGTTGATCACCAGGAACAGCAGGCCGAAGCCCATGAACCGGCGGATGGTGGACAGGTCGACGGTGACGCGGGAGAGGAGCTGCCCGCTCTGCCAGCGGGTGTGGAACTCCATCGGCAGCGCCTGGAGGCGGACGTACAGGTCGTGGCGGAGGGTGGCTTCGAGGTCGCTGACGGCGCGGGACTGGGCCCAACGGCGGATCCACACCAGGACCACCTCGGCGATGCCGAGCGTCAGCGCGAGCAACCCGAGGGGGAGGAGCAGATCGATCTCGTGGCGGGTGACGGGGCCGTCGATGACCGCTCGGGTGACGAGCGGGACGGCGAGGCTGACGCCGACGCCCATGATGGCGGTGACGAGCATCGTCAGCAGGCGCCACTTGTGCGGTCGGAGGTAGGGGCGGAGGCGCCAGAGGTTACGGCTTCTGGCTGGAGCCCAGTCGGAGGGAGGAGCGATCGACGGCGCGAGGACAGGTTGCTCTGAGGGCATCTGGAGGGGCGCACTTCCCAACATGCTCGGCGCGGGAGGGGGTTGCGACCGGAAAACGGCGCACTTTCCAGTATCGCTGAAGGCCTCAGCACTTGTCCCGCGATTTTCACTCCCGGGGTCAAGGATGGCCACGGGTCGTGATAGGTGCCGCCGCGGGCCGGTCGAGCTGATTGCGAACCGCAATGCGCGTCGGCGACCGAGCCTGGGGTGTTCGACAGTGACGGTGGCGGACAGTACCGTCAACATATGAACAGTTCTGCAGATGTGCATGACACGTGCAACGTGAAGCTCGTCGATCCCGATCGGGTTGCCGCGGTGTGCGCACGGATGCCCGCCGAGACCGACGTCGTGGACACTGCGGACGTGTTCGGCCTGCTCGGCGACCCCCGCAGGCTGAAGCTGCTGGTCGCCCTGCTCGACGGTGAGCTGTGCGTCTGCGACCTGGCCGCGGTGACCGGCATGAGCGAGTCCGCCACCTCCCACGCGCTACGGCTGCTGCGCGCCCACCGGGTCGTGTCAGTACGGCGTGACGGGCGGATGGCCTACTACAGGCTCGACGACGCGCATGTACGGATGCTGGTGGACCTGGCCGTCGCTCACACCAAGCACACCGAGGCAATGCACCCAGAACGCCGGCTCACCGCGAGCGCCGGATGACCGGCCACGGGCACGAGCACGTGGAGACGGCTACTGGCAAGCACCGGCGACTCCTCGTGGGGACGCTGCTGATCTCGCTGGTCATCGCCGCCGTCCAGATCGTCGGGGCGGTCCTCACCGGGAGCCTCGCCCTGCTCGCCGACGCCGGTCACGTCCTGGCCGACTCCGGCGGGGTCGCGATGGCCCTCGGCGCCACTCTCCTGGCAGCCCGTCCGGCCAGGGGCCGGCACACGTTCGGCTGGGCCCGGTCGGAGATCCTCGCGGCCGCGGTCAACGGGCTGGTCCTCACCGGGATGGGTGTCTACATCCTGGTCCAGGGCATCCAGCGCTTGATCGAGCCGGCCGAGGTGGAGGCCGGCGGGATGGCCGTCTTCGGCGCGATCGGCCTGGTCGGCAACCTGGTCGCGGTCGCGCTACTGTTCCGGGCCCGCTCCGCGAGCCTGAACCTGAAAGGCGCCTTCCTCGAGGTGGCGACCGACTCGGCCACCTCGGTCGGCGTCCTGGTCGCGGCCCTGGTGATCGCGATCACCGGCTTCACCCGCGCCGACGCCATCGTGTCCCTGATCATCGGCCTCATCATCGTGCCGCGCGCCGTCGGCCTGCTTCGGGAGGCAGCGCACGTGCTGCTCGAGGCCGCGCCGTCCGACATCGACCTGGACGAGATCCGCCGGCACATCCTCGAGGTGGACCACATCTCGGACGTGCACGACCTGCACGTCTACACGGTCACCTCGGGTCTGCCGGTGCTGACCGCTCACGTGGTCGTCGACGCGGAGTGCTTCCACAACGGCCATGCGCCGCAGCTGCTGGACCGTCTGCAGAACTGTCTGTCGGGGCATTTCGACGTCGCGCACTCAACGTTCCAACTCGAACCCGTCGGCCACGTCGACCACGAGCACCCCACCCACGCCTGAAGGGGACCGCGCCGCAGCCCCGGGTGGACCTGCTGGCACGGCGCACGACTTCCCGCTGGACGGCCTCATCCTGATCATCACCGACGAAGACTGCGATGTGGAGCGGATGCGTGGCCGGTGGCGGCCGGGTCCAGTCTTCCGTTCACGCTGCGTTCCGGATCTGCTGAATCCCTTGTGGGGTTGGGTTTCCGGGTTGTCCACAGGTGGCTCGCGGTGCGCTCCACTTGTCGTTGGCGTGACCTAGAATCGATTGCATGTTCGATAATTGTGAAGCGATGGTGGACGGGTTGACTGAAGTGGTCGGCCGGGACGCTGCCGCCCTGGGCGAGGATGGGTTGCTGGATCGGTTGTCGACGATCTCGGCCCTGGAGTCTGTCCTGGCC
>DASTVQ010000162.1:0-39007 GCA_035759015.1 Kribbella sp.
TACGTGGTCGCGCCGGTCTCCGCCTCGTCCGTGTCACCACCCGGCTTCGTGTACGGCACCTTGGTGCGCCCAGGGTCTCGCCCAGAGATCGTCGGCGGGGTTGGGCGGATTCGGACCGACCGCGGTGGTGGCCAGGGCGGATTCGGACCGACCGCGGGGTGGTTGGGGCGGATTCGGACCGATCGTGGGAGCGGCAGGGGCGGCGGGTGATGGGGGGCGAACGAGCAGCTTGTGCAGGGCAGTCGACATCGGCCTGGCCGAGAAGCTGGGCGTGATCTCAGGAGTGCACGACACCGAGGCCGTGGTCGAACGCGCCGACAGCGGCGGGTGACCTCACCATTGGCGACGGCGGGTGACCTCACCATTGGCGACGAATCGCCGCGGCGTTTTCCACAGCCTGTGGGGATGGTTGGGAGGTGAGGGGAGGTGGTGGGGCGCGCGGTTAGGTGTCGCCGGCGAGGCGGAAGCCGGCGAAGAGGCGACCGCCGTAGGGGGCCAGGATCTCGTCGACCTCGTGCACCAGCGGCCCGGTGTCGCCGGAGGCGGCTGCTCGCAGGCCGTCCGGCAGAGCACTCGCGTGCTTGGTGCCGTGCTCGGCGTCGAACACCGCGAGCTCGCGAAGCAGGCCCTTGCCGGTGCCTGACCAGCGGCGCGCGCCGGTGAGCAGGAGCACCGCAGCCTCCTGCCACAGCAGCGACGCGACGGCAACCCGTACGTCATTGCCCTCGGCCCCGATCAGGTCCTCCAGCAGATCGCTGATGCGGTACCGGAGCATCGACAACTCGTCGGCCGACAACGCCTCCGGGCCGGCCGCCACCTCGGCAACGCACTGTGCCTGAAGTCGTGCGGCCGATCCGTCCGCATCCAGCAGGATCAGCGTCTCGCCCACCAGGCGCATCATCGATGGCTGGCGCCGGTCGCGGTCCTTGCGGCAGTAGTGCGCGAGCGAGCTCTCCGTGTGGACGAACAGCTCGACCGGCCAACCGCCGTACCGGATCGACTCCCGCAGCGGCGCGGGCGACCCGGGCAGCAGTACGGTGATGTCCAGGTCCGAGGTCGCCGTGGCGACGCCCTTCGCGACGCTTCCACCAAGCCAGGCGGCCCGGGCCCCGGGGAAGCGCTCGACCACCAGGCGGCGCGCGACCTCAACAGCTCCCGTGATCATGTGCCAAGTCTGCCGAGTCGCACTCGGCCGGTTCCACTGGATTTCACCACCCTCGCACGCGGTCAGAAGAGCGTGCTCGGGTGCTCGTGCTGGAGGAGTTGGCGCTTGCGCTCGAGGCCGCCGCCGTACCCGGTGAGGCTTCCGGTCGAGCCGACGACGCGGTGGCACGGGATGATGATGCCGATGGGATTCTTGCCGTTGGCGAGGCCGACGGCCCGGGCCGCCTGCGGCTTGCCCAGGCTTTGGGCGAGCTCGCCGTACGTCGTCGTCTCGCCGTACGGGATCTCCTGCAACGCGGCCCACACCTGCAGCTGGAAGGGCGTGCCGATCAGCTTGAGCGGCAGGTCGAAGCGCGTCCGACGGCCGGCGAAGTACTCGGTGAGCTGGATCGCCACCTCTGGCAGCAGGCTGTCGTCACGCTCGCCGAACAGGCCTTCGGGCGGGCGGTGACGTTGCTGCTCCATGTACAGCCCGGTGAGCTCACCATCCGGCGACGACACCAGGGTCAGCGCACCGACCGGGCTGTCCACCACAGCGTGCGGCACGGTCAGGCCCTTCCCCGCGACGCGGCCTCCCACTGGGAGCGACTGATGCGATAGAGCACGTGGCGCTCCAACCGGTGGCCCGGCTCCAGTCTCGGGTGATCGAAGTCGTCGGCCTCGTCGTGGGTCATGCCGATCCGCTCCATCACCCGCTGCGACGGCTTGTTCGTCGTCGCGGTGAAGGACACCACCTCGTCGAGCCCGACCGGTCCGAAGGCGTGTGCCAGTGCCGCCAGCGCCGCCTCGGTCGCATAGCCGTTGCCCCAGGCATCCTTCGACAGGCGCCAGCCCACCTCGACGGCCGGGGTGAAGCGCGTCTCGAAGCGGACGTCGGACAGCCCGGTGAAGCCGATGAAACGGCCCGTCTCCACGACCTCCAGCGCCCACAGGCCGTACCCGCGCGTGGCCAGGCCGGTGATGATCCGGTCCACCAGGGCATCGCTCTGCTCCCGCGTCATCGGCGCGGGGAAGTGCTCCATCACCGCCGGGTCGGCGTTCAACGCGGCGAACGGTTCGCGGTCGGCCTCGGTCCACTGCCGCATCAGCAGCCGCTCGGTCTTCAGCTCGGTCATCTCACTCCGGAATCTTGTTGATCGCATGGTCACCGGTTGCCCACAGGTACTGCACCGCATAGGCCCGCCACGGACGCCAGGCCCGGGCGTGCTGGATCAAGGCCTTCGGCGCTGTCGGCAGACCCAGGTCGCGGGCCGCATACCGGACGCCCAGGTCGCTGGCCACGAAAGCGTCCGGATCACCCAGCGCACGCATCGCGATCGACTCGACCGTCCACGGGCCGATGCCGGGCAGCGCGGCGAGCTGCTCGCGGGCCCGGTCCCAGTCGCTGCCGGCGCCGAGGTCGATCTCCCCCGCGGCGAGGGTGGCGATCAGCGTGGTCAGCGTCGTACGCCGGGACTTCGGGAAGGCGAGCGTCTCGGGATCGAGCCCGGCCAGGGCGTCCATCCGCGGGAAGAGGTGGGTCAGGCCACCGGCCGGATCGTCGACCGCCTCACCGTGGGCCAGCACCAGGCGGGCCGCGTGGGTCCGGGCGGCGGCGGTGGAGACCTGCTGGCCGAGCACGGCGCGGACCGCGAACTCCGCCCCGTCCACGGTCCTCGGCACCCGGCGGCCCGGCGCCTTGTCCACCAACGGTGCGAGCACCGGGTCGGACCGGAGCAGATCGTCGACCGCGACAGGATCGGCGTCGAGGTCGAGCATCCGCCGGCACCGGCTGATGGCGATCGCGAGATCACGCTGGTCGGTCAGCCAGAGCTGGCAGGCGATGTGGTCCGGCATCGGCCGCAGCGCCACCACGCCCTGGCCGTGCGGCAGGCGCAACGTCCGCCGGTACGCGCCGTCGCGCCACTCCTCCACGCCCGGCACACCGGTGGCGATCAGATGGCCGAAGAGGTTGTCCGGGCACAGTGGAGCGCGGAACGGCAGCCGGAGCGAGATCGTGCCCGCGCTGGCGACCTTCGCGCCCCGGGCGGCACGCGCACGCAACTCGGTCGGCGACAGCGCGAACACGTCCTGGACGGTCTCGTTGAAGGCCCGCACGCTCGCGAAGCCGGCCGCGAAGGCGACCTCCGCCATCGGCAACAGGCTCGTCTCGATCAGCAGCCGCGCCGTCTGCGCCCGCTGGGCCCGAGCCAGCGCGAGCGGACCTGCACCCAGCTCGGCCTGGAGCTGCCGCTGGACCTGGCGGACGCTGTAGCCGAGCCGCGTGGCGAGTCCTGGCACGCCATCGCGATCAACGACGCCGTCGCCGATCAGCCGCATCGCGCGGGCCACCAGGTCGGCGCGGTCGTTCCACTCCGGCGAGCCCGGGCTGGCGTCCGGCCGGCAGCGCTTGCAGGCGCGGAAGCCGGCCTGCTGGGCCGCCGCGGCGCTGGGGTAGAAGCGCATGTTCTCCACCTTGGGCGGCACCGCCGGGCAGCTCGGCCGGCAGTAGATCCCGGTGGTGAGGACAGCGGTGAAGAACCACCCGTCGAAGCGGGCGTCCTTGGACTGCACCGCCCGCACGCACCGCTCGTCGCACTCGTACACGGCGACCAGTGTCCCTGGCGCCACCGACAAGCACTAGCGGATTTCCGCCATCGTGGTGGCGAGCCGGCGGAAAGACGACATCACCGCCCGGGCCGAACCCAGTGTCGCGAATCCGCCAGCATCGCCCACCCGACGCTGCTGAGCTGGCGGCATGACGTCCCGCTGATCCAGCAGTTGCATCGGCTGCTCCGGCGCTCGGGACCTGTGTGAATCCCCTTCAAGACTTCGAGAAAGTGGTTCCGACATGTCAGATCTGACCGGCAAGCTGGCCCTGGTGACCGGCGGCAGCCGCGGGATCGGCGCGGCGATCGCCCTCGCTCTGGCCGAGCGTGGTGCCGACGTGGCGTTCACCTACCTGAGCTCGACCGACGAGGCCGCCCAGGTGGTCAAGCAGATCGAGGCCACCGGCCGGCGCGGGTTGGCCATCCAGGCCGACGCCGCCGAGGCGGTGGCCGTCACGGCGGCGGTCGAGCGCGCGGCCGTCGAGCTCGGCGGGCTAGACATCTTGGTGAACAACGCCGGCGTCGGCGCCAGCGGACCCCTCACCGACGTACCGCTCGCCGACGTCGACCGGGTGCTCGCCGTGAACGTCCGGGCCGCGTACGTCGCCGCGCAGGCGGCGGCCACCCGGCTCCGCGAAGGCGGCCGGATCGTCCACATCGGCAGCTGCATCGTCGCCCGCAACGCCGGGCCCGGGATGACGCTCTACGCGATGAGCAAGTCGGCCCTGGTCGGCCTCAACAAGGGTCTCGCGCGTGACCTTGCCGCCCGCGGCATCACCTCCAACCTGGTCCACCCAGGACCGACCGACACCGACCTGAATCCGGCCGACGGCCCGTATGCCGATCCGCAGCGCGCGCTGCTCGCCCTGGATCGCTTCGGTACGACGACCGAGGTCGCTCAGGCTGTGGCCTTCCTGGCCGGCGACGGCGCGTCGTACATGACGGGCGCCGAGCTGACGGTCGACGGCGGCCACGCGGCGTAGCCGAGGCCCGGTCGACATCACCGCGGCGCCTGCGCTTCGCTCCGACAGGCGATCCACTCGAACAGCTCTTAACCAACTACCCAAGTTAACCGGTTAGAGTATTGTGACGGTTAGAGTGGTGCCGACCGACAGGAGCGAGATGGCCGCGACCGTGCATGAGCGCCCGCCGTACCTGGCGGTCGTGCACCGCTTCGTGAACAGCCTGGATGTCGATGTCGACGACCCGTCGGACGAGATCACCGACCCGGCCGGACTGACCAGCTGGCTGATCGCGCACGACCTGCTCGACGAGCCCGCCGAGCCGGCCACCCGGGCACAGTTCCGGCTGGCGATGGACCTTCGCCAGGCCCTGCGAGCCTTGGCGCTGGCCAACCACGGCGAACCGATCCCCGCGGACGACCTCGCCCTGGCGCGAAGCTGCTTCGACCGGCTTCCCGTCGTCGCGGCACCCGTCGGCGAGGCGCTGGCGCCTGGCACCCTGCCGCCGGTCCAGCGGGCGCTCGCGCAGATCGTGGCCGGCGTCGCCACCGCAAGGGCGGCCGGTGAGTGGCACCGGCTGCGGCGCTGCCCCGCCAACGACTGCGGCTGGGTCTTCTGGGACTCCTCCGCCCGCGCCGCCCGTCGCTGGTGCAGCATGGCGGTCTGCGGCAACCGGGCCAAGGCCCGAACCTTCAGCCGCCGGGCTCGCCCATCGCCTGGGGTGTGATGTCGGTGCCTGGTTGTCGACGGTCGCCGCTACCGTGCGGGGATGCGATTCTCAGTGACGTTCGGGGCGGTGGGGCCGGGTCGCGATCCACGCGGCCTGGCGAACCTGGCGCGGCTGGCCGAGGACACCGGCTGGGACGCCGTCTTCCTGGAGGACTACCTCGTCTACCAAGGTGACGCCTCCCTGCCTGCGTACGACCCGTGGATCTCCCTGGCCGCGATGGCGACCGTCACGTCGTCGATCCGGCTCGGCACGACGGTGACGCCGGTCCCCCGCCGGCGACCCTGGAAGCTGGCGGCCGAGGCGGTTGCGCTGGACCACCTGTCGGGCGGACGCCTCATCCTCGGGGTCGGCAGTGGCGATCCGGCCGACCCCTGCCTCGTCGGTGTGGGCGAGCCGACCGATCCGACGGCTCTCGCCGCGCGGCTGGACGAGGCCCTGACGGTCATCGACGCGCTGTGGAGCGGCCTGCCCGTGAACCACGATGGCGTGCACTACCAGCTCGACGGCGTCCAGCTGACCGCCCGGCCCGTGCAGCGCCCTCGCCCTCCCGTGTGGATCGGCGGCAACCTTCTGGTCCCCGCCGTACGCCGCAGGATCCTGCGCTGGGACGGAAGCTGTGCCTACAAGGGGAGGACCGGGCAACCGCAGCAGATCACCCCGGCCGACGTCCGCGGGCTGCTCGCGGACATCGAGGCCGAGCGAGGCACGACCGCCGGGTTCGACGTCAAGGTGAGCGGGAGCGCCGATCCCGCCGCGCTGGCCGACGCGGGCGCGACGTGGTGGGGCCGGTGGGTCCCGCCGGGCGACGCGGAGCTGACCGAGCAGATCGTCCGGGCCGGGCCACCTCGGCTCGAATGAGGGCGCACGAACCGTTGACAGGTCAGCCGGCGGCGAGGAGACTGCCTTTACTTTTAACGTTCAAACGACCGTCTCACCGCCGAGGGGGTACGTCTTGGTCACGCTGAAACAGGTCGCCGCCCACGCGGAGGTTTCCGTCCAGACGGTGTCGAACGCGCTGAACGCACCGTACCGGCTCCGCGCCGACACGCTGCAGCGGGTGACGCGCTCGATCGAGCTGCTCAACTACCGCCCCAACCGTAACGCGCGCAGCTTGCGTACCAGCGCGGTCGAGCTGGTCGGTTACTGCGTCCCCAGCTGGCCGAACGGCCGGTCCCACCTGGTGATGGACGTCTTCCTGCACGCGTTGTGCACCGCGGCCGAGTCCACCGGCCGGCACATCCTGCTCTTCACCGCTCCCGCCGGTCTCGACGGCATGTCCGTGTACGACGACCTGCATGCGCGGCGGCTCGTGGACGGTTTCGTGCTGTCGCAGACGCAGACCCACGACCCGCGGCACGGCTGGCTCAAGGAGCAGGAGATCCCGTTCGTCTCGTTCGGGCGGGTCTGGAAGGAGACCACCCAGCCGGGGCCCTGGGTCGACGTCGACGGCGCGGCCGGCTGTGCGACCGCCGTACGGCACCTGCACGAGACCGGGCGCCGGCGGATCGGCTTCATCAGCTGGCCGAGGACCTCCGGTCTCGCCGGGAACCGCCTCGGCGGCTGGCGCAAGGCCTGCCGTGAGCTGGGACTGCCGGCCACCGCGCAGCTCACCGTGCACTGCAAGGAGGACTCCATCGAGGAAGGCGTCCGGGCCACCGCACGGCTGCTCGATGCCGATCAGCCCGTCGACGGGATCGTCGCTATCAGCGACGTCCTCGCCCTCGGCGCGTTGCGCGAGCTCAACCGGCGTGGGCTGCGGCCGGGCGTGGACGTGGCCGTCACCGGCTTCGACGACTCGCCGCTCGCGACCGTGGTCTCGCCCGCGCTGACCAGCATCCGGCAGCCGATGGACGAGATCGCCACCGAGCTGCTCGACCTCCTCACCAGCTCGACCCCCGCACCCACCGAACGACTGCTGCAACCCCACCTTGTGATCAGGGGCAGTTCTGCCCCGGGCTGAACGCGGAACCATCAGGAGGAACAGTCATGACACCCCGCCCTGTGTTCGGACGAACCGTCGTCCCGGCCGGCCTGCTCGCCGGCGCGACGGTGATCGCACTGGCAGCTGCCGGACTTCCGTCCGCAGCCGCTCCACCAGGCGCCGCACCAGCGGCGACCACCGCCACCGCGGTAGCGGCCGGATCGATGGGCGGTGAGTTGTCGGAGACCACGCGGCTGGCCGACCGGCGCTCACTGGTCGTCGGCGACCGCGCCTTCGCGATGGGCGACGAGACCGGGCTGTACCCCGCCACCGGCTGGCACATCCGCGGCGAGATGGGCGGCATCTGGACGCCGCCGCTGAAGCTGCTGGACGGCTTGTGGTTCGGGGTCGACGGAGCCTGGCTCGGCAAGGACGTCACGGCCGCGAAGTACACCAGCGGCCATGGATACCAGCGCATCGACTACCCGGGTGCCGTCAATGTCCAGCGGACGGACTTCGTGCCCGACGGCGTGCGGGCCACGGTGGTCGGGCTGACCCTGCGCTCCGACCAGGCCCGGACCGTGAAGCTCGACCTCGACGCGCACTCGGAACTGATGCCGTCCTACCCGTGGGGGTGGACGACGCCGAACGCCGGCCAGACGAACCTGCCGGACACCGGCTCGTACAGCGATGGCACCCTGCAGTTCCGCGAGACCGGCACCCCGCCGGTCGCGAACGCCGGACCGCACGACTACACCGCGCTGGTGGGCTCGAACCTGCGGCCGACCGGGCATGAGCTCGGCCCCGACCACCGCGGCCCGCAGGACCCGGCAGTGGTCTGCCCGGCTGACGGCCCCGCGCCCGCACATTGCGACGACTCAACGTTCGGCCGGGGCACTGGTGGCCGGCTGAGCTACAGCGTCGACCTCCAGCCCGGTCAGGCGAGGACGGTGTGGTTCGCCGTCGCCGGCTCCGACCAGAGCACGGCGGAGGCGCAGCGTGAGTACGGTCGCGCCATCAAGCAACCGCAGAAGCTGCTTGCGGCGAAGAAGCTCTCACGCGCGGCCATCGCGGCGAACTCGGCCGTCGACCTTCCCGGCGACCCGCTCCTGGAGCAGAGCGTCGAGTGGAGCAAGCAGAACCTGGCCGACTCGGTGCAGGAGGCGCGCGACCTCCAGATCCGGGACGTGAACGAGGGCAGGTCGTATCCCGCACCCGCCGGCACCGTCGACCGGGCCCGCTGGTTCGGCGCCGGCTTCCCCGACTACCCCTGGCTGTTCGCCACCGACGGTGAGTACACCTCGTACGCCGCCGTGGCCGCGGGGCAGTTCGACACCGTGAAGACTCACCTGCGTGCGCTGCGCGAAGTCAGCGACCTCCTGAACCAGCGCAGCGGCAAGGTTGTGCATGAGGTGACGCAGACAGGCGACGTCTACTTCGGCTCCAACACCAGCGCGGGCAACACCGACGAGACGGTCAAGTTCCCCAGCATCGTGGCGCTGCTGTGGCGGTGGACGGGCGACGACCGGTTCCGCGACGAGATGTACGACTTCAGCGTCCGCAACCTGCAGTACGTCTACCGCGAGCTGGACGCCGACCATGACGGCTGGCCCGAGGGTCTCGCGAACGTCGAGCGCAGCGGGATGGGATCGGAGAAGCTGGACAGCACGGTCTACCTGGCTCGCGGGCTGCGCGACCTCGCCGACCTGGCTGCGTCGCGCAAGGACACGCAGATCCAGCAGTGGGCGACCGCCAAGGCGGACGACATCGACAGCCGCTTCGAGACACAGTGGTGGGTCGCCGAGGCCCTCGGGTACGCCGACTCCGTGGACGACCCGGCCAATCCCGCGAACGACAACACGCCGATCTTCCAGCGGCACTGGACCGGCGTCACCCCGATGGAGGCCGAGCTCACCAGGCCCGGCCGGCCGGTCAGCCCGTTGGCGAGCACGGAGCATGCGAACATCGCATTGGACCAACGGGAGCGGCCCTGCTACACGGGCGAGTTCGGCCTGTTCCACACCGGCACCGGGCCGACCTCCGACCCGGCGGGCAACCCCGGGCCGTCGTGTGACCCTGTGGTCTCCGCGGTGAGGAGCGAGCGCAGCATCTTCTCGCTGAACACCTCGATCATGGCTGTTGCCGAGGGCAACTTCGGCCGGCTCGGTCAGGACCAGCAGCAGGTCTACACGACCGGCAACGCGCGAATCCAGCTCGACCCGGACGTGTGGGAGACCCCGGGCGCGATGCCCGAGATCGCGCCGTCGCCGGACTTCCCGGCGAACATCGGCCGGCCGTTCTACGACCGCTCGATGGCGCTGCAGGCCTGGGGCACGTATGGCGTGCTCTGGCCGGTGGTCCACCAGCAGCTGGGTGTGTCCCCGGACCTCGGCCACGGTCGGCTGTCCGTCGTACCGCAGGTTCCGGGTGGGCAGGAGAAGGTGGCCGGCAGCAATATCCGGCTCGGCCACGGGTCGGCTGACGTGACCGCCCGACGCAGCGGCAAGGTGCTGACGACCGACGTGCGCGTGCGCGGCGTCGGTGCCACCCTCACCATCGGCGCGGTCCTGCCGACCGGCGCTACCGTGAGCGCCGTGACACTCGACGGCCACGACACGCCGTACGAGCTGGTGAAGACGGCACGCGGCACCGAGGTGCACGTGACCGCCAAGGGCTCGCACTCGTCGTTGCGGATCAGCCTGACCTGAGCCGTCAGGGGCGCCCAGGCCGGTCATTCCCCGGCCTGGGCGCCAGGGCCGCGGTCAGGCGGGCCGCGATCGGCCCGATGACGTCGTAGAGCTCGGTCGGTTCCTCGATCTCGAAGTCGAAACCGAGCAGCGCGACGTAGACACCGAGCTGCTCCAGCGACGGCGAGCCGACGATCAGGCGGCACCTGGAGGCGTCGATCGGCTCGACCACCCCTGCTGTCGGCGGGACCACCTCGAGCACCTCCTCGGCGGGCGAGTGCAGGATCAGGCGGCCGTGGTACCGGTACACCCCGGTCGAGATGCCTTCGGAGGTCCTGCGGGCCACCTCTGCGTCGGACAGGTCGCGCGGCTTGAACCGCGGGCCGGTCGGGATGCGGGGCTTCAGGCGATCGACTCGGAAGGTACGCCAGTCGTCCCGATCGAGGTCCCATGCCACGAGGTACCAGCGACGGCCGGTGTGCACGAGTCGATGGGGCTCCGTACTCCGGAGCATCGCCGTGCCCGCGCGATCCCGGTAGTCGAAGCGGAGTCGCTCGTGATCCCGGCAGGCCGCGGCCACCGCAGTCAGAACGTCCGGATCCACCGTCGGTGCACCACCCGCCAACGGGACGGTCATCTTCTGCAGGGCGCTGATCCGGTGCCGCAGCCGAGACGGCAGCACCTGCTCCAGCTTGGCAAGAGCGCGCAACGAAGTCTCGGCGATGCCCTCGACCGTGCCACCCGCGGCTGTGCGCAGGCCGATGGCAACGGCGACGGCTTCTTCGTCGTCCAGCAGCAGCGGCGGCAGTTGCGCGCCCGCGCCGAGTTGGTAGCCGCCGGCAACACCCAGGGTCGCGTTCACCGGATAGCCCAGGCTCCGTAGCTTGTCGATGTCGCGACGCACCGTCCGGACCGTGACGCCGAGCCGCTCCGCGAGCTGGACACCGGTCCAGTCGCGCCGTGACTGCAACAGGGACAGCAGCCGCAGCAGTCTTCCCGAGGTTTCCCGCATGTCGACAGTGTGCCGGAAAAAGAGGACCGAAGCTGTCCTGGTTCGACTTCATGATGGAGGCATGGACAACAACACGGAGATCCGCCCGTTCCGCATCGACGTCCCACAGGCCGCCATCGACGACCTGCGCGTCCGGCTGGCCAACACGCGCTGGGCCCCCGAGCTGCCCGGGGCCGGCTGGGAGCGCGGCGTGCCGGCGGCGTACCTGAAGGAGCTCGCGGACTACTGGGCGACGTCGTACGACTGGCGCAAGCACGAGGCCGAGCTGAACGCCTACCCGCAGTTCGTCACCACGATCGACGGTGCGGACGTCCACTTCCTGCATGTCCGGTCGGCCGTGGCGGACGCGACGCCGTTGCTGCTGGTGCACGGCTGGCCCGGTTCGGTGGTCGAGTTCCTCGACCTGATCGAGCCGCTGACCGATCCAGTCGCCCACGGCGGCGACGCGGCCGACGCGTTCCACCTGGTGATCCCCTCCCACCCCGGGCACGGTTTCTCCGGGCCGGTGTCGTCCACCGGCTGGACCGACGGTCGCAGCGCTGCCGCCTTCGCCGAGCTGATGGACCGCCTCGGTTACGACCGGTACGCCGCGCAGGGCGGTGACGTGGGCGCCTTCATCCTGCCGCTGCTCGGACGGCTCGTGCCGGACAAGCTGATCGGGATCCACCTGAACGCCCACGTCACCTTTCCGACCGGCGCCCCGGCAGACCTTGCCGCGCTGACCGAGGCGGAGCAGGGCCGCCTCGCGCTCTTCAAGAGCTTCCAGGACGACCTGTCGGGCTACATGCAGATTCAGGGCACGCGGCCGTTGACGGTGTCGTACGGGCTGGTCGACTCACCGGTGGCGCAGCTCGCGTGGATCGCGGAGAAGTTCAAGGATTGGACCGACCCGGCGGCCGAGTTGCCAGACGACGCGGTCGACCGTGACCGGTTGCTGACCAACATCAGCATCTACTGGTTCACCGCGACGGCGCTGTCGTCCGCGAACTCTTACTACGAGCGCTTCCACGACGCCACGGTTTGGGGCCCCAAGCAACGATCCGTCGTACCGACGGCGGTCGCGGTGTTCCCCACCGACGTGGCCATCCGGCGGTTCGCCGAGAAGACGGACACCATCGTGCGGTGGACCGAGTTCGACCGCGGCGGGCACTTCGCGGCGATGGAGGCACCCGACCTGCTCGCCGGCGACGTCCGGCAGTTCTTCCACTCACTGAGGTAATTGCTGCTGGCAACATCACCTGCCCAGACCCCCCGGTCCGGCGACGTCCGCGGGGAGCCGTCCCGGCCGCACCCGACACAGAAGTGGGGCCCTCCGAGTATGAGTCGGGGGGCCCCACAAACAGCTGAAGGAAAGTGACGTCTCCAGCCTCCCGGACGGTCCGTCGGATCCGGCAGACCCCGTCACCGGTCTGCCTCGGTGGGGATCCCCACCGCTAGGGTTCCTCGGCTTCCGCCCGACCCGCCGCTCTCGTGATGAGAGCCACGTGCTGACTTTTGTACCCGCCTGTTCGGGGGCGCACAACCCCTTACAGCACAGAGATTCCGGCAATGTTTGATCTCTTGCGCGTCGTCCACAGTAAGCGTCCGACCGTCCACAGAAATGGGCAATGTTATACACAGGGCCTGTGCATAACGTTGCCCCTGCTGACCGGGTTCACGCCGCGTGTCGAGCCGGTTCGGCGTACCCAATGGCCGGCCCGCCAAACCTCGAACCTTGGCTCACTCTCAGCGGAAGAAACGGGCCGCCCGGCCGACGCGGACCATGGTCACTGCAAGCGTGGCAAGCGTGTGCTCTGCGTCGGGCCAGGCTCCGGCCCAGGCGGCCTGCATCCCGCGCGTGCCATCGACCGTCTGGGTGACGTCGCCGAGCCGGCGCAACGACTCGGGCATCAGTCACCGAGCATCCAGATCCCCGCAGAACATGCTGGGGAACAACGGCACGTTGCCGCGCGGACATCTCGGTGACGACCGCGACCAGCAAGTTATCGTTGCCTGCAACAACGATTTGCCTCGGTAGCGCTCAGGTCGGCGAAGGGCTCTTGAAGGCCGACCGAGCTGACTTGCAGCACGCGATCTCCCCTGCACCGGGCCGCAACGCGTCTCGGCATCCGGGGCTGAGTCCACAGGTGTGCGCGCCCGGCCATGCCAGGTGGTGGCGGCGTAGTGCATCCTGCTGGCGGGGCAGTCACCCCGGTTCCCCGGTGCAGGAGGAGGGCGACATGTCGGCAGAGGGTTCGACTCCCGCGGTGCGCGAGCTGAGGTTGGTCGTCACGGCGCCGGACTATGAGGACGCGGTCGCCTTCTACCGAGACGTCCTGGGTCTGGGCGAACGCGAGTCGTACTCGTCGGAGGACGGGCGGGTGACCATCCTCGAGGCTGGGCGCGCGACGCTGGAGATCGCCGATCCGAACCAGGCCGAGTTCATCGACAGGGTCGAGGTGGGTCGCCGGGTCGCCGGGAAGTACCGCGTCGCCTTCGAGGTCGACGACTCCCCGGCGACCACTGCCCGCCTGGCCGCGGCCGGTGCGACGGTGATCGCGGAACCGACCCGCACGCCGTGGAACTCGCTCAACGCGCGGCTGGAGGCACCGGCCGGACTGCAACTCACCCTCTTCACCGAGCTCGGCGACACCGCAGACTCCGCGCCCCGGTGAGCTCGCCGGGCCGGCGCCGCTCAGTCCACAGGTGGGAGTGGTTCGGCGAGGTCGAGAAGGGCTTGCTGCCATTGCCCGGCACGTCGCGCGTCGACGGCCCGAGGCGGTGCGGTCTGCCACGCCTCGACCTGGCGGATCCCGTGCAGCGCGTTCACGAGCCACACCTCCAGGTCCGCCAGCTCAGCAGCCGTGCGGGCCCGCTCCACGACCTCGACACCCGCCTCGGCAGCGATCCGCCGCACCAACCGCGCCGTCACCGATGGCAGGATGGGCCGGTCGCCGGGCGGCTCGCACAGGGCCTCGCCCTCCCACCAGAGCACACCCGAGTACGCCGCCTCAAGCACCGCGCCGTCCGGGGCAGTCAGCAGCACCTCGTCAGCCCCGTACGCCGAGGCCGCGCGCGCCTTCAACTCGCCCAGCGCCGCCAGGTCGGGGCCCTTCACCCGCGGCGCGGTCCGCGGATCCGGGCCGTCGTGCACGCTGACCCGGACTCCCCCGCCGGTCGGCGGCGCCGGCCGGATCAGCAACGCCGGCTCGCCGGAAGCTCCCAGCTCGAACCGCGGGAACCACCGACCGGTCCGGGGCAACTGTCTCACCGACGCGTCCCAGAACTCCCCGGCCGACACCCCCAGCGCCGTACAGGACGAGGTGAAGCGGTCGCGATGCAGGTCCAGGCCGCGAACCTTGCCCTCGGCAACAAGGAAGGAGTCGGCCACCCGCAGGTAGCTCATCCGGACCGGCCTCGCACCGTTGCCGTCGCCTTGAGCACCATCTCGTCGTACTCGGCGACCGGGTCGGAGTCGAGCACGATGGCCCCACCGGCGCCGACCACGGTGCTGTCGGCAGTCATCACCGCGGTGCGGATCACCACGCTCAGGTCGGCACGGCCGTCGAGGGTGAAATAGCCGAGGGCACCCGAGTAGACCCCGCGTGCGCTGTGCTCGAGCTCGTCGAGCAGTTCCATGGTGCGGATCTTGGGCGCACCGGTCATGGAGCCGGGCGGGAAGCAGGCCCGCGCGGCGTCGATGGCGTCGACGCCCGGGCGCAAGCGACCGCGGACCGTCGTGACGAGCTGATGCACCGTCTCGTAGCTCTCGACCACCATCAGCTGTGGCACCTGCACGGTGCCCGGGCGGCTGACGCGGCCGAGGTCGTTGCGGATCAGGTCGACGATCATCAGGTTCTCGGCCCGCGTCTTCTCGTCCTCGGCCAGGGCCTTCGCGGCCAGCTGGTCCTGCATGGGATCGGGCTGGCGCGGAGCCGTGCCCTTGATCGGGCGGCACTCGGCCCAGCCCTGCGCATCGACCGTCAGGAACCGCTCCGGGGACGAGCTGGCGACGGCGAGATCGCCGTACCGGAGGAACGCCGAGTAGGGCGCGGGATTGCGGTCGCGTTGCCACAGGTAGAACTCGAGCGGGTCGGCGACCGCGGGCAGCCGCACCCGGTTGGTCAGGCAGACCTCGTAGGTCTCCCCGGCTTCCAGCGCCAGCCGGATGGCGTCGATCGCGGCCAGGTAGCTCTCGCGGTCCTGCTCCAGGCACGCCTCCAGGTCGAGCTCGGCGATCGCGGGCGGCTCGACCCCGCTCATCCACCAGCCGGCCGCGCAGGCCTGCGCCCGGTCGAGCCAGGCGCGCGCGTCAGCGTCCTCCGGCGGATGGATCGCGACCAGCAAGGTGCGGTCGCGGTCATGGTCGAGGACGACGAATCGGTTCGCCCAGATCCACAGTGCATCCGGTGTCGGCGACTCGTGTGCCGCCACGCCACCCGTCAAGGCCTTCAGCTCGTAGCCGAAGAAGCCGACATAACCGCCGCTGAAGACGTCCGCCAGCGCATCCGGTACGGCGTCCGGCCGCTTGGCCGCCAGCAATCCCCGCAACTCGGCGAACACGTCCCCGTCCGCCACGTCGCGCACGACGACCTCGGCACCGGTGCCGCTCGTCGTACCGAGGACCGAGACGCGGCGAACGGCACGATCGGTGAGGCTGCCGTCGAGCCAGAAGGCCACAGGCTCGGCGGCCAGCATCTCCCGGTACACCGTTTCGCCGTCGAGCGCGTGGTCGAGCTCGCGGACCGACCAGCGCAACCGGTCGGCGCCGGCGGATGGCAGGTCAGCGGTGGGCGTCGGCACAACAGAACGGTACCGAGTCGCGGTCAGGCGAGAGCGACCTTCGTCCGCATCGCGACGATCCGCCGAACCGGGATGGCGACCTCCACCTTGCCTCGCGCCTTGGCCCGCTCCCCCAGCCAGGCAGCGGCGGCCTTCCGGCGACTGTCCGGCGTGCCGGGCAGGTACAGCGCCCCGACCAGCCGCTGGGCGTCGTCGACGGACCGAACCAGGTACGCATACCGCTCGCGCTGGCTCTCCAGTACGTCGAAGCCGGCCGTGCGCAACTGGTCCCGCAAGCTGCCGGCTTCGCCATTCGCAGGGAACTGTGGGGCGGAGCGGAGCCGCGTCGTGAGGCTGGTAAGCGTGCCCACGTCACCGCGGCGCAACGGCCGAACGGCAGGCACAGTCGCCGCCAGCACACCTCCGCGACGCAAGACCCTGGCTGCCTCGGCCAGAACGTCATGCAGCGGCTGCACAACCATCAGTCCCATCGAGCAGGTCACCACGTCGAATGCCTCGTTGACGAACGGGAGATGCAATGCGTCCGCCTGCACCCTCGGGCCAGGGGAACAGCCCAGCTGGGCCGCGTTGACGTCCACGCCGACGACCCAGCGGCCGTACAGTTCCTTGGCGACAGGCCCGGTTCCACACGCGAGATCCAGAACCCGGCGCGCCTCGCCGGAGACGGCACGGCAGAGCCACCGGTACGGCGTGTGGTCGCCGGCCACCGCACGCGACAGCAGCGCTTCGGTACTGCCGGGTGCCGCGGTGTGGAAGTCGCGCAGATAAGCCGGCCAGTCGATCTCGTTCTCAGGCATCGCGGGCCACCCTACGACGTTTCGCCACAGGGGTGGACCGGATCAGACGCGGCTGACGAATATGTGACCGGCCGTCTCGTCGCTGATCACGCCACCGGCCTCACGGCTCCCGAGCAGGACACCCTCGGCGTCCAGCACCGAGTCGACCTCCCGGCCGGGCAGGGCACCCGCGCGACGCAGCACGGCCATCGCGCCGTCGTCGGTCTGCACCGGCTCGGCGATTCGCCGCACCAACACCCGCACCGTGCTTCCGGCCGCGTCCAGCACCTTGTCCAGCGGCTCGACACCGATCCGGAAGTCGGCCGTCGCGGTCACCTCGGTGTCCTTCTGCAACTCCTCCAGGCCCGGGATCGGGTTGCCGTACGGCGACTCGGTCGGGTTGTCCAGGATCTTCAGCAGCCGGAGCTCGACGGCGTCGCTCATCACGTGCTCCCAGCGGCAGGCCTCGGCGTGCACGTCCTCCCACTCCAGGCCGATCACGTCCACCAGCAGACGCTCCGCGAGCCGGTGCTTACGCATCACCCGGACCGCCTGCATCCGGCCGACCTCGGTGAGCTCGAGATGCCGGTCGCCTTCCACCGTGACGAGCCCGTCACGCTCCATCCGTGCCACCGTCTGGCTGACCGTCGGTCCGCTCTGGTGCAGCCGCTCCGCGATCCGGGCCCGCAGCGGAAGAATGCCCTCTTCTTCCAGCTCGTACACGGTGCGCAGGTACATCTCGGTGGTATCGATCAGTTCGCTCACGACAACCATTGTCACTCAGCTAGGCAAGCCTTACCAAACGACGACCGCACCGCCATGCGCCGGTTGGTTGCCATCGGCACGGCTCGGTCAGGATGGAGGGATGGCACCCGCGGTGATGTGGTTCCGGCGCGATCTGAGGCAGGCCGACAACCCGGCCCTGCTCGATGCGGTCGCGGCGGGTGACGGCCGGGTCCTGGGCCTCTTCGTGCTCGACCCGGCCTTGTTCGACAGGGCCGGCACCGCCCGCCGCAATCACCTGGTCGGCTCCTTGAGGTGCCTCTCGGACTCGATGGGCGGCAAGCTCGTCGTACGGCGTGGCGATCCGGCAGAGGTGGTTCCCGCCGTCGCCCGGGAGGTCCGTGGGACCAGTGTGCACATCTCGGCCGACTACGGGCCGTACGGGCGTCGGCGAGACGATGCCGTCGCGGCCGCTCTGGAATGCGCGCTGGCCCCGACAGGTTCGCCGTACGCCGTCGCCCCCGGGCGGGTGCTCAACCAGCAGGGCTCGTCGTACCAGGTGTTCACGCCATACTTCCGCGCGTGGCTCGAGCACGGCTGGCGCCGGCCGGTCGATGCACCGTCGAAGGTCGACTGGATCGGTGCGGACGGCGATGCGCTGCCTGCCGTCGGTCAGGTCGACGGTGTCGGTGAGCAGGCCGCGCGGCACCACTGGCGGGAGTACGTCGATGACGTCGCGCGGTACGACGAGGAGCGCGACCGGCCCGACCTGGACTCGACCTCACGGATGTCGGTGCCGTTGAAGTACGGCGAGATCCACCCGCGCACGATGCTGGCCGACCTGGCGCGCCTGCGCAACGCGGGCGCCGACGCGTACCGGCGTGAGCTGGCCTGGCGTGAGTTCTGCGCCGACCTCCTCGCCCGCAACCCGCACGCCGCCTGGAAGCCGCTGCGGTCCGAGTTCGCGCGGATGCGGTACGACGAACCGGGCGACGCCTTCGACGCGTGGCGCGCCGGGCTGACCGGTTACCCGATCGTCGATGCGGGGATGCGTCAGCTGGCGGGCGACGGCTTCGTCCACAACCGGGTACGGATGATCGTGGCGTCCTTCCTCGTGAAGGATCTGCACGTGCACTGGAAGCACGGCGCCCGCTGGTTCATGCGGCACCTGCGCGACGGCGACCTCGCGTCGAACTCGCTGAACTGGCAGTGGGTGGCCGGCTGCGGCGCCGACGCCTCGCCGTACTTCCGGATCTTCAACCCGGTCGCGCAGGGGCTGAAGTTCGACCCCGAGGGAGAGTACGTCCGCCGCTGGGTGCCGGAACTGCGCGACCTGCCGGGCAAGTCCGCCCACGAGCCGTGGAATCATGGCGGAGTCGATGGCTATCCGGACCCGATCGTCGACCACGCCGAAGCCCGGGCCGAAGCCCTCCGCCGCTACGAAGCCATCCGCTGACCCGACCGGGCGGCTCACACCCGACGGTGGAGAAGCGACCGGGTGACCAGCGCGACGGCGAGAAGGGTGGCGCAGGTGACCGCCGAGCTGAGCGGGAGAGTGACGGCGAGTGTCACGCAACCCACGAGTCCCAACACGTTGAGGGCCCTGGGCCAGCGGCGCTGGTCCGCGGGCTGGGTGAAGGCCGCGGCGTTCGCGATCGCGTAGTAGAGCAGCACGCCGAACGACGAGAAGCCGATCGCGCCGCGCAGATCCGTCGTGAGGACCAGTACGCCGACCACCGCCGCCAGCGCGAGCTCCGCATGGTGCGGCACGTGGAACCGAGGGTGGATCGCGGCAAGCCACCGCGGCAGATCACCGTTGCGCGCCATGGCGAGTGAGGTGCGGCCGATGCCGGCGATCAGCGCCAGCAGCGCGCCGAGGCTCGCCAGCGCCGCTCCGACCCGGACCACTGGCACGGCCCAGGCGGCACCGGCCGCATCGACTGCCTCGGCCAGTGGCGCGGCGGCATCGGCGATCCGCGACGACCCCAGGACGCTCAGCAGGGCGAGGCCGACGACGAGGTAGATGCCGACAGCAATGACCAGCGCGAGGGAGATGGCGCGCGGGATGGTTCGGGACGGGTCGCGGACCTCCTCCCCCATGGTGGCGATCCGGGCGTACCCGGCGAACGCGAAGAACAGCAGGCCCGCCGCCTGCAGTACGCCGTACGGGCTGGTGTCCTCGGACCAGACGGCGGGCGGCGAACCACTGGCCGACGAGGTCAGCAGGATCGCCACGACGGTCGCCAGGAGGACCAGGGTGCAGGCGACCAGGATTCGGGTCAGCCGCGCGGTCCGGGTGACGCCGCGATAGTTGACTCCCGCCAGCGCCAGCACGGCCGCCAGCGCGACCAGCCGCCGCGGCCAGCCCGGATCCGGCACGGCGTACGTGGCGAAGGTGAGCGCCATCGCCGCACAGGACGCGGTCTTGCCGACGACGAAGGACCAGCCGGCCGCGAACCCCCAGCCGGGCCCGAGCCGTTCGCGACCGTAGACGTACGTACCACCGGAGACCGGGTAGACCGCCGCGAGCTGGGCGGAGGAGGTGGCGTTGCAGTAGGCAACGACCGCTGCGATCAGCAGACCGATGAGCAACGCGGAACCGGCGGACCGCGCGGCCGGCGCCCACACCGCGAAGACCCCGGCTCCCACCATGGAGCCGAGACCGATGACCACCGCGTCGCCGACGCCGAGGCGGCGCGCCAGTTGCCGACTCTCCCGCGATCGGTCCGAACCTGCCCCGTCACTCACGGCAGACCCAACCCCCGCTCAGGCTTTCAGGACGGCGAGGAGACGGGTGACCTCGTCGCCGACGGCGTCGCGGGCGGGGCCGAGGTACTTGCGGGTGTCGACCAGCGCGGGCTGCTCGGCGAGAATCTGCCGCACCACGTCGGTGAAGACGTTGTTCAGGTGGGTGGCGATGTTGACCTTGGTCATGCCGGACTCGACCGCCCGGGTCAGGTCCGCGTCCGCCACCCCGGACGAGCCGTGCAGCACGAGCGGCACCGGCACCGCCGCACGCAACGAGGCGATCAGCTCGAAGTCCAGCTCGGCGGTCCGCTCGGTCATCGCGTGTGACGAGCCGACGGCCACGGCCAAGGCGTCCACCCCGGTCGCCTCGACGAACGCGACCGCCTCGTCCGGACGGGTCCGCGCACCCGGCGCGTGGACGCCGTCCTTGCCCCCGACCTCGCCGATCTCGGCCTCGACGAACACCCCGTGGTCGTGACAAAAGCCCGTCACCTCGGCTGTCGAGGCCACATTGTCGGCGTAGGCGAGCCTGGACGCGTCGTACATCACCGAGGTGAACCCGAGCGAAACCGCCTCCGTCACCAGCGCGCGGTCCATGGCGTGGTCGAGGTGCACCACCACCGGAACCGATGAGGCCGCGGCGGCGGCAAGGGTGGCCACGCCGATGGGCTTGAGCGCACCGTGGTACTTCACCGCGTTCTCGCTGATCTGCAGGATGACCGGCGCGCCGGCGCGCTCGGCACCCGCGATCAGCGCGGTCGCATGCTCCAGCTGGATCACGTTGAACGCGCCCACCCCGCGCCCCGCCTTGGCAGCGCTCAGGACGACCTCTGCACCGGACACCAGCGGCATGACCGAACTCCCTCTCTCACAGAGTCTGTACGACGACTTGCGGCAGCCACCGGCGGTACGCCGACAGCTCGATGTCCCCGGCGACGGGTGTCAGGACCGCCGCGGCGGAGGCGGCCGCAGCAGCCTGCAGCACCTCGGCCCAGTCAGGCTCGGCCGATTCCGCGACAGCCGCCGCGACCACCGCCGTACAGGCGTCGCCCGCGCCGGTGGGGTTGCCCGCGACCTGCTCGACGGGGAGCGCCCGCCAGGCACCGGCGGGGCCGGCGGCCACCATGCCGCGCGGGCCGTCGGTGATCACGGCGGCCGTGGCGCCGAGGCCAACCAGGTGCCGAGCTCCCTCTTCAACCGCGACATCGTTGCCTAAAGCATCACGAAGCTCAGCGGCGTTGGAGCGCACGATCGCACCGGCCCGGGCCGAGGCGACCAGCGCGGACCCACCCGTATCGATCACGGTGAGGATGTTGTGGTGCCGCGCCCGGACCGCCAGCTCGGCATAGGCGTCAGCAGGCAGGCCCGGCGGCAGGCTGCCGGAGCAAGCCAGCACACCCAGCCGCCCCCACGGCATCCGGTCGTGGAACGCGCGCCACTCGTCCTCCGAGACCGCCGGGCCGATCTCGTTGAAGACGGTCGCGTCACCGTCCACACCGTTGACCACGGCAACGGTTCTGCGGGTCTCGCCGGCGATCGGCGTCAGCAGGGCGGGCAGTCCCGCATCGAACAGCTCGGCGGCGACGATCTCGCCGGTCATGCCGCCGACGAATCCCAGCGCGATCACCTGGTGCCCGAGCGCCGCCGCGACCCGCGCCACGTTGACGCCCTTGCCGCCGGCCCGTTGCCGGACCCGCGTGACCCGGTGGCTGCCGCCCGGCACCAGCTCGTCGACGTCGTACGTGACGTCGAGCGCCAGGTTGAGGGTGACGGTGCCGATCACGGGCCGATCAGTCCAGCCACGCGCCGGCCCGCATGACCTTACGGACGGAGTACTCGTCGTCCAGGACCACCAGGTCGGCTCGCTTGCCGATCTCGATGGCGCCGACGGTGTACCAGCCGAACGCCTCGGCGGGAGTGGTCGAGGCCATCCGCGACGCGTCGACCAACGAGACACCGGCCTTCACCGCGTTGGCGTAGGAGACGTCCATGGTCAAGGTGCTGCCGGCGATCGAGCGGGCGCCGGTCGTCAGCCGGGCGACACCGTCCTCGACGTCCACGTCCAGGCTGCCCAGCCGGTAGCGCCCGTCCGGCATCCCGGTCGCCACCATCGCGTCCGTGATCAGCGCGATGCGCGAGACGCCGGCGGCCGCGAGCGCCACCCGGACCACCCGCGGGTCCAGGTGAGTGCCGTCGTTGATCACCTCGAGCAGCAGTCGCGGGTCGTTCAGAGCGGCGCCGACCGGGCCCGGGTCGCGGTGGTGGAACGGCCGCATCCCGTTGAACAGGTGCGTCGCCACCGTCGCGCCGGCGTCGGCCCCGGCGATCATCTGCTCGTACGTCGCATCGGTGTGCCCGAGCGCCGCGACCACGCCGGCATCGACCACCTGGCGGATCGCGGCGAGGCCGCTCGGCAGCTCCGGCGCGATCGTCACCATCTTGACCGCACCGCTGAGGAGCTTCGCCACGTCGGCCTCGACCGGGTCCCGCAGCAGTGTCGGCTCGTGCGCACCGCAGCGCGCCTGCGACAGGAACGGGCCTTCCAGGTGAACACCTGCGATCACGCCATCTGCGACCAGGTCGGCCAGGCACGCCGTCTGCGACACCAGGTCGTCCAGCGGGGCGGTCACCAGGCTGGCCATCGTGGTGGTGGTCCCGTGCTTGGCGTGGAAGGCCGCGACCTTGCGAGCCTCCTCAGGATCGGTGGTCGAGTAGGTCGCGCCGCCGCCCCCATGGGTGTGCATGTCGACGAAGCCGGGGACCACCGTCACCTCACCGAGGTCCTCCGGTCGCTGACCGTCTGCGGGCATCCCCTGCGACCGCCGGCCGAACGCGTAGATGTCACCGGCCACCACCTGGAGCCAGGCGTTCTCCAGCACGTCGTCGGGAGTGACCAGTCGGGCCATCCGAAACGTCGTCATACCTTCTGTTCACCTTCCTGGCCGCCTGTGTCGGCGGCGGCAGCTACACGGTCCCACGCCATCAACGCCGCGCCGAGACAGCCGGCCTCCTCACCGAGCTCGGCCGCAACGATCTCAGGCACCCGCTGGAACGTCAGCCGCGCCGCGATGCCCTCGCGCAGCGGCTTCAGCAGGGTCTCACCCGCGCCCACCAGGCCACCACCGATCGCTATCCGGGTCGGCGCGACCAAGGTTGTGTAGAGCACCAATGCGTCCACCAGGGCCGCCAGCGCGTCGTTCCAGACCGCAGCGGCGTCAGGGTCGCCGGCCGCGAGCCGCTCGAGCACCTCCCGGGCCCCGGCGACGGTCCGGCCGGTACGAGCGCCGTACCGGCGAGCCACCGCTGCAGCGGAAGCGACAGTCTCCAAGCAACCCCACTGGCCGCACGCGCACTGCTCGGCGGCCTCGCCGTGCACAAAGCGGGTGTGGCCCAGCTCGCCGGCATAACCATCGCCGTACACCAGGGAGCCGTCCACCACCATGGCCGCCGCGATGCCCGTGCCCAGAGGCAGGAAGAGCGAGTTGGTCGTGCCGGTCAGCGCGCCCCGCCGGAACTCGGCGTAGCCGCCGGCGCGGACGTCGTGTGCGAGCACGACCGGCTTGTCGGGGCCGACAGCGGCTGTCACCTCGGCGAGCACCGGCATCTCGGTCCAGGCCAGGTTCTCGGCGCGGACGATGCCGCGCTCTGCGTCGATGATGCCCGGCACCACCACTCCGACGCCGCGCACCCGGTGGCCTTCGGCCGTCGCCTTCTGACCGAGCTCGATCACCGTCTCCACGACGGCCTCGAGCACGGCCGGCCCGCCGGCGACCCGCGGCGTGGGCCGGGTCTCTCGATGCAGCACGTCACCGTCGGCGGCGACCAGGCCGCACTTCATCCGGGTTCCACCGAGATCGACGGCAACCACGACATCACAGGGCTCCACGGAGCGCCATTATGCAGCGTTACCCAACGGTTCGAACATCCGTGAGCAGTCTGTGGACAAGCTGACCGGCCCTCAACCGCGCAGTCCGCGGTCGAACGCGGCCACCAGGAACGCGATCAGGTTCTCCGCCACCTCGCCGCGCTCCTCGCCCTCCGCCACGCCCGGCGCGAGCGAGAGGGCCTGTGACTGGTGCAGCGCGAGCAGCCCGAGCATGTTCACGAAACCGAAGGCCACCGACTCCGGCGCGGCGTGTGGGAGTGCCGCCTGCAGCGCGGCCAGGTAACGCGTCGCCACCGGATCCGCCTCCGCCGCGTACAAGTCCCGGATCCGCCGGCTCGGGTCGAACGCGACCCGGCCGAGGAACCGGGCCACCGTCGGGCCCCGTTCGCCCCGCCGGACGATCAGGTCGAGCCCGGGTTCGACGAAGGCCCGGATCAACTGTTCGGTCGTCGGGGCTCCCTCGGACTCGAGCTGATCCAGCCGCCTGCGGCGTTCGGCGTTGACCGGCGCCATCGCCCGGGCGAGTGCGGCGCGCAGCAGTGCCTCCTTCGACCCGAAGTGGTAGTTCACCGCGGCGATGTTCGCCTCGGCCGCCACCGTGATGGCACGCAGCGAGGTTCCTTCGTAACCGCCCTCGCCGAACCGCTCCTCCGCGACGTTGAGCAGCCGCTCCCGCGTCGACTCCACCGGCGTCTCCACAGACTCCCTCCCCCCGGCCAGCGCGGCGCAGGCACCCCACCCGCTCCGCCGCTGAAGCCTGCAGTCAGCATAGTTCAAACAGACGCTTTAATGAGAGTCTGCGGGTCCGTAAATCTGGCGCCCGAACCCGGGACCGTGCCGGGACCACCAGTCAGCACCTAGGGTCTTCTGCCATGACGACGCGAAACACCTTCCGGATCGAGCGGCGCTTCTGCGGGCCGGCCGGCTCGGCCAACGGCGGCTACGTGGCAGGTCTGCTCGGCACCGCCCTGGCGGCCGAGGCCGCCGAAGGCACGGCGCCCCGGATCACGCTCCGCCTGCCACCACCGCTGGAGGTCGAGCTCGAGCTGCTCGTCGACCCGGACCGGGCCGAGCTGATCGCCCCGGAGGCGCTGGCGGCCGAGGGCACGCCGGTGGACTCCGGCGTCCTCGACGACGCAACCGTGGATCCTGTCGGTCCGAGCGAGGCACGCGCGGCAGAAGGGTCGTACCGGGGGCTGGTGAATCACCCGTTCCCGACCTGCTTCGTCTGTGGACCTGCCAACGCCGACGGACTGCAGTTGCGGCCCGGGCCGCTGGGAGACGGGCGAACGGCGTGTACGTGGACTCCTGCCGCTGAGCTGGCCGGCGCCGACAGACTCGTGGAGGCGAAGTACTTGTGGGCCGCGCTGGACTGCCCGGGCGGCTGGACGATCGACCTCGAAGGACGCCCGTCGGTCCTCGGTCAGATGACGGCATGTGTCGACGCGCGGCCGACGGTGGGTGAGCCATGCGTGGTGATGGGCCGCCTGCTCGGAGAGGACGGCCGCAAGACCTTCACCGCGACCACGCTGTACGACGCCGACGGCCGGGTGCTCGCGCGAGCCCGCCAGATCTGGATCACGGTCGACCCGTCGGCCTTCAACTGACACTTCGCCTGCGTCCGAAGGACCGCGGGGCAGGCGGGGCAGGCCCACGGTCCGTCGGACGCAAGGATTCGGAGCGGGGCCTCAGCGCTGGGTGGGGGTCGCCGTGGAGGTAGGCACCGGGATGCTGACGTTGCCGTTCTGCGGGATCACCATGAACTGGATGTTGCCGGACTCGATCGCCTTCTTCAGCAGGTAGCCCTGCGCCCCGAGCATTGCGACCTGCTGCTTGACCGACTGCAGCTCGACGTTGACCTGCTGGTTCTTCTGCTCCTGCGCCTGCTTGGCCAGCTCGGCCCGCTGCTTGGCCTCCAGCCCGTCGATGATGCCCTTGTCCAACGGCGTGGGCTTCTGGATCGTGAAGGACAGCTCGCCGCAGCCGTTACCGCCCGTGTACGACGGCCCGCAGAAGTAGTCGCCGCCGACCGCGGCCGGCAGCAGCCGGGTGAACTCCTTCGCCGCGGCGGTCTGGAACTGCGACTTCTTGGCCTCGTTGTTGTACAGCTCTGCCCAGTTGTAGTTCGTCGCCACGGCGGCCAGCGCCCGGTCGATCTGGGGGCGGAAGTACGACTGCAGCATGTCGTCCCACCCGGCGGCGGTGTAGGCGTCGGTCTTCAGCCCGATCCGCTCGTGGAAGGACTGGAGCACCTCCTTGTCCCGGTTCAGCGTGAAGTAGACCTGCACCCGGACGCCGAGCTGCACGTTGTCCTTGCTGACCACGGTGACCTCGTCCGCCTTGTCGGTGTCCGCGCCGTCGCCCCCGATGATGTAGGACCGCTGATCGACCGGGTAGGTGTAGACGGTGTCGCCGGGCCCGATCAGCTTGTTCGTCGAGCCCGGCGGGATGATCGATTTGAACACCTTGTCCTCGACCACCCCGCCGCCGTAGTGCAGCCCGATCCGGTTCGCGTCGGTGTCGGCGAAGTTGAAGATGTTGAACAAGATGATCAGCAGCACGATCGCGCCGACGATGCCCGCGATCACCTTGCCCAGTGCGCCCCGGTTCGCCTTGGCGATCGTCGTCGCGGTGCCGGTCTTTGCCATCAGTGGTCGAGCTCCTTGCGTTCGATGAGTCGCCGGATGTCGGCGAGGGTGAGGTCCGCGGTCAGCGCCACGTCGCGCGGGACCGACGGATGCGAGGCGAGGGTACGCAGCCCCTGCTCCGCGGCCGCGACCGCCCGCTCCAGTGCCCGTACCTCCTGCTCGAGCACCCGGGCCTCCTCCCGCAGGTCGGCGATCGCCTGCTCCGCGAGCTGCGCCCGCCGGTACGACGCGTACGCGAACCAGGCGAGCGCGACGGCCATCACCAACGCCGGCAATCCCACCCGTAGGACCATGCCCCCATGCCATCACGAGCCGGGTCCATCGGGCCGTTTCCGGCATCCGGGACGAACCGGCAAAAACGGTTGAAGGCGGTCGCCCCGCGACGTAAGTTCGCAGTACACGCGAAGGGAGGTGGTCCAACGCATGAATTGCTATCGGACTCGTGAGGTGGCGGCGGGCTAGCCGCTCTCCACTAGTTGGTGGGACAAGTGGCTAGCCAGTTCAACGCCAGTCACCGGGCCCGCGGGCAGTCAGGTCAGTCCGCCTGACCCACAGCGTTCGGCCACCCGGTCGTGCGGTGCGGAAGCGCCCGCGGGTCTCTTCATGCCTACCGACCTCAGCCGATGGTCGGGGGCGGGCATTCCAGGCCGAGGGCGTCGCCGATCTCACGGAGCCGGGCCTCGAAGTAGGCGCCGGCATCGTCCAGGGCCCAGTGCAGCCGACCGAAGACCTCCATGCAGATCAACCCGTAGAGCCGGGTCCAGTAGTTCAAAGTCAGGTAGACCGCACCGGCCGGCATGTGGGCGAAATGACCGGCCTGGCGGTTCAGCTGGTGGACCAGGTCCGCGCCGAGCTGCTCGTCGGTCGGGATGGAGAAGGGCCGCTGCTGCCACAGCTGGGCGACCAGATCCTTGAACACCGCGCCGAACCGCGCTCGGCCTGCAGCGCACCGGCGGCATCATCACCAGCGCGGCACTGCTGCTGATCATCTTGGTGGGGACCTTCTCCACCTCGGGCCTCGTGTTCGTCAAGATGATCGGCATCGGCCTCGTGATCGCGCTCGACACCTCCGTGGTCCGCGCACTGCTGGACCCGGCCACCATGCGCCTGCTCGGCCGGGCCAACTGGTGGGCGCCCGCTTTGCTGGCCCGCTGGTGGCAGCGCCACGGCTTCCGCGACTCCGGGAGCCGGCGCGGCCCTGCGGACTCCGAGGACTCTCAGGGCTGGAGCCGGATGAGTTCCCAGGGCTCGGACGAGGATGAGCTGGTCCGGCGGTAGACCAGCCGGTCGTGCAGCCGGCCGGTCCGGCCCTGCCAGAACTCGAACCTCTCGGGCCGGATGCGATAGCCGCCCCAGAAGTACGGCGTCGCGATCTCGGTGCCCTCCGGCCACTGCCGCTCGTACGACGCGTACTGGAGATCGAGCTCCGCGCGGGACTCGACCGGCTGGGACTGCTGCGAGGCCCAGGCCCCTAGCTGCGACTCGCGTGGCCGGCTCGCGAAGTACGCGTCGACCTCCTCGACGGGCAAGTTGTCGGCGATGCCCTCGACCCGTACCTGGCGCTCCATCGCATGCCAAGGGAACACAAGTGCGCAGTGCGGGTTGGCGGCCAGGTCGGTTGCCTTGCGGGACTGCTGGTTGGTGTAGAAGACGAACCCGCGCTCGTCCAGGCCCTTGAGCAACACGATCCTTGCCGACGGCCGGCCGTCGCCGTCGGCAGTGGCCAGGACCATCGCGTTGGGCTCGGCAAGCCCGAAGTCGTTGGCCTGCGCCAGCCATTTCCCGAACTGCGCCACCGGGTCGGCGTCGAGCTGGTCCTCCAGCAACTCTCCCAGACCGTAGGCCCGCCGCATCTCTCCAAGATCCACGCTGAGAGCCTACGAGGTCCCGGGGGCTCCACCTTGCGGCTGCCCGCCCAGCTGAACGCCGTACCCCGGCTTCCGTCCCGGAGCACTTCCGCACGCCGTCCAGCCGCCTTAGCTCGTCACTCGTCGGCTGAATGGGAAAGCGCGACTGCTGAGGTAGCGGCTGTTCGGACACAGCGACATCCGGGATAACACGGCTGCCGGCGTAGCGCCGCTGCCGAGATAGCGCTGCCGCGGGATGGCGCTGCACGGATAGCGCGGCCGCGGGGATAGCGCTGCACGGATAGCGCGGCCGTGGGATGGCGCTGCACGGATAGCGCGGCCGCGGGGATACCGCTGCCCGGATAGCGCGGCTGCGGGAATAGCGCGGCTGCCGGCTCGGACATCCCTGTTATCCAGGCTGAGTTGAACGTCGCCCCCGGTAGCGCATGCGTTGCTACTACACCCCTCGACGTACCTGACTCCGACCGGCTCGCGCCGCGCCGCGCGCCACTTTGAGCACCCACCAGCCACCAACACCGCCTCGGCACGACCACCCCGTGCACAAGGTCCAGACCAACCCCCACCTTGAGCACCCACCAGCCACCAAGACCGCGCCCGAGTGACTGACCGGTGCACAAAGTCGACCGAGCGCCGAGCACCGGGTGCCAAGCACCGACCGAGCGCCGGGCCCGGCCGCGCCTCGCCCCAGGCCGCAGCTGACGCCGGAGACAGCGGCTCATATGTACCTAGCTCCGACCGGCTCGCGCCACGCCACCTTGAGCACCCACCAGCCACCGAGACCGCACCGACACGACCTGCCCATGCACAAAGTCCAGGCCATCACCCACCTTGAGCACCCACCAGCCACCGAGACCGCACCGACGTGACTGACCGGTGCACAAGGTCGAAGCGAGCCTCGACCTTGGGCACCCGCCAGCCATGGCAAGCGCCGTGGCACGACTGACCGGTGCACAAAGTCGACCGGGCGCCGGGCGCCGGGCGCCGAGCACCGGGGCGCCGGGCACCGCGCCGGCCGCGGCCGCCCCAAGGCCGAGCTGACGGCGGGGACAAAGCAACGTACCCAGCTCCGACCGACTCGCGCGCCGCCACCTTGAGCACCCACCAGCCATCGAGACCGCAGCGACACGACCAGCCCGTGCGCAAGGTCGAAGCAAGCCTCGACCTTGGGCACCCGCCAGCCATGGCAAGCGCCGTGGCATGACTGGCCGGTGCACAAAGTCGACCGAGCGCCGGGCCGGTAGCAGAATGGGCGCGAGGCACCGCGAGGCCATCGGGGCGCCCGCACCGACAAGAGCACTGGCAGCCAGTGCGCGTCGCGAGTGGCAATGCCAGCGCCAATGCGGCGGCCAGGACTGCCGGCACCGACGGCAGGCTCTTGCACGGGTCGGTGTGTCGGACTCGACCACCCGATACCCGCCCACCACCCAGTTGTCGGCGTACGGCCGGCCAGCCGACTTCAACCCGCACCAGTTCGTTCATGAGGGCGGCACGCCTGTACTTCACCACGGTCGACCTGATGGCCGTGGTCGCGGTCAGCGCACCGTGGCCACCCGACAGCTGGCCACCCGACAGCTGGCCACCCAGCAGCTGGCCGCCCGAGTCACGGGCGCCCGACTCGCGGGCGCCCGGTCGCTGGCGTACAAGGGGTCATGTGGCGCCGACGCTAGGAGGTCTTGCTGGTCGGGCGGCGCCAGGAGCGTCCGATGCGGGTGCGTCGGAAGGCCCGCCACACCGGCGTGCGGGCGAGCTTGCGAACGGCCGGATTCCGGCGGATCCGCCGCAGTACGGGCTTTGCCTTGACTGGCGACTGAGCCGACGTCGGCCTTACCGGGCGCTGAGCGGCCGGGGAGTGGGCACCTGTGGATGGGGGTTGCGCTGCCGGTGGTTGGGCTGCCGAGGGCGGCTCGGGCAGGGGTTCGGTTGCCGAGGGCGGGGTGACGGCGACGACTGGCCGCGCCGCCGGGCTCAGGTGCCGGTTCACCTCGGCCACATGGTCGTCGAAGACCGCCCGCCACAACATCTGACGCAGCACTACTTCACCCGCGGCTGTGCTCTCACCAGCCGCGGATGCTGTCCACAGGGAGTTCAGGACCTCGACGTCGAAGCCCTCCGCCCAGGCGCCGGGCTCGGCGAGGAGCGCCTCGACCAGGTCCCGGTCCGGTGCATCCGCAAGACGCTTCAACCGGGGCGGCGTCGGCGCGGGAGCGGTCGGTGCGGCCTGAATCGGCGCCGGCTTGAAGAAGGGAATGTCGTCCCACTGCGGCACCATCTGCCGAACCAGTGCCCGGTGCAAGGCGTTGTCCAGCCGCTGCGGCGGATCCAACGCGAACGCGCCGTGGATGAACTCGGAGACCAGCAGCGGCGAGACCACGCCGCTTCGCTCACCGGCCGTGCCCCACCGGCGCAGACGCTCGACCACGTAGAAGTAGTCGAGCATGGTTGCGTCTTCGAGACCGTTGCGGATGGCATCGCGCAGCACCCGGTGCAGCTGCTCGGCCACCGCGTCACGAGCGCGCGGAGCAGGACCGGTCGTGGGGATCAGCCGGCTCCCCAACCGCTCGACGAAGGCCTGAACCTTGGCCTCGAGCGGGATCGCGTCCAGCTTGAGCACGTCACCCGGGTAGAAGTGCCCGTGCGCGATCTCGCCCCCGGCACCACCGATCGCCAGGTGCGACACCTCGGCGAGACTCGCGGGCGGCGCGTGGAACAGATAGCTCGCAGGCCTCAGCCCTTCGCCGTAGCGGTGCCAGAGCCGTGCTCGTTCGACCACTGGCGGCGTCGGAGGTGGTGCGCCGGTCGCCTTCCGCGAGCCGCCGGTGACGACGTGTTCCACCGGGAACGGCAAGGCGGCGACAAGTTGCTCCGCGACCCCGGCCTCCCCAGGAACGGCGTCGTAGCTGTTGAGCCGCAGGTCGACGCCGGCGGACAGGAACGCGGCGGCGACGACGCGAGAGTCGCGCCCGCCGCTGAGGTCGACCGTCGGCCGGCCGGGCCAGAGCCGGCTGACGGACCGTGCCACGGCCTGCAAGGCGTCCGCGGTCTCCTCGACCCTTCCCGCCAGCGGGTCCGTGCTGTCGCGACCGGCCCAGACGCTGACGGCATCGATCCGGCTCACCCTACGACGCCCGCGGCGACCTTCGTTCACGATGCGCATGGCGCCGGGCACAGTCAGCACCCGGTCGTAAGGCGTCGTGTCGTCCATGAACCATCCGCACGCGGCCGCATAGAGCCACCCCCGCGCAGCCGCGGCGGCCGGTACGTCGGCGAAGAGGCAAGCCGCGACGGGACGATTGCTCCATACCCAGCCATCCGGAACCCGCAACTGAAACAGCCGACCGACACCGATTGGATCGGTGAAGAGCTCCAGGTGCTGGGCTTCCGGGTCCAAGACAGTCAACACGAACGGCGGTGCCAGCTCGAGGACTCGTTCCGGGGAACGAAGCAGCGCGCGTGCCAGTGGCCCGGGCGCCTGCTCCGGAGACAAGTCACCAACCACGCGCTCATACCCGATCGGTGCATGAACGGTGGCCACCCGAAGGTCGCCGGCGTCATGCCAGGACGGCCAGCGGCAGTCGGACACCTTCCGATCCCACAGGTGCACACCGACAGCGCCGGCGTCGCAGCCCTCGCGCCGGGCCGAGTCCTGCCATAGCTCGGAGTAGTACGCCTCGACGCGCCGGATACCCGCGGTCACTCGGTCTGCCTGCTCTGGCCGGTCGAACGCGTACGCGACGACTGTCTCCATGGCGGGACGCTACCAGCGGCTCGGCTCACGTGCCCGACGACGAAGCACGCCTCCGGATGACCCTGGGGCCGCCGGTCGGCGCGCCCGGCAGGGGCCTGGCGCTCCGCGCTGTGTCCGGAGGTTGAGCGAGAGGCCTATGCTGCCTGAGCAGCAGATATCGACGAGGGAGTCAGTGCGCAGATGCCCGAGCTGAAGGTGCAGGTCCAGCACGGCCTCGAGGGTGTCGTTGCCTTCGACACCCAGATCGCCGAGCCGGACAAGGAGGGTTCGGCCCTGCGCTACCGCGGTGTCGACATCGAGGACCTCGTCGGCCGGGTGCCGTTCGAGAACGTCTGGGGGCTGCTGGTCGACGGTGCGTTCACCCCCGGCCTGCCACCGGCCGAGCCGTTCCCGCTGCCGGTGCACACCGGCGACGTCCGGGTCGACGTCCAGTCCGCGCTGGCGATGCTCGCGCCGGCATGGGGACTGCGCCCGCTCTACGACATCGACGACGCCCAGGCCCGTGACGACCTGTCCCGTGCCGCCGTGATGGCGCTCTCGTACGTCGCCCAGGCCGCCCGCGGGATCGGCCAGCCGATGGTGCCGCAGCGCGAGGTGGACAAGGCGAACACCATCACCGAGCGGTTCATGATCCGGTGGCGCGGCGAGCCCGATCCGAAGCATGTCCGGGCGGTCGACGCCTACTGGACCTCCGCCGCCGAGCACGGCATGAACGCCTCGACCTTCGCCGCCCGGGTGATCGCTTCGACCGGCGCCGACGTGGCGGCCGCGCTCTCGGGTGCGGTCGGCGCGATGTCGGGCCCGCTGCACGGTGGCGCCCCGGCGCGGGTGCTGACCATGATCGAGGGCGTCGAGCGGAGTGGCGACGCCCGCGCCTACGTGAAGGGTCTGCTCGATGCCGGCGAACGCCTGATGGGGTTCGGCCACCGCGTCTACCGGGCCGAGGACCCGCGCGCCCGGGTGCTCCGCCGTACCGCGCGGGAACTGGCCGCACCTCGGTACGAGGTCGCCGAAGCGCTGGAACAGGCCGCTCTCGCCGAGCTTCGTGAGCGCCGGCCCGACCGGGTGCTGGAGACCAACGTCGAGTTCTGGGCGGCGATCGTGCTGGACTTCGCCGAAGTCCCGCCCGCGATGTTCACGTCGATGTTCACCTGTGCGCGGACGGCCGGCTGGAGCGCACACATCCTGGAGCAGAAGCGCACCGGTCGGTTGATCCGGCCGTCCGCCGTCTATACCGGCCCGGCCGCCCGGCCCGCCACGGACATCCAGGGTTGGAACCCCGCCTGGCTGGGCTGATGCCGCTGCTCAAGTCCTGGCGTCGCTCGGCGTGGCACCGGTGCGCTGCTTGTACTGGCGGCTGAAGTACGGCACGTCGGTGTAGCCAAGGGCGGCGGCCACCTGGGTGACGGACAGGCGAGTCTCTGTCAGCAGCTGATGTGCACGGTCGACCCGCGCCTGGACCAGGTACTGGGCGGGCGAGGTGCCAAGCTGTGCCACGAATCGGCGGGTGAACTGCGCCCGCGACAGTGACACTCGGGCTGCCATCTCAGCGACGCTCCAGTCACGGCCGGGGTCCTGCCGGATCGCCTGCGCGATCTCCTCCAGAGCAGTGTCGGTCGCGCCTCTTGCCCGGCCGTGCGCGGCGTCCCAGATCTGGCAGAGCAACTGTTCCAGGCACAATTCGGCCTGACGTCGTCCCAAGGAATCACCTCGGCGGTAGGCCGCGTCCGAGTTGCGCGCCAGTGCGCCCAGCAGCACCCGGTCCGCGAGCTCACCCCATCGCTCCCGCGGTACGACGTCGGTCGCGGCCCGCTCGACACCAGCCGGGGACGCGAGCTGGAAGTGCATCCCGAACACCAGCAGGCGGCGCCTGGGATCGTGCCCGGCCGTTGGGGCGTCTCCCGGAGCGAACACCGCGCAGGTGCCCGGTCCCAGGTCGCGGGTCCGGCCATCGAGCTCCAGCCGCCCGATCCCGTCGAGGACACACCACAGCAGGTAGTTCGGCAGCGGCCGCGAAACCCACGACCAGCTGGGCTCGCAGCGCCAGAAGGTCGGTGGGGAGAGCAGCTGCACCACCAGCGGGTTCCCGGTGGCCGGTCCGCCCTGATGCGTCACAAGGTCAACTCCTTGCGCCGATCTTCCGTAGTGCTACCGACCTTGAGATCACAGAATCTTTTTGTCACTCACACACTACGCGTCGCCACCTGGCGGCCTGGCTCTGATCGCAGGAGATGCCGATGAGCGTTTCGTTCAAGGCAGAGTTCGACCGGTCCGGCTACACGGTGGCCGCCGGCCTGTTCGGCACTGCCGAGGTCACCGATGTCACGGTGCCGATGCCGGCTCAGGAGTCCGCCGTGCCGGTGGAGATGGAACCGGGTGACGTGCTGTTCTTCCATGGGGCCCTCGTGCACGGCAGTGCCCCGAACGTGACGGCCGACCGGTTCCGGCGGGCGCTGATCGATCACTACATCGAGGGCGAGGCGGCGCAGGTGGCCGAGTACTACCACCCGGCGCTGCGGATGGACGGCAGTCCGCTCGAGCTGGGGATCGCCGAGGGAGGCGGCGCGTGCGGCGAGTGCGTGACCACGGAGGACGGACCGGTGGTGGCGATGACCGGGCAGCACACGGTCAGCCGCAAGCACGAGTAGTCCGGGCACGAGAGGCCCCGGCTCCGTGCTGATCGCCGGTATGGAACACTGGTCGGCGCTGACAGCGTCGTCGGCAAGCACTCAGCCAGACGACGAAGGAGACACGCTGGTGACCAGCGACATCCAGATCCCCGCAGAGCTCAAGCCCACCGACGGCCGTTTCGGTGCGGGTCCGTCCAAGGTGCGTCCCGAGGCCGTCGCGGCCCTGGCAACCGAGGGCGCGAAGATCCTCGGCACCTCGCACCGGCAGGCACCGGTGAAGAACCTGGTCGGCCGCGTCCGCCAAGGCGTCTCGGACCTGTTCCAGCTCCCTGAGGGCTACCAGGTCGTGCTGGGCAACGGCGGGTCGACGGCCTTCTGGGACATCGCCACGTTCGCGCTGATCCGGGAGAAGAGCCAGCACCTGAGCTTCGGTGAGTTCTCGTCCAAGTTCGCCAAGGCCGCGCAGCAGGCCCCGCACCTGGGCGAGCCGACGGTGATCAAGGCCGAGCCTGGCAGCCGTCCGGTCGCGCAGGCCGAGGCAGGCGTCGACCTGTACGCGTGGCCGCACAACGAGACCTCCACCGGAGTGATGGCCCCGGTGAAGCGTGTCGAAGGCGCCGACGCCGACGCGCTGGTGGCGATCGACGCCACGTCAGGCGCGGGCGGCCTGTCGGTCGACATCACGGAGGCCGACGTCTACTACTTCGCGCCGCAGAAGTGCTTCGCGTCCGACGGCGGACTGTGGATCGCGGTCATGTCACCTCGCGCTCTGCAGCGGGTCGAGGAGATCAGCGCGACCGGTCGCTGGATTCCGGCCTTCCTGGACCTGGCGACGGCGATCGACAACTCCGGCAAGAACCAGACCTACAACACCCCGTCGCTGGCCACGCTGTTCCTGATGGCCGAGCAGACCGACTGGATCAACGGCCAGGGCGGCCTGGAGTGGGCAGTGCGGCGCACCACCGACTCCAGCAACCGGCTCTACACGTGGGCCGAGAAGTCGGACTACGCCACCCCGTACGTCCAAGACGCCGACGCCCGGTCGCTGGTGATCGGCACCATCGACCTGGACGAGTCCATCGACGCCGCGGCCGTCGCGAAGACGTTGCGGGCGAACGGCATCGTGGACACCGAGCCGTACCGCAAGCTGGGCCGCAACCAGCTCCGGGTGGCGATGTTCCCCGCGGTGGACCCGGATGACGTGGAGAAGCTGACCCACGCGATCGACTACACGGTCGAGCGCTTGCGCTGATCCTGGTCCAGGACCCGTTGCTGCTCGATCATCGCGTCGTCGCGTTCCCGGCGACCGGCCGGGAACGTGATGAACGCGATCAGCAGGGCGAACGCGCCTGCCCCGACCAGGATCCAGCGCAGGTTGTGGTTCGCGTTGCCGCCATCGGTCGCGGCGTTGGGTGACGGGCTGGCCGTCGCTCCGGCCTTTTTCGTCGGCACCTGGACCTGGTAGACCACCGAGTTCACGCCTTCGCTGCCGACCACCACCGAACTGCTCGACGGCCCCGCTGCGACGGACTCCCCCTGCGCGAGGGGGACGGCGGCACGCGCCTGCACCTTCGGCTTCGGTCCCCATGACAGCGTGGCGATGTCGACATAGCTGCGCAGCACCAGGCGACGGCCGTCTGGCAGGAACGTCCCGTCGGTGATGCCCGACGGTGCGTCCGCCATCCGGGTCAGGCGGTTGACGCCGGCCCTCGACGGCTCCGCGGGAGCCGAGTAGAACGCTGCCTTGCCCGACTTCACCTTGGTGACGAAGTACAGCCGGCGCGTCTCGGGCTGGACGAGCAACGTCTCCGCGTTGTGCGCGCCGTCGGGATACTCGAAGTCGTACCGGTGGTACTTGACCTGCTGGTCCTCGAGCCGGTCGGGCTCGGGAATCGTGTAGACCGCGATGAAGTCCCGGCTGGACCTGTTGTCCCCGATGTCGCCGATGTAGATCGTGCCCTGGCGGTCGACGGCGATCGCCTCCACGTCCCGGACCGGGGCTTTGAAGGTCAGCACCGCCTTCACCTTGCCCTCGGAGTTGACCCCGAAGACGCGGGCGGTGTCGCCGGAGTCGTTCACCGTCCACCAGACGCCCTCGTACTTCTGGCTCTTCGCCAGCCCCGACGACTCGTCCACCCGCTTGTCGCGGATGGTGAAGAGTTTCTTCGGCTTGGGCGGGTCGTCGGCCCACGTTCCGGCGGGAGGCACCACGCCGCCCGGCGCCACGACACCTCCGGGCGGCGCCACACCGCCTGGTACGTCGACACCGGCCGCAGCGGCCGTCGGCGGTCCGGCGATCGACAGAGTCACGCCGGCAAGGCTCAGCAGAGCGGCTGCGACGATGGCGAGAGTCTTCCGCAACAGGGTCAAGGCGACGCCTCGGGATCGCGGTCGAGCACCAGGGTCGCCAGCCGCGGTTCGACCTGCCACTCACGTACCAGCGCGTCATACTCCGCCCGGACGGCTGGACCAGCCGGTGACCCCGTGCGGGCGGCCCGGAGAAGCAAATTGCGAGGCGTGTGCTGACTGTCCACGAACTGCACCACCTCCACCCGGTATCCGACCTGTCGCAACACCGCCGCCCGCAACGAATCCGTGAGGACGTCGGCGAATCGCTCTCGAACGATGCCATATCGGGTCAGCAAGGCGTACGGCGCCGGTGACTCGACTTGCTTCAACTGCCGCTGGATGTCGTGGTGACAGCACGGCGCGGCCAGGACCAGCGGCGCCTCCCAGCCGACGGCCCGGGCCAAGGCGTCGTCCGTCGCGGTGTCGCACGCGTGCAGCGCCAGCACCACGTCCGGCGGGGTGTCGAGCTCGGCGTCCGCGATGGTGGCGTCCACGAAGCGGAGGTGGTCCTGCCACCCCAAGGCAGCGACCCGGCGGGTGTTCCGGAGCCGCGCGGCCGGGTTGCGATCGATCCCGGTCATCCGCACGTCGTGCCCGTTCGCCGTGAGCAGGTGGTAGGCCGCGAGCGTCAGGTAGGCGTTGCCGCAACCGAGGTCCACCACTTGCAGCGGGCGCCCGGCCTGGATCCGGCCGGCCGCGACTGCGTCGTCGATGGCCGGCGCCAGCAACTTGCAGAACTCCTCGATCTGCTTGTACTTGGACTGCCGCGAAGGCTTCACCCGGCCGAGGTGGTCGCTGATGCCGAGCTCGATCAGGAACGGCGCGGCCGGGTCCAGCAGCCGCTGCTTGTTCCGGTCGTGGCCGGTCTGCTGCTGGTGGGTGTCGCTGTGGCGGTGCAGTAGCGCCTTGCCCTTCTTCGTGTGGCGCAGCCCGAGCGTCCCGTCCGTCGTCTCGACGTTCCAGTTGCCGAACGGCGCGTCCAGCATTTCGTCGATCAACTTCTCCGCCTCGGGGCCTGCGGCGGCGTTGCGAGTGTGGGCCTGACGCTCGTCGTACCCGGTCAGCTGCAAGTGCCGACCGGCCCTGAGATCGACGTACCGCAGCTCGACCCGCTGGTACGGCGGCGGCTCCTCGCCCCGACGGCGGCCGGACCCCAGGGCACGCACCAGGGACGCCTCGTCCAGAAGCGCGGCCCGGATCACATCCCGCGGCCCGGGCTCCTGCTCGCACGGCTCGGCGTCTGACTGCACCGCGCCATTGTGGCCGACCACTCCACAACATCACAAAGTGGTCTCGCCACCAGAACCGCCACGACCCCGCCGGCACGGCCGCATCACCGGAGCTTCTCGTCCTCGGCGAGCAGGCCGAGGTGTCGCAGCCGGGTCTCGATGCCGCCCGGCTGACGGCCCAGCTTCTTGGTCAGCTCGTCCTTCTGGGCGCCACCCGTGAACAGCTCGGTGAGGAGCGCCTCCTGCGCCGGGGTCCACGCACGGTAGGCGTTCGGGAACTGCTTGCGCGCCTCCTCGATCCGGCGCCCGCTGGACCGGGCCGCGATCGGCTCCAGCGACCGGATCCGCGCCTGCCGGTGCCGGCCGACCTCCTCCCCCTCCCGCCAGAACACGACGACCCCGTCGTCGAACGACATCAGATCGGCCGGGACGTCGCAGTAGTCCGCGTCCTCGAGCATCACCCGCACCATCGTTGAGCCTCCGTCTCGTCATCACGGGCCGCCCGGCCGGAAGCGGCCGATCCCGGTCCCTCTCACCGGAGAACATGCCGTCGTCCAGC
>DASTVQ010000163.1:0-6759 GCA_035759015.1 Kribbella sp.
CGCGCGGTCCCGCGGGATGCCCGGGATGTCCGGCATCTCGTCCCACGGCAGGTCGAGCGGGTCCCACGGCGAGGGGTCGCCGAGGATGGCCCGCCGCACCCACGCGTCGGTGGCGAACGCCAGGTGGCGCAGGGTCTCGATGAACGACCACTCGCCGTCCACGGACTCGTGCAGGAGCCCGGGGTCGAGGCTGCGAGCCCGCTCGACGGTGCCGTCCCAGAGCCGCTCGACGATGTCCCACGCGTCCCGGAAGCCGGCGGGGTCGGTGGGGCGCATCCTGGCCCGGTCGGGGTGGCGCCGGTCGAGCTCCTCGGTGACGAAGGGCGCCACGTCGACCCCGTTGATCAGGAGGTTCTGGATCTCGCCATCGATCCGGACGTCGACCAGCTCGACGCCGCGCATCACGGCCCCGCTCAAGTCGACGCCGCGGAACCGGGCGTGGCAGAGGTCGGCGGCGCGGAACTCGGCATTCGTCAGGTCGACGCGCTCGAAGCGCGAGCCGCTCAGGTCGGCTCCTGTGAAGTCAGCCATGGCTGGACCCTAGCCGCGCCCGTCGACAGGCCGCCACCGTCGCGCGGGCATCCAGCACCCGTGACCTGGCTTCGTGGGCCACCCGCGGCGAGCTCGCTCTTCTCCCTGACGCGTCCCGGGAGCAGAATCTCGATGTGGCGCACCGGTCGTCATCGCCACCTCGCTCGTCGGCTTGGCCTGAGCTACGTCGATTTCGACACCCTCGAACCGATCCCCCAGCTCAGCGGCGTGGTTACGAGGCCACGCGGCAGAACACGGTGGTGTGACAGCTCCCAAGACTGCTCCGCCACGTTCCTTCAGGAGGACCGGCGAGAAGGAGGCCAGCAATGGTGACGAATGCTGCGGACGTAAGTGCCGCGTCGGCCGATCGTCGTGCCCGCGAGGTCGAGGCGCAGATGACCGACGACGAGCGGTTCTCACTTCTCACCAGCGTGATGGGCGCGAACTTGTTCGTGGGAGAGCGTGACGCGCGCATCCCCGAAGGGATCCCGATGAGCGCGGGCTACACGCCCGGGGTGCCGCGCCTGGGTGTTCCGGCCTTGTTGATGAGCGACGCGAGCCTGGGAGTGACCAACCCCGGTTACCGCGAGGGCGACACCGCGACGGCGCTGCCGGCGTCCATCGTGGTCGGCGCGAGCTTCAACCCGCGGCTGGCGCGCGACGGGGGCGCGATGATCGGCCGCGAGGCTCGGGTCAGGGGCTTCAACGTGCTGCTCGCCGGCGGCGTCAACCTCGCCCGCGACGTGCGCAACGGCCGGAACTTCGAGTACTACTCCGAGGATCCCTATCTCAGCGCCGTCCTGGGCGCCGAGGCCATCAACGGCATCCAGGGCGAGGGCGTGATCTCGACGATCAAGCACTACACGCTCAACTGCAACGAGACCAATCGTCACTGGCTGGACGCCGTCATCGATCCCGCCGCGCATCGGGAGTCGGACCTGCTCGCGTTCGAGATCGCGATCGAGCACTCGCATCCCGGCTCGGTGATGACCGGCTACAACAAGATCAACGGTGACTACGCCGGCGGCAACCGCGTGCTCATCGAGGAGGTGCTCAAGGCCGCCTGGGGCTTCCCGGGCTGGGTGATGTCCGACTGGGGGGCCACGCCGAGCTGGGAGTTCGCGCTGGCGGGGCTCGACCAGGAGTCCGGCGTTCAGATCGACATGATGATGTGGCAGGCGGAGGCGTTCACCGACCGGCTCAGGGCCGCCTACGCGGAGGGCAGGCTGCCGAAGGAGCGCCTGTCGGACATGGTGCGCCGCATGCTGCGCTCGAGCTACGCCGTGGGCATCGATGCCTGGGGGCCCGCCCCCGTGGTCGACATGGCAGCGCACAACGAGATCGCCCTCGAGACGGCGCGTCAAGGCATCGTGCTGCTCCAGAACGACGGCATCCTGCCGCTTGCCACCGACACGACCGCCAAGGTCGCGGTGATCGGCGGCTACGCCCAGCTCGGCGTCGCGACGGGTTGCGGCTCGAGCGCCGTCGTGCCGCCGCAGGGATACGCCGCGGTCGTCAAGATCGGCGGCCCCGGGGTGATGGGACCGGGCCGAAACCTCTTCCTGATGCCCTCGTCGCCGCTCGAGGAGCTCGAGAAGCTCCTACCTGACGCGCACACCGAGTTCGACCCCGGACAGACTCCGGCCGAGGCGGCCCTGCTGGCGAAGCGATCGGACATCGCCATCGTGTTCGGGATCCGGGTGGAGAGCGAGGGTTTCGACAGCCCGGACCTGACGCTGCCGTGGGGTCAGGACGCGGTGATCGACGCCGTCGCCAAGGCGAACCCGAACACGATCGTCGTTCTGGAGACAGGCAACCCGGTCTCGATGCCGTGGCGCGACAAGGTGAGGGCGATCGTGCAGGCGTGGTATCCGGGCCAGGCGGGCGGCCAGGCGATCGCCGAGATCCTCACCGGCGCCGTGAACCCGTCGGGCCGCCTGCCGGTCACCTTCCCTGCGGATCTCGCCCAGACCCCTCGTCCAGAGCTTCCCGGCCTCGGGACTCCCTGGGGCACCCCGGTCACGATCGAGTACAACGAGGGCGCTGAGATCGGCTACCGCTGGTTCGCCAAGACCGGTGCGGCGCCACTGTTCGCGTTCGGTCATGGCCTTGGCTACACGTCGTTCGGCTACAGCAACCTGCAGGTCAGCGACGGCGACACGATCACCGCGACCTTCACCGTCACCAACACCGGCGACCGCGCAGGTGCTGACGTACCCCAGCTCTACCTCACCGAAGCAGCCGGTGACCGGCGGATGCGCCTGCTCGGCTTCGAACGAGTCGAGCTCCAACCCGGTGAGTCGCGCCAGGTCGCGCTGACTCCCGACCCGCGGCTGCTCGCCCGGTACGACGGCGAAGCCGGCCAGTGGAGCCTCGCCGAAGGCACCTATCGACTCGCGATCGGCAAGGCCGCCGACGACCTCGTGCTGACGGCCGAAGCAGAGCAGAAGCAGCGTCGCTTCGGCCGATGACAGGCAGTTGAGGCGCCCTTCGACTGACGAGGCGGCGCCTTCGACTGAGGGGACGACAGCGCGACCACAAGGGCCAGCCGTCGGAAGCCGGCTGGCGGGCGACTCGCTGCTGCGCAAGGCCGGCATCGAGGCGATCACCATCGTCGGTGCCGAGCTCGGCCGTGGCCGCGGGGGTGGTCACTGCATGACCCTGTCCCCTCCCGCGCGACCCGATCGGCTTCTGAGCTGCTCCGGCGACCGCGTCAGAGCAGCTGAGGGACGCTGCGCGCGGCCGTGTAGATCGCGACGACGATCAGCAGGACGGTGAAGGTCCGGGCGAGGAGCTCTGGTCGCACCCGCGCGGCCAGCCGACCGCCGAGGAGGCTGCCGAGGATCGCTGCCGAGGCGAAGCCGCCGATCAGGACCCAGTCCACCGAGACAGCCTGACCGGCGCGCGCGAGCAGTGCCGTGGCGCTGTTGACGGTGATGACCACCAGTGAGGTGCCGACCGCGACCGGCATGCTGAAGCCGAGGGCGAGGACCAGGGCCGGTACGACGGCGAAGCCGCCGCCGACCCCGAAGAATCCGGTGAGCAGCCCCACAGCTGTCGCGGTCAGCACAACCTTGGCGACGCGTGGACAGGCGCAGCTGAACCGTGGGGTGAACGTGATGAACGGCTCCTCCGACGGGTCGACCTGCTCGCCGCGACGGTCCGCGCGGCGCTGACGCAGAACCATCAGCGCGGCAACGGCGAGCATCAGGACCGCGAAGGCGGTCAGCAGAATACTCGGGGCGACGCCGGTCGACAGTTTCGTCCCGAACCATGCCCCGGCGACACCGAGCCCACCGAAGAGCAGGCCCTGGCCCAACCGGACCGTGCCGGAGCGGCCGTGCGCGACCGCGCCGGTCAACGCCGTGATGCCGACGATGACCAAGGAGCCGGTGGTGGCGGCCCGGGGATCCTGCCCCAGCAGGTAGACCAGGGCCGGCACTGTCAGGATCGACCCGCCACCACCCAGAGCGCCGAGGGTCAACCCGATGACGAGGCCGATCGGCAGGGCGAGAGCGAGCATCAAGCGACGGGCCGAGCGGTCATGCGGTCAGCGACGCTGAGGTGGTCAGTGGAAGGCCCGCCTTGGCGGCCTCTTCGTCGTACGAGTCGTCGACGGCCACGACCTGGCTGCCGGCCGCCGCAAGGACGGACGCGGCGATGGACGCGCGGTAGCCGCGGGCGCAGTGCACCCACACCTCGCCGACGGGCACCTCGTCCAGGCGCCCGAGCAGCTCGTGCAGGGGGATGCTGACGGCGCCGTCGATGTGGGATTCGACGTACTCGAGCTTGCGGCGGACATCGAGGACGGCGACGTCGCGGTGGTGCCGGACCTGCGCCAGGTCCGCGAAGGACGCTCGCTCGAAGTGCCCGAGCTCCTGGTCGGTCCAGTCCTGCGGGCTTCCGGTCGCGGCGGCGGCGGGCCGGTCGATCCCGATGCGCACAAGCTCACGCTGTGCCTCGGCGACTTGCTCGCGGGTCTCGCCGAGCAGCGTGACCGGAGTGCCCCAGGGGATCAGCCAGCCCAGGTACGTCGCGAATTGTCCGTCCAGGCCGAAGTTCAGCGTCCCCGGCACGTGCCCGGCCGCGAACGCGACCCGGTTGCGCAGGTCCACCAACCACTCGCCGGCCTCCAGGTGCGCTCGCAGGGTCTGCTTGTCGGCCGGCTCGGGCTCGCTCAGATCCGGCGCAGCCGGGCCGGCGGCGTTGGCCGGCCCCATGTGGACGTAGTAGGCGGGCCAGATGTCCAGACCAGCGAGGATGTCGTCGACCCAGGCCTGCTCGTCCGTCGTCAGCACCGGGTTGGTGTGCTTCTCCCGGCCGATCGTGGATGAGGTGGCGTCGGACTGCGTCGCTGAGCAGAAGCTGCCGAACCCGTGGGTCGGAAGCACCTGGGCGCCGTCCGGCAGCTCGGTGGCGAGCCGGTGTGCCGAGGCGTACTGGTGACGCGCCAGGGCGTGGGTGTGCTCCGGCCCGAGGAGGTCGGGCCGACCGGTCGATCCGAACAGCAGTGACCCGCCCGAGAACACGCCGAGCTGCTCACCGTCACTCTCGAGTGCGTAGGACAGGTGGGTGAAGGTGTGGCCCGGAGTGGCGATCGCCTTGACCCGCAGGTGCGGACTGACGTCGATGACCTCGCCGTCGTGGACGGGGACGCGGTCGTAGGCAACCTGGTCGGCCGCGTTGACGTGGTACGCCGCGCCGGTCACCTTCGCCAGCGCCAACCCGCCGGTGACGTAGTCGTTGTGGATGTGCGTCTCGAAGATGTGGGTGATCCGGACACCGGCCTCCCGGGCCAGCGACTGGACCCGGTCGATGTCGCGCTGTGGATCCACGACCAGGGCGACCTCACCGTCGTGAGCGAGATAGCTCCGATCGCCGAGGCTCGGTGTCTCGATCGAGACGATGGTGACCATCAGTCGGGTTCCTTCCTTCGGCGGCTGGCATCACTTATACCCTAGGGGGTATTGTTTCGATGTCAACGCCGCTGCGGCGTCCGGTCATTCCCCGACCCGGCAACGGTGTGACATACCCCACCAGGTATCTGACGGAATAGTCACGGCAAGGGACAGGTTGATACCCCCGAGGGTATATTTCCGCGACGTCCCAGGAGGATCTCATGACCACTCGACCGCTGACCGCAACCACCTTCGAGGAGACCGTCCTGCAGGACGGCATCGTGCTGGTGGACTTCTGGGCGTCCTGGTGTGGACCGTGCCGGATGTTCGCGCCGATCTTCGAGCGTGCGTCCGCGACCCACCCCGACGTCGTCTTCGCCAAGGTCGACACCGAGGCCGAGCAGGCCCTGGCCGCCGCGGCGAACATCACGTCGATCCCGACCCTGATGGCATTCCGGGACGGCATCCTCGTCTTCAGCCAGCCCGGCGCGCTGCCGGAGCCGGCCCTCGAGCAGGTCATCGGGGCCGTCCGGGCGCTCGACATGGAGCAGGTTCGCGCCGACATCGCGAAGCAGGAAGCGTCGGCACGGTCCTGACGAGGAGGAGCAACCCATGTCCTACGCGTTGAGTGTCACTGTGGATCGCCCGTTCGCCGACACGCTGACCGCCACGCGGCGCGCGCTGGCCGAGCAGGGCTTCGGCGTGCTGACCGAGATCGATCTGCGCGCGACCTTGAAGGCCAAGCTCGACGTCGAGGTCGAGCCGCAGGTCATCCTCGGTGCGTGCCGGCCGCCCCTGGCCCACGCCGCTCTGCAGGCGGAGCCGTCGGTCGGCGTGCTGCTGCCGTGTAACGTCGTCGTCCGCGCCGTCGGCCCCGATGTCACCCTGGTCGAGGCGCTCGACCCACGGACGATGGTGTCCCTGACCGGCAACGACGCGCTGAAGGCCGTCGCCGACGAAGCCGGCCGGCGGCTGACCGCGATGTTGTCCGACCTCGCTTCCGACTCGAAGGAGAACACCGATGGTTGAGCTGAATCCGGACGATCTCGGACCCGTGGTCAACCGGCTGCGCCGCGCCCAGGGTCAGATCGGCGGCATCCTGCGGATGATCGAGGAAGGCCGCGACTGCAAGGACGTCGTGACCCAGCTGGCCGCCGTCAACCGCGCGCTCGACCGGGCCGGCTTCGCGATCATCGCCACCGGCCTCAAGCAGTGCCTCACCGAGGGCGACGCGGACTCGGCCGATACCGCGGCCATGGAGAAGCTCTTCCTGTCCCTGGCCTGACCGCGGTCGGCTATCTCGGACTCGGCCGCGGGTTCGTGGCGAACG
>DASTVQ010000164.1:0-6630 GCA_035759015.1 Kribbella sp.
CACTCTCGCGAGCCGACTGTTCTCGCGATGCGACCTCGAGGGCTGCGTCGCGAGACCTGAGGCCGTACGCTGCAATCCTGACAGCGCACCGTGAGGGCGCTCCAGGGGGGAGCTACATCATGAACGCCATTCGCATCTGCATGGCCGAATCGTTGCACAGCGTGCCGAGTCCGCTGCTCAGAGTTGGCCGAGGGCGACAGGTCGCGCCATGCGCGGATTGACCCGAATGCTGGTCTGGATCTCAGGCGCGTCGGCGGGCATCGGCGCCGCGCTCGCCGCGACGATCCCGTACGAGGCGGAGATCATCGACATCTCACGACGGGGTGGGACGCCGGGGACGCACCACATCGCGGCCGATCTCGCCGACCCCGCTTCCTGGCCGCTGGTCGAGCAGGATTTCGCTCGGCGGCTGGCAAGGTTCGACGGAGACCGGGTGGTGTTCGTGCACAACGCCGGCACACTCACCCCGCTCGGGCCGGCCGACGTCGTCGACAGCGCGGCGTACGCCCGCAACGTGCTGCTGAACTCGGCCGCTGGGCAGGTGCTGGGTCACGCCTTTCTGCAGGCTGTGGCCGACCTGAGCTGCGAGCAGCACCTGGTGATGCTGTCATCGGGCGCCGCGCACCGGCCGTATGAGGGCGAGTCGAGCTATTGCGCCGGGAAGGCCGCCCTGGACCAGTGGGTGCGGGTCGTGGGCCTCGAGCAGCAGCGGCGGAAACCGGGGTGCCGCGTGGTCGCCGTGTCGCCGGGCGCGGTGGACACCGACATGCAGGACGAGATCCGGGCGAGTGATGACGCGGCGTTCCCGCAGGCCGAGCGGTTCCGCAGGATGAAGGCGGCCGGGGAGTTGTTGGCGCCGAAGGATGCGGCTCTGGGGATCTGGTCACTGCTGGACCGGGATCTCGAGAACGGAGCCGTCGTCCATCTCCGCGATTTCGCCTGAGCCGGCCGCCGGTCAAGCAGTTGGCGCAAGCTCTCGCCTGGCGCCTCACCTCGCCGCAGACTCGTCACCGGTGGGTGAGGTCCAGGGGATGCGGGCCGGGTAAGACTGGCGGTTGGTGAAGCCGGACTCCAGGAGGCTCGAGATGGCCAAGCAAGAGAAAGACACTCTGTACGTGATCGCGGCGGCGTACGACGACGTCGACGCCGCCGTCGCGGACTACGAGGCGGTCAAGGCGCTGTACCGGGAGGTGCGGACCTCGCACGACTTCGACGCGTCCGTCATCGCCAAGGACGAGGACGGGAAGGTCCGCATCGTCAAGAAGCACGAGCAGCCGACCCGCCACGGCGCGGCTGTTGGGCTCGGCTGGGGCCTGGCCGTCGGCGTCGCCGCAGCCCTGTTCCCGCCTGTCGGCATCGGCATCGCCGCGGCCGGCGCCGGCGGTGCGGCCATCGGTGGCGTGGCTGGGCACGCGAGCGGCGGGATGTCGCGGGGTGACCTGAAGGAGCTCGGCGAGACGCTCGACGCCGGTCAAGCCGGCCTGATCGTCGTCTACGAGACCAACCTCGCCGACCAGATCGCGGCCAACATCAAGGCAGCCAACCGGATCGTCTCCAAGGCCACCGAGATGGCCGCCGACCAGCTCGCCGCGGACATGAAGAAGGCCGAGGAGACCGCGCAGGTCTCGGAGCAGGCTTCAAAGGCGACACCTTCGACCTGACGCCTGGCTGAGACCGTGATCGCTGCCGCTTCGGTCGCGGCAGTCGATTGAACCAAACTCGGACAGGACGCGTATCTGCTTCCCGAGGCCGCATCCGTTCGACTGATGAAGAGGAACCACGCGAGTGCTGCTTCAGTGATTCTGAAGGAGGAACGTCCATGGGCGCACTCGGTGGGAAGGCCGCGCTGGTCACCGGCGGCTCTCGTGGCATCGGCCGGGCGATCGTGCTGCGCGTCGCCGCCGAAGGCGCGGCCGTCGCCTTCACGTACGCGCAGGACGAGCGCGCCGCCGACGAGGTGGTCGCGGCGAAGGACCAACGGGGTACGGCCGACGTCGTGGTCTTCCTCGCGGGTCCGGATGCCTGCTGGCTCACCGGCCAGAACCTCCGGGTGACGGGTGGGCTGTTGATCTGAACGCCGCCCCTGCTGAGGACGACTCATCTCCGGTGCGGTGTGTCGAACCTTCGGTGCCGCCCGGCGGCACCCGGCCTGCTCGCCCGCACGCGGCCGCATCCTTTCGCCCGGGTGTGCGAGCCCGGCGGCTCATCGTGGTTGTCGTGGCGGCGCTGCTGGTTCTGTTCGGCACCGCGTTGCCGGCGAGTGCGCACCCCACGCTGCTGAGCACCACTCCGGAGGCCGGCTACTCGGTTACGTCCGCTCCGGATCGCGTCACCATGGTGTTCGACGAACCTGTCAGTGTCGCGCCACGCGCCGTACGGGTCGACGACGACAGTGGGCGACCGGTCGACATCTCCGAGGTGACTCGCGAGCAGGGTGGTCGACGGCTGGTCGTCAAGCTGCCGGCTGAGCTGCCTGCGGCCAGGTATGTCGTGCGCTGGGAGGTGACGGCCCAGGATGGCGACGTGGTCGCCGCGAGCTTCGACTTCGCCGTCGCCACCGATGCGAGCGGCCTGAGCGGGCGGGAGGCCGAATCCGGGACGGCGTTTCCGCTGAGCGCCGTTGCCCGCTGGCTCTTCTTCCTCAGCCTGGCCGGTGTGCTGGGCGGCGTGGCCGGTGAGTGGATCGCGAGTCGCGCCGCACCTGACGCGAGACGTCCGAGATCTCTTGTACGGCCCGCAGCCGTCGTCGGCACCTTGGCGGCGGCCGGCATGCTCGGATCTCTCGTCATCGCTACCGGTCGTCCAGGCCGGGCCGGATACCTGCTCGCGGCAGAGGCCCTTGGTCTTGCCCTGGTTGCCCTGCTCCGTAGCCGTGTGCGCTCGTGGCTCGTCCTGGCGATTGCAGTGGCGGTCATCTCGGTCGAGGCGCTGCGGAACCACCTCGGCACCCAGCGTGGTGTGCCCGGCGCTCTGGTCATCGCGATCCACCTGGCCTCGATCAGTGTCTGGGTGGGAGCCCTGGTTCAGCTGCTCCGGGTTGGCCGCGCCAACTCGTTCGACTCCCGGCTGCGGCGGGCGTTCGCGACGTACGCGCGGCTCGCCTCGGCGCTCTTCCTGCTGGTCGCGGCATCTGGCACCTTGGCCGCTCTGCTGTTGGTGCCGAGCCTGGACGCGCTCACCGCTACCGCGTACGGGTGGACGCTGATCGGCAAACTGGCGCTCGTCGTAGGCGTCGCCGCCCTCGCGTGGATCGCGAGGCGGCGGCTCAGCGCTGCATCCACCGCCCTCATCCGGCCCGTCACTGCAGAGGCGGCGACGATAGTGGCGGTCCTGGCCGTCAGCGCCCTTCTGGTCTCGCTTCCCTCGCCAGCGCCCGCCACCAGGGATCTCGGCTATCCGGTACGGGCAACCGGGCCTGTCATCCAGCTGGGCAGCCTCGTGGGGCAGATCACGGTCGGCGTCGCGGCCAGCGAGAATCAGCTGGTGGTGCGCCTGGGGGTGCCGGACGACTCCCAGACCGGCGAGGGCGAACCGCCGAGCTTCCACGTGGCCGCGTCGGTCACGGGCCCGGGATCGCCTGCCGCGGCCGTGGTTCTCAGCCCGTGCGGCCGCGGGTGCTTCGTCGGCCCGGTGTCATGGCGGACGGGACTCGGCCACCTCGGCCTGCGCGTCGACAGCGCCGGGTGGCACGGAGGGACGGTCGACTTCCCCATCCACTGGACTCCACTGGTGGCGCGAGACATCCTGCCGCGCGTGCGCGGGGCGATGCTCGCGCAAGGACCGTTCCGCGTCGCGGAGGCGGTATCCAGCGATACCTCCGGGCCCGCGCCGATCTCGCAGACGGTGACCATCGACGGTCCGACGTTCATCGAAAGCGACCCCTACGCCGGTCCTCCGGACCCTGAGGTCGTGGTCCAGCCCGCTGCCGGCGGGCGCCGAATTCTCTCCTTCGGGCTGCCCGCGGAAGGCATCTACGTCGAGCTGGAAGTCGACGCGTCGTACCGGATCGTCCGCGAGACCCTGGCTGCGCCGAACCACCTGGCACAACGCACCTTCAGCTACCCACGTTAGAGACGGACCCTTGCGGTGCTCGGGTCGCGAGGATCTGCCCGCCACGGCACCGGTCGTGGCCGACGGCGGCACAGAACCCCAACTCACGTATTCCCCATAGACTTCTGCAGCGATCGGTCCGAAAACGGCCTCCAGGAATGCTCTTCCGGTACCGGACGCCGCGCTGGAGGGCCGTTTTCGGACCGATCGCTGCAGAAGTTGGGGCGCGGGGCCGCCACCGGGATGACAGGGTGTACGTGAGGTACATGTACACGCCTGGCCGATGACTCCGAGTTCTCGACATCCCGAGGCTCCGACCTCACGAGAGCTGAAGCTTGTTATCACAACCTAATAGTTGTGCAAACGCACGGTTGTGGGTACGGTCGGGGCATGACAGTCGCCGAAGATGAGCTGAGCCTGGTGTTCTCGGCCCTGGCCGACCCGACCAGACGCGCGATCGTGGAGCGCCTGGCTCAGGGCGACGCCACGGTGCACCAGCTCGCCGAGCCGTTCGCGATGACACAGCAGGCGGTCTCGAAGCACCTGAAGGTCCTCGAGCGCGCCCACCTGATCTCGCGGACCCGAGCCGCGCAGTCACGACCCTGCGTCCTGGACACGGAGCGGCTCGACACGGCCGTCGGCTGGATCGCGCGTCACCGGCAGATCTGGGCCGACCGCCATGACCGCCTCGCCGAGCACCTGGCCGACCTGCGGCGACGGGATGAGGGGACGACACGATGACCGGCACCGGCGAGCTGACCTACCGGCGCGTGCACCGAGCATCGCCCGAGTTGCTGTTCGACTGCATGACCACGCCTGAGCACCTCGCCCGGTTCTGGGGTCCGGCCGGTACGACGACGCCGGTCGGCCACATCGTCGTCGATCTGCGGCCCGGCGGGATCTTCGAGACCACCATGGTCAGCGAGGCGGATGGCAGCACGTACACGATGCGCGCCGTCTATGTCGAGGTCCGCCGGCCGGAGCGGCTGGTGTGGATCGAGCCCGATGTCGAGGGCGGCATGCGAACCACGATCACCTTCGTCGACCTGCATGACGGCCGCACCGAGGTGGTCACCCGTCAGACCAATGTGCCGACGGCATACCTGAGCGCCGAGGCGAGGGCCGGGTTCAGCACGAGCCTCGACCGCTTCGACGCCTATGTGGCCGGTCTCAACGCCGAGCAAGCACACCAGGAAGAGTAAGGAGAACGAAATGCCAGTAGTCACGTCAGCCGACGGCACCGCGATCGCCTATGAGCAGACCGGCAGCGGGCCGGCGCTCGTCCTCGTCGACGGCGCCATGTGCTACCGCGCCGCGGGGCCGATGCGGCCACTCGCCGCTTTGCTGCAGGACAACTTCACCGTCTACACGTACGACCGCCGGGGCCGGGGTGAAAGTTCGGACACTCTGCCATATGCGGTTGCCCGCGAGGTCGAGGACCTACGGGCCGTCATCGCGCGGGCCGGCGGCCAGGCCTACATCTACGCCATCTCCTCCGGCGCGGCCCTCACCTTGGCGACCGCGGCAGCCGAGCCCGGGATCACCAAGCTGGCACTCTACGAGCCGCCGTTCATGGCCGAGGTCGTAGACGGAGCGCGGATCAAGGAGTACACCGAACGGCTCCACGAACTGCTCGACGCGGGGCGCAAGGGTGACGCCGTCGCCCTGTTCATGACAAACGTCGGCATGCCCGCCCAGGTGGTCGACGGCATCCGGGCACAGCCGGGTTGGGCGACGTTGGAGGCGATCGCCCCGACGCTCGCCTATGACGACGACGTGCTCGGTGGCGGTAGTGTGCCGCGCGACCTGGCGTCGACGATCGACGTTCCGGCGCTGGTCCTCGCCGGTGGCGCCGGCCCGCAGAGCCTTCGGCAGGCGGCGAAGGCCACCGCCGATGCACTTCCGAGGGCCGAGTACCGAACGCTCGACGGCCAGACGCACGACGTGGCGCCGGACGCGCTCGCCCCGGTGCTGATCGAGTTCTTCGGGGCCTGACCCGACCAGTCGGGACCGGACGGCTTCCTCCGGGCGGGGTCAGCCGCCCGCGCGCGGGTCCGAGGGGTGCTGCGCGGCGATTCCGCGGACCCGCCCGGGGTCGCCGCCGATCGAGCCGAGATCGAGCAGGAGGCCGCCGGAGTCCTGATCGGTCGTGGTGGTCCGGGATCTGTGGACATCTTTCTGCCGATTCGTCGAGTGTGGTGCGGACTCGCCGCGTTGGCGCCCCAGATGCGACGAATCGCCGGCAGGTCTTCCCCAAGCAGACCCGACTGGGCCTTGAGTTCGGTGCCGGGCCGTGCGGGTGGATCATCCGGGCCGGGGTTGTGACGAACCCCTGGAAGGTGGCTTTGGGATGGCGATGGTTCGGCCACGGCCCACCGGACGACCCCACGGTTGGGAGGGAGAGAGCCGGAGAACCCTTCCGGCGATTCGTCGTATCTGGTGCACCAGCGCGGCGAGTCCGCACCACACGCGACGAATCGGCAGAAGGGTTTCCACAGACCGGGGGCCGAAGCGGCCCGGCCCCAACCCAGACCCCGCCGCGCCCAACGCCCGCCCCGCGCCAATGCCGCCCCGCCCAAC
>DASTVQ010000165.1:0-37896 GCA_035759015.1 Kribbella sp.
ACCAGCACCCCGACCAGGACCTGGGTGATCCGCCGGTTGAACAAGCCGCGCGCGATCAGGTACGCGGCGTATCCGAAGACCAGGCCGCTGGCGCCGATCGTGACCGTGTGCGGAGGCGACACCAGCCAGGTGCCCAAGCCACCCAGCGTGACGACCAGGGCAGTCACCGAGAACAGTCGCAGCGCACCGCTCACCGCGATCAAGGCGCCGAGCGTGAGCAGCGGCAGCGTGTTCGAGATCAGGTGCCCGAAGCCAAGGTGCAGGAAAGGAGCGGCCAGGATGCCGAACAACCCGTCCGGGTTCCGGGCGACGATCCCGTAGCGGTCGAGCTCCCCGTGCAGGGCGGTGTCGACGATCTCGCTCAGCCACATCAGTCCGACCAGCAGCGCCAGGAACTGCAGGCCTCCGCCGATCCGGGAGGTGTCCACCGCCGTGCCGGTACGCCGGGCGGGCCGCGGACTGGAAGCGCTCATGCCTTCTACGATGCCGGATCCGCTCAAGCCGGGCGCGGCGACGCGCGTTTTGCACTGATCGGTTCGGCGATCGACGCCGGGTCGCCGCTGCGGTGAACCCGCCGCGGACCAGGACCCGGGCGTGCTCAGTTGACGGGATCGCCGGAGTCCAGGTGCGTCGGGTCGAACTTCGCGGTGCGGTTGAAGACGTATTTGTTCAGCAACCAGGTGAGGGCCCACAGCACGACGCCGACCACCATCAGCCAGCCGGCGATCTTGTAGTCCGCCGTCGCCCGGCCGGAGAGCGGGCTCGCCAGGTAAACGCACAGCAGCACGCCGAGCGGTGGCAGCAGCGTCGGTGCCCGGAAGTGCCGGTGCTCCACCTTGTCCCGCCTCAGCACCAGCACGGCCACGTTGACGATGGCGAACACGCACAGCAGCAGGAACGCCGTCGTACCGCCGAGCGCCGCGAGGTCGGCGTACCCGATCAGGAGGAAGGCCAGCAGGGTGGTGAAGATGATCGCCACCCACGGCGTGCGGCGGCGAGGCAGGATGCGGCCCAGCGGGCCGGGCAGGACCCTCTCCTGCGACATGCCGTACAGCAGTCGGCTCGCCATCAGCATGTTGATCAGCGCCGAGTTCGCCACCGCGAACATGGTGATCCAGGCGAAGAGCTCGAGCGGGAAGTCCGGCGCACCGGCCTCGACCACCTTCAGCAACGGGGTCGAGCCCTTGCCCAGCTCCTCCGGCGTCACCAGGGCGACGCTCGAGATCGCGACCAGGACGTAGATGACGCCGGTGACCGTCAGGCCGAGCAGCATGACCTTCGGGAAGATCCGGACCGGGTCCTTGGTCTCCTCGGCCATGTTCACCGAGTCCTCGAAGCCGACCATCGCGAAGAAGGCGAGGGCCGTGGCGGCGGTCACGGCGCCGAAGGGCGACTCGCCCGCGGGCGAGTGGAACTCGGTCAGCCGGGACGTGTCGCCCTCGCCCGCGGCCAGCGCCCAGGCGCCGACGGCGATCACGATCAGGAGTCCGGACAGCTCCACGCAGGTGAGCACCACGTTCGCCTTGACGCTCTCACCGACCCCGCGAAGGTTGACCAGGGCAATCAACGCCATGAAGCCGAGCGCCACGACCATCAGCACCGCGCCGTTCGAGGAGTCGATGCCGACGGCCTGGAAGAAGTTCTCCGAGAACGCCTTGGACGCGCTGGACGCCGACGTGAGGCCCGAGCACATCACGGCGAAGGTGAGCAGGAAGGTGAGGAAACCGAGGCCGAAGGCCTTGTGTGTGTACACCGCCGCACCGCCTGCCCGCGGATACTTCGTGACGAGCTCCAGATAGCTGGTCGCGGTCAACATCGCCACCACGAAGGCGCACAGGAACGGGAGCCAGACGGCACCGCCCACCTCACCGGCGACCTTGCCGGTCAGCGCGTACACGCCGGTGCCGAGGATGTCGCCGATGACGAACAACAACAACAGCCCCGGGCCCATCACTCGTTTGAGCTCGGGACGCCGGCCGGTACTGGTGGCGGCCGCGCTCTCGCTCATCTTGTCCTCCCTGGCTCGTCGACGTGCAGTCGGCAACGGTCGCGGGTCGCACCGGCGCAGGGCACCAGCCTGCTGGACGCCTCGACACGGCCTGTCAGCATGAGCCGGTGATACATCTTCGTCTGATCGTCCCATCGGATCGAACCGGCCGCGTCCTGGACACGCTCGTCGCCGACGCGCGGGTCACCAGCATCGTCGCGCTGCCCTCGGCGGCCCGACGCCCGAGCGGCGACGTGATCGAGTGCGACGTGACCCGCGAAGCCACCTCGGACGTCTTGTCCTGGTTGAAGAAGCAGGGCCTGTACGAGGACGGCGCGGTGGCCCTGACGGCGGTGGACGCGACTCCGTCGAGGAACGCCCGGGAGGCGGAGCAGGCGGCGCCCGGCGCACCGGACGACGCGGTGATCTGGGACGCGGTGGTGGACCAGGCCTACAACGAGGCGGGCGGCTCCTGGGCCTACTACGCGTTCCTCACCCTGGCCACGATGATCGCGGCCGTCGCTGTGATCACGGATTCGGCGATCCTGGTGGTCGGCGCGATGGTGGTCGGTCCGGAGTACGGCCTCGTGGCCGCCTTGGCGGTCGGTATCGTGCTGCGCAAGGGCGGTCTCTCGTCCCGGGCCGCGCTCCTGCTTCTCAGGGGGTTCCTGCTGGCCATCGCGCTGACCGCTCTGGCCGCGCTGGCCGCCCGGGCGGCCGGCTGGATCGACGCGAGCGACGTGACGGCCGCCCGCCCCCTGACCGGCTTCATCTGGCGGCCCGACCGGTGGTCCGCCGTGGTCGCCGTCCTCGCCGGGTGCGCGGGTGTGCTGTCGCACACCGCAGGACGTTCGAACGCGTTGGTCGGCGTCTTCATCTCGGTCACCACCGTCCCGGCGGCCGGCGATCTGGCGCTGTCCATCGCCGTGTGGGCCCCGGAGCAGATCGCCGGGTCCGCCGCGCAACTCGGCATCAACCTGACCGGCATGACCCTGGCGGGCGTTGCGACGCTTGTCCTCCAACGGATGATCTGGCGCGCCTTCGCTGCCCGCTCGCCAGGACCGCGCACATCTGGCTGACGCAGGTGCATACGTCACTACGCACTGCCGACTCGACGTACAGGCCGGTCCGGGCCACCGGATAAGTTGTCGGATGCCGGACATGTCGTGAACTGGTCAGGAGGGTGGATGCTCGAGACGGTCGGGGTGCTGCCCGAGGACGAGGAAACCTACCGTGCCCTGCTCGCTGCGCCGGCCTGCCTGGTCACAGACCTGGCCCGCGCGCTCGGTCGTGGCGTGCCTGAGGTGGCCGATTCGGTCGAACGGCTGGAGGACCTCGGCCTCCTCACCCGCACGGCGGACCCGTCGCCGCGGCTGCTCCCGGCCCGGCCGGACGTCGCCATCGACGCGTTGGTCGCCGTCCGGCGTGCCGAGCTCGACCGGGTCCGCGCGGAGGCCCGGGTGATGCTGTCCGAGCTGCGCGCCCAGGAGCAGCACCGGCCGGAGAATCTGGTCGAGGTGATCGTGGGCCAGGAGGCGATCGCCGCCCGGTTCGCACAGCTGCTCAAGGGGACGGAGGACCAGTTGCTGGTGCTGGACCGCCCGCCGTACGCGTCCCAGGCCGAGAAGTCCGACAGCACGGTACGGGACCTGCTCTGCGAAGGCGTCACCGTGCGCGGCATCTACTCCCCCGACTCGTTCGACGTCCCCGGCGGCGTCGACGAGGCCTACAGTGCCGCCGACGCCGGTGAGACCTCGCGGGTGCATCCGCAGGTGCCGATGAAGCTCGCGGTGTTCGACCGGACGGCCGCGCTCTTGCCACTGTCGGTGGATCAGCTGGTCGACAGCGCGCTGGTGGTTCATCCCTGCGCGCTCCTGGATGCCTTGATCGAGATGTTCTCCTTGCTGTGGGACCAGGCCGTGCCGGTTGTGCCGGCCGGGGTGGACCAGGCGGATGCGCGGCTGATGACGTTGCTGGCGGCGGGCTTGAAGGACGACGCCATCGCCCGGCAGCTGACTCTGAGCAGCCGGACGGTCGGGCGCCGGGTGGCCGACCTGATGGAGCAGCTCGGCGCCCGCACGCGCTTCCAGGCAGGCGTGCACGCGCAACGTCGCCGCCTGCTCGAGGACAGCTGACACCTGATCCGGACAGATCACCCATCGTGGTGATGGCCGGGCTTCCCGGGCTCCTGCCCCGGCTCGACGACGACGAACTGCCCCATCATCCCGGCGTCCTCGTGCAAGAGGAGGTGGCAGTGGTACATGTAGGGCACATTCGGGTCGGCGTAGTCGGCGAACCTCATGATGATTCGCACGGGCGTCTCCGGCGGCAGATAGACGGTGTCCTTCCACCCGGTCAGCTCAGGGGGCGGTGCGCCGCCGCCGATGCTCAGAACCCGGAACTGCACATCGTGCACGTGGAAGCTGTGCGGTTGTGCGTGCTGATTCGTCACCTCCCAGATCTCGGTGCTGTCCCTCCTGACCACCTCGTCGATCCGGTCCAGCTTCATCTTCTTGCCGTTGATCTGCCGCTCGCTGAGCCGGAAGCTGCGAATCGTCGTGGCGTCGGCCCCGTCCGGCCGCGGTACGTCGGCCAGCCGGGCGGGCACGTCGGCGGATGGCGCCAGCGTCCGCGCCGCCCTCAGCTCCAGGACGTCGAAGGTGTCGTCGCCCCCGGCGAGGCGGCTCATGATCCCCACCGTGTGCAACTCGGAGGGATACGACCGCAGCACCACCCGCTCGCCGGGCCGGAACGACACGACGACCTCGGCCCGCTCGGCCGGTGAGAGCTGGATCCGGTCGGTCGCGAAGGGCGTGGCGAGCAGTCCGCCATCGGTTCCGATCAGCTGGAACCGCCGACCGTCCGCGAACCCGAGGTTGTAGATCCGCGCGGTCGAGGCGTTCAGCAGCCTGAGCCGGACCTTCTCGGTGACGACCTGCCGGTACGGGTTCAGCGTGCCGTTGACCAGCAGGGTGTCGCCGAGCAGCCCGGTCGGACCGTGCTCGGCCTCGTCGAACTGGCCGGCGCCGTCGAATCGCTTGTCCTGGATGATGACCGGGAGATCGTCGACGCCGTACCGCCGCGGCAGGGTGAGCGCGGACTCGACATCGTCGTCGATCACGAACAACCCTGCCAACCCGCGGTAGACGTGCTTCTCGGTCCGCCCGTGGGGATGCGGGTGGTACCACAGGGTCGTCGCCGGCTGCTTCACCTCCCAGCCGGGGGACCAGGTCTGGCCGGGATCCACAGGCTGGTGCGGACCGCCGTCGGCCGCCGCCGGCAGGTGCATGCCGTGCCAGTGCAACGACGTGGTCTCCCCCAGCTCGTTGTGCAGGTTGATCCGCACCCACTCGCCGCGCCGGGCACGCAGCGTGGGGCCGAGGTAGTCACCGTTGATCCCCCACGTCGAGGTCCGCTGACCGGGCACGAACTCGCGCGTTCCGGCGTGGGCCGTCAGGTCGAAGACCCGCCGCCCGTCGGCATCGACGGATGACTTCGCCACAGGCGGGATGGCCAGAGCCCGGTCGAAGGTGGCGGTGCCTGCAGTCCTGGGCTGCCGGGCGCCAGGCTCACAGGTCCCGTCGCCGACGGCGAACGCCACGCCGCCGCCGGCAACCGCCAGGCGCAGCAGATCCCTGCGGCTGATGGGCATGGTTGACCTCCTGTTCGGTTGCGAGCTGAGGTGTCCGTCAGGAGTCCGACCCCCGCACGCCCGAGCCCGTGGCCACGGGCTCGGGCGTGCGGTGCTCCAGGGCCACCCGCGGGAGCCGGCGCTCGAGGAAGCGCGGGAGCCACCAGGCGCGAGCGGCGAACAACTGCATCGCCGCGGGCAGGATCAGGCAACGGATCACTAGCGCGTCCAACAGCACCGCGACCGCCAGCCCGAGGCCGAACTGCTTGAGCATCCGGCCGGGGTCGAGCAGGAACGAGGCGAAGACGACGACCATGATCGCGGCGGCGGCGGTCACGATCCGGCCGGTGGTGGCCAGCCCCTCCCGGATCGCCCTCGGCGCGTCCTGGCCGCGTTCCCACTCCTCGTGCATCCGCGACAGCAGGAACACCTCGTAGTCCATCGACAGGCCGAAGGCGATGGCGAAGATCATCACCGGCACGAACGCCTCGATCGGACCGGGCTCCACCCCGAGCACCCCGCCCAGCACGCCGTGCTGGAAGACCAGCGTGATGGCCCCCAGCGCGGCGCCGACGCTGAGCAGGTTCAGCACCGCGGCCTTGAGCGGGATCAGCAGCGACCGGAAGACGACCATCAGCAGCACCATGGACAGACCGATCACCACGGCCACGAACGCGGCCAGCCTGCCGGCCACCGCATCCGCGAAATCGACTGTGGCCGCGGTGAGGCCGCCAACCAGGTAGGTGGCGCCGGTCTGGCTCGCCAACGGTGGCAGCACCTCCTCCCGGAGCCGGCGTACGAGTTCCTGGGTGGCGGCGTCCTGCGGCTTGGAGTCAGGAACTGCGATCAGCGTGCTGAGTACGCCGTCGCGCGACGGTATCGGGGGCGTGACAGCCGCGATCCCCGGCGTCGTGGCCAGCGTCTGCTGGGCCTGGGCGGCGGCCTGACCGGCACCGTCCACGACCACGATCAGCGGGCCGTTGAAGCCGGGGCCGAAACCTTCGGCGAGCAGGTCGTAGGCCTGCCGGCTCGTGCTGGATGCCGGCCCGTTGCCCGTGTCGGCGAAGCCGAGCCGCATCCCCAGACCCGGAATCGCGAGCGCCACCAGTGCCACCACGCCCAGCAGTGCCAACGGCCATGGGTGGCCCTGGACGACCGTCGACCAGCGGCGCCACCGGGCCCCCTCGACCCCACCTGCTCGCTCGGCGCGCCGCCGTACGCCGCGTTCGAGTCGTGCGCCCATCACGGTCAGCAGCGCGGGCAGGAGGGTCAGCGAGGCGAGCATCGTCACGAGCACCGTCAGGGCGACCGCGACCGCCACGCCCTGGAGCGAGCCCAGACCGAGCACGACCAGCCCGAGCAGGGCGATGATCACGGTGCAGCCGGCGAAGAAGACAGTGCGGCCGGCCGTGTCCAGCGCGATCCGCAGGGCCGACTCCCGAGACGCGCCCGCCAGCAGCTCGCCGCGGTAGCGGGAGAACAACAGCAACGCGTAGTCGATCCCCACGCCCAGACCGACGAGAACCATCAAGGGCGTGGTGAAGTCCGCGACGGTCGCGAAGTGTGAGGCCAGGACCAGCAGGCCGATCGCACTTCCGACGGCGAAGACCGCGACCAGCAGCGGCAGAGTCGCCGCGAGCAGAGAACCGAACAGCAGGATGAGGATCACCAGAGCTGCGAGCAGACCCATTCCTTCGGCCGCTCCACCACCGCCCTCCTCGGCACCGGTGATCGCCTCGCCACCGAGCTCGACTCGCAGCCCATCGGCCGCGGCCCGCTGCGCCGTGTCGATCAGCGTGCGGATGTCCTCGACCGGAACGTCCTCCTCTTGCCCGTCCAGGATGACCGTCGCGTACGCGATGGTGCCGTCGCGTGAGACCGCCGGCTGCGAACCGTACGGGCTCTGGACGTCCGCTACGTGCGGCAGCTCCCGAACCTGTGCCAGCATCGACTCGACCCGACTCCGGGTCTGCGGCGACGACACGCCGCCTCTGTCCTGCAGCACGATCTGAACCGTGGCGCCGGCCTGCGCCGGGGCGTTCTGCTCGAGCAGGTCCAGCGCCCGCTGGGACTCCGTGCCGGGCAGGGAGAAGTCGTTGTGGTAGTTGCTGCCCACGGCCTGTGAGCCGACCGTCACTCCGACGAGGGCGACGACCCAGACCAGGACGGCCCACCAGCGGTGCTGCCGCGACCATCTCGCCAGCCGTTCGAACAGACTCGTCCGCGGACGGGTCCGGGGTTGACTCGACTCGGCCATGACGCTGCGTCCTCCATCGGAACAGGGGTCAGATCCATGGCGACGCTAGGGATCCGCGGCGCTCGGCCGAAACGCTCCGGGAGGTGATCTGGGTATCCCCCTCCGGGGGGACCGCGGATGCCACCTGAGGGCGACGAACAGCGCGACCGGCGGTCCTATCCTGATCAGGTGAGGGACCGGGAGTTCGCGATCGACGCGGGAACCAGTGCGTTGGCACTGGCCGCGACGCTGCTGATGCTCACCTTCCACGGCTTCGGCACCCCCGACCCGGGCGTGCGGGACATCGATGCCGTCGGCATCCTGCTCGCGCTCGGTTCGTCCTTGCCGCTGCTTGCCAGGCGGTACGCGCCGCTCACGGTCTACGTCCTCATCGGCATCGCCACCGTGGCGATGGTGCAGCTCGCCTACGCGCTTGACGCACCGGTCGGACTGGTGTTCGCGATGTACCCGCTCGCGATGGCGTACGGCGCTGATCCGAGCCGGCGGCGGCGTTTGGCCGTGATGGTGACAGCCGCGATCTTCCTGCCGGCGATGCTGGCCTCCTACGCCGCCCGTGGCGGCGACGTCCAGGAGATCGTGCCCGCGATGCTGTCGTGGACGGTGGTCTTCGCCGGCGTGTGGATCGCCGGGGACCGCGCCCGGCTGCGGCGGGTGCACCTGGCCGAGCTCGAGGAGCGGGCCATCCGCACCGACCGCGAGGCCGAGCAGGACCGCCGCCTGGCCGCGGCCGAGGAGCGCACCCGCATCGCCCGGGAGCTGCACGACTCGGCCGGCCACGCCATCAACGTGATCCTGGTCCAGGCCGGCGCCGCCCGGATGCTGCAGGACCGGGACCCTGAGCGCTCCCGCCGGGCCATCACCACGATCGAGGAGGTCGCCCGCACGACCATCACCGAGATCGACCGGCTGGTCACCGCACTGCGGGAGGATCACGGCATCGAGCCACCCGCGCCGGCCGAGCCGGCCGCGTTCGACGACCTGCTGGAGCGGCACCGCGCCAACGGCCTCACTATCGCGGCCGACATCTGCGGCCGGCGCCGCCCGCTCCCGGGCGGGCTCGCCTGGGCTGCCTACCGAATCCTGCAGGAGGCCCTCACGAACGCCGCCCGGCACGGTCCGGGCCGGGCCGACGTGGCTCTCGCCTTCCGGCCGGACGCGATCGAGATCACCGTCACGAATCCCACCGTCGGCCGCGGCGACGCACCTGCGTCCGGTGGCCACGGCATCGTCGGCATGCGGGAACGTGCCAGCTTGCTCGGCGGCACTCTGCAGGCGGCGGGCAGCGGCGGGACGTTCCGCCTGCACGCGTGGCTCCCGGAGCGGCAGGACGCGTCGTGACGCGGCTGCGGGTCCTGATCGTGGACGACGACGACCTGATGCGTGCCGGCCTTCGAGCGGTTCTCTCGACCGACGACACGATCGAGGTCGTCGCCGAAGCCGCCGACGGCCGCGGCGCGATCGAGCTCGGCCGCCGCCTCGATCCCGACGTCATCTTGATGGACGTCCGGATGCCCAACCTCGACGGCATCGCCGCTACCCGGCAGCTCACCGCATCCGCACCACAAGCCCGCATCCTGATCCTCACAACCTTCGAGGACGAGGACTACCTCTTCGGGGCCCTGACCGCCGGCGCGTCCGGGTTCCTGCTGAAACGCACCCGGCCGGAGCAGCTGATCGCGGCCATCCACACCGTCGCCGGTGGCGAGTCCCTGCTGTCTCCCTCGGTCACCCGCAAGGTGATCGACCGGATGATCCAGCAACCGCAGCAGGACCCGGGCACCGTACGACGCCTGCGCGAGCTCACCCCCCGCGAGCGCGATGTCCTGGAGCTGGTCGCCCGGGGCCTGTCCAACGCCGAGATCGCCGAGGAGCTCGTCGTCGAGGAGTCGACAGTCAAGACACACATGAAGCGGATCCTCGGCAAGCTCGACGTCCGCGACCGCGTGCAGGCAGTCATCCTGGCGTACGAGGCGGGCCTGGCCAGGCCGGGCCAACGGCCACGGGCACGGGCACGGGCACGGGCACGAGCGTGAGCATCTAGGGCATGTCTCGTCGGGTGGGCATCGCGAGGGACAGCGGCCGACCGGACTTGTCCGGGCGAGGTCAGGAACGCAGGGCGTGCGCGATACGCTGGATCGCCCTCCCGGAGTAGACATAATCCTGGATCGACAGATACGAGGACAGCGGCGCGAGAACGGCGTGACGCATGCCCGCGTCGCGGAACTCGCGCAGGCGGCGCGCTACGTGATCGGGAGTGCCGACGATGATGCCCGACCGGACGATCTCGGGCGGCACCGCAGCGAGCGCGGCGTCGAGCGTCGCGCGGTCGTAGCTCTGAGGAAGCACATCGACGAATCCCCGGAAGCGTGGCCCGAGCGGATGGTCCGCTCCCAGCGCCTGCCAGACTTCGGCGGGCATGAGCAATGCCCAGAAGCGCAGCAGGGGACTCGTCACCATCTGATGAGCACGGCGTTCGGACGGCGCGATGGCAATGTAGGCGAGAAGCGCTGCAGTGACGTCCTCGGGATCGCGGCCGGCGTCGCCGGCGGCCGTCCGGACGCGCGCCACGCAGGTGGCGTATCGCCCCGGCGTACCCAGCACGACGCTGGTGGGCAGCCAGCCGTCGCCATGGCGACCGGTCAGTTCCAGCATGCGAACCCCGTGCGCAGCGACCCAGATCTCGGGGGTTCGTCCGGGCGGTGGCCGCAGGTCCATGACGGCTTTGTCGAGCCGGAAGTGGCGCCCGTCGAAGTCGATCGGTCCGGTGGACGTGAAGCAGCGGCGGATGATGACCAGGGCTTCCTCGAGGCGATCGACCGGATGGCCAGAGGCGAGGCCGTACGGCTCGAGGTTCATCCGCTCGCCGGAGCCGATGCCGAGTATCGGTGCGCGCCTGGTCAGGTGAGCGAGTGTCAGCGCGGCTTGCGCGATGAGTACGGGGTGACGTCGGATCGGTTCGGTCACGCCGACCCCGAGTCGCAAACGCCCCGCACGGCCCGCGAGTCCGCCGAGCAAAGTCTGGTAGTCGAACAGCTCGTGAGGACTGCGTGGCCGTTTGCAGGCCCAGGTGAAGTCCCTGTCCCAAAGGTTGGTCGGATAGAACTCCTGGAAGTGGTCCCAGACGAAGAGCGAGTCCAATCCGACGAGGCGGGCGAGGGTCGCGATCATGCGCGGTCTGCCGATCGGAGGGGTGGGCGGTATGCACATCCCGACCGCCGTCGTCGCTTCGCGCATACAGTCACCAACACCGGGAGGTCGCGGCGGGCGGCTGCGGCAGGCGCATCGGTCCGGGCGATCCCTGGTCCAGACGCAGCGGCGAGCGCTCCACTGCAGCTGCGCGGCTGCCGATCACTCGCGATTTCCGTGGTGTCGTAGTCATGGTGCGGCCTCCACGTGTTGCGGCATGGCGACCGGTTCCCGAGCCGCCGTAGCGACCGGCGCGAAGCGGTCCTCGGCGACTGCGGCCCCCAGGTCGGTAACCAGTCGGTGGTAGGCGGGCGTGCCACGCCGGCCCGACAGCTGCTGCCCCAGTTCGGTGGCCATACAGAGCGCTGCCTGGCGCACCAGCGGGTCGTCCTGGCGCGCGCCGTAGCGAGCGACGACCAGCAGCACGGTCGCGAGCTGGATGCGCTGGGCGAGTTCGATCGCATCAGCCTGGCGCACAGCCAACTCGGGCCCGTAGCGGGCCAATGCCGCGTCGATCTCCGCACTCGAGTCGCGCAGCACCGCCCCGCCGAAGCCCGTGAATCCGTCCAGGTCCGACGGCTGGGCCGGCGCGTCACCGGGGTGCCGCGGCCTGGAGGGCCCGGCCAGCCTGGCCTTCGCCAGTGAGGCGAAGCAGCCGAGGGTGATGATCTCGTTCTCGCCCTCGAACACGGTGGGCGCGAGCAGGTCGTACAGGGAGTCGGCGAAGCGGGTGCCCGGCAGTAAGGCCCTGCTGCCCTGGGTCTTCAGCAGGATGTCGACGGCCGCGTCCTTCATGGCCTCGCTGCCGAAGACCTTCGCGGTGACGCACTCCAGCTCGCCCCGGTAGCCCTCGTCCAGCAGCTGGGCGGACCAGGCGAGGACGGCGTCGCAGGCCACGATGCGCGCCGCCAGCCGCCCAAGCCGGCGCTGCACCAGTTCCCGGCTGCCGATCACCGCGCCGAACGTGGTGCGTGTCCGAACCCACGGGATGAGCGTGCCGGCGAAGGCGCGTAGCTGCCCGGCGGCGAACGCGCAGACCAGAACCCGGCCATGATTGAGCCCGTGATAGGCGATCTTGCGTCCGTCTGCGGCGAGCACGTTCCCCGCCGGGACAGGCAGGCGGTCGAAGATCAGCGCACGGTTGGCAACATGGCGCGGCGCGCGGGTCTCGTCGGGTACGGTCCGGAAGCGCTCGTTCTCGACATCGGGGAGTTCGACGATCAGCATCGCGAGTCGCCCGTCGATCGTGCAGAGCACGGCGGCGGTCCGGCCCGGGACGGCGTTGGTGATGAAGAGCTTCTCGCCAGTCAGCAGGAACCGATCGCCATCGCGGACCGCTGTCGTGCGGATGGCGCCCCAGTCGGACGCGGTGCCCGGTTCGGTGACGGCGAACGCGCCGAGCCGCTGCCCGGACACCAGCGGTGGCAACAATCGCCCCTTCTGCTCGTCGTCGCCGAAGGTGGTGAGCAGGTTGACCGGCCCGAGCCCGGCGTGCGGCGACGACAGGCCCGCGACCCAGGTATCGACCATCGCCAGTTCGGCGATGAACGGAGCCCAATCGCCCAGCGAGCAACCGCTGCCCCCATACTCGGACGGCGCACGCAGGCCCCAGTAACCCGCGGCGGCGAGCTCACCGATCACCGCCGGAGAGACCATGCCCTCGTCGTCGTACAGTGTCCCGGCGGCGGCATGCCTTCGAGTGATGCCTACTGACCGCCTCATCACCGCCCGCGCTCGGTCGGACGGATCGTGCGGACGTGTTTCGAACAACTCGACCGGTGTCTCCGGTTCGGACATCGCCCGGTAGACGGGGCTGGCCTCCGTGCGCCGCAGATCCCCCGGAGAGTGGTGTCGAGGCACGGCTGCTCCCTCCGCCGAACGTTCACGTCCATGCCACCGACGCGGCGGTGGTCCGGACAGGGCCAGACGTCCCGTCTCGAGGTGTCCACGGTCCCGAAGCACTGCTCCCGTCACGTGTCACGGGTGGTTCGGGCCACAAGCGACTACCGAGGACGCCACACGCAGTCCACGGTCGAGAACGGAGGCCACCGAGGAGGGGATACAACCGAATGTCGGGATGTCGTCGTCACCGGCACGGCGCTCGGCGGATTCGGGGCCGCGGCGAAGTGGCGCGTGGGTCCGAGACTAGTCGTGTTCCACCACGGTGAGGGTCCAACCTGCTCCGCGCCGGGCAGGTGGGGCCAGCTCCGCGTTCCAGTGCTCGGCTATCAGCTTGTGCAGCGCCTTCGGCGTACCCGGGTCCTTGCCCGACTCCAGCAGCTGCCGGGCCACCAGACCACGCGTGTGCTTGGCGTTGTGTGACACCACCGAGCGGACGCCGTCGCGTTCGCGGACGACGGACACCGCCACCCACCGGTCCGCCTGCTCGCCGCTCGGCCGCCACGCCGTCACATAGGTCGAGGAGCGACAGTCCACGATCACGCTTCTGCCCGCGGCCGACTCGAGCTCGGCCGCCAGCGGCTCTCGCCAGACAGAGGCGAGCGGCCCCAGCCCCGGCAGCGTCGTACTCATCGACACCCGGTACGGCGGTACGCGGTCGGTCATCCGCAACGCTCCCCAGGCGGCGGACACGACCAGCAGCCGGGCGTTGGCGCGACGCTTCGTCCCGGGCGGCAACGTGGCGTAGCCGAGCGCGTCGTAGAGCACGCCCGAGTAGAGCTCGGACACCGGTGCGGCGGGCTGAGCGCGCCAGCGTGTGTTCCGCTCGACCTCACCGGCAAGCGAGGCACCCACACCCAGTACGTCGTACGCGTCGGGGCCGGCGCTGACCGTCGCCACGGCCTCGAGGACGTTCTCCCTGGTCGGCGTCAGCGCCGGGAAGGACAGCGAGCCTAGGTCGACCGTCCGACCGCGCGTCCGTCCGGTCTTGCCTTCGGACGGAGGCAGCAGGATCAGGGTCACGTCAGGTCGTCCAGCGCGGCCAGGTCCTCGGCGGTCGGCTCCCACTGGCCGGCCGCGACATTCTCGGCGATCTGCTCCGGACGGGTCGCCCCCGCGATCACCGACGCCACCGCCGGCTGGGCAGCCAGGCCACCGATGGCCACATCGAGCAGGGACAGGTCGCGTTCGGCGGCAAAGGTCTCGAGCGCCTCGATCTTGTCGAAGTCCGCCACGGCGAGCCGGTCCGGGACCTTGGCCAGCCGGCTGCCGGCGGGGGGCGTCTGGCCGCGCTTGTACTTACCGGTCAGCAGTCCGGACTCCAGCGGGAAGAACGGCAGGATGCCGATGCCGAGGTGCTCGCACGCGGGGACCAGCTCGTCCTCGGCGGCCCGGTCGAGCAGCGAGTACTTGTTCTGTGCGCTGATGAAGCGCTCGTGACCGGCGGTCCGCGCGGCCCAGTCCGCGTCGGTCACCTGCCAGCCGGCGAACTGTGAGCTGCCGAGGTAGCGAACCTTGCCCTCGGCCACCAGTTCCGACAGGGTGGCCAGGGTCTCGTCGAGCGGCGTGACCGGATCCGGCACGTGAATCTGGTAGAGGTCGATCCAATCGGTGCCGAGCCGCCGCAAGCTGGACTCGACGGCCCTGCGGATGTACCGGCGGGATCCGCGCACGCCCCAGTCCGGGCCGTTCGCGCCCTTCATGTCGCCGCCGAACTTGGTCGCGATCACCACCTGGTCGCGACGGGAGCCGAGCGCCTTGCCCAGCAGCTCCTCGCTCGTTCCGAACTCGCCGCGATACACGTCGGCCGTGTCGAACAAAGTGATGCCGGCATCCACCGCCGCGTTGACGACAGCAGCCGCCTGGTCGGCGCCGATCCGGCCACCGAGGTTGTTGCAGCCCAGTCCGACCACACTGACGGTGAGCCCTGAATCGCCCAGCTGGCGGTACTCCATGTCGGTCATGGCACCACCCTAGTGTCGTCTCGGTGGACGCGCGGGGCGCAGAGGCGACGGCATAGCATGCAGATCATGCCGAGCCTTACCGCCGAGGTCGCCCGCACCCGGGCCGCCGCCCTCACCGTCCACTCCTACGACGTCGACCTCGACCTGACCCGCGGGGACCGCACCTTCGGATCCACCACCAGGATCGTGTTCTCCGCCGCCGCGCAGTCCAGCTTCCTGGACGTTCGCCCCGACGAGCTGACCTCCGTCACCTTGAACGGCGAGGCGGTCGACGTCGCCGGGCTGAGCGACGGCCGGCTCCAGCTCAGCGGCCTCACCGCGGAGAACGAGCTGATCGTCGAGGCGTCGATGGCCTACTCCAACGACGGCGAGGGCCTGCACCGCAGCGTGGACGCGGCCGACGGGCTGACCTATCTGTACGCGATGTCATTCCTCGACGCCGCGCCGCGGATCTTCGCCTGCTTCGACCAGCCGGACCTGAAGGCGCCGTACCGGGTGAAGGTGACCGCGCCCGAGGACTGGCTCGTGCTCGGAAACGGTGCCGCGACCCGGGTGTCCCCCGGCCGCTGGGAGCTGGCCGAGACCCGGCCGCTGTCGACGTACTTCGTCACGCTCGTGGCCGGGCCGTACCACCTGGTCCGCGGCGAGCACGACGGGATCCCGCTCGGCCTGGTCTGCCGCCGGTCCCTCGCCGAGCACCTGGACCGCGAGGCCGAGGACCTGTTCACCGTGACCGGCCAGGCCTTCGACGAGTTCCACCGGCTGTTCGGCTACCGCTACCCGTTCGGCGAGTACCACCAGGCCTTCGTCCCCGAGTTCAACGCCGGCGCGATGGAGAACCCGGGCTGCGTCACCTTCCGCGACGAGATGGTGTTCCGCTCGGCCGTGACCGAGGGCGAGCGCAGCAACCGGGCCCGGACCGTCGTTCACGAGATGGCCCACCAGTGGTTCGGCGACACCGTCACGATGAAGTGGTGGAACGACCTCTGGCTGAACGAGTCGTTCGCCGAGTACATGGCCCACCGGGTCGCCACCGCGGTCACCCGGTACACCGACAACTGGATCGACTTCGCCTTCATCCGCAAGTGGTGGGGCCTGCAGGCGGACCAGCGCAGCTCCACCCACCCGGTGGCCAGCGACGCGATGAAGGACGCGGCTTCCTCGCTCGACGACTTCGACGGCATCTCCTACGCGAAGGGCGCGGCCGTCCTCAAGCAGCTGGCCGCCTACCTGGGTGACGACGTCTTCCTCGAAGGCGTCCGCGCCCACATCACCGGCAACGAGTTCGGCAACGCGACCTTCTTCGATCTCCGCGACAAGTGGACCGAGGCCGGCGCCGTCGGACTGGAGGCGTGGGCCGACGGCTGGCTGCGCACCGCAGGCGTCGACACCATCAGCGCAGAGCGCACCTCCACGGGCGTCAGGCTGCGCCGGACGGCCCCGGCCGCCTTCCCGGCCGACCGACCGCACAAGCTCACCGTCGCCGGGTACGACGAGTCCGGCCACGCCGTGACCGTGCCGGTGCTGCTCGACGCCGACGAGGTCGAGGTCGAGCTGGACCCCAGTGCCGCCGTCGTCGTACCGGACGCGAACGACGACAGCTGGGCAAAGGTGCGGCTCGATGCGGAGAGCCTGCGCCACCTCCCCGCGGTCCTGCCGAAAATCGAGGCCGGTGTCACCCGTGCAGTGATCTGGAACAGCATCCGTGACGCCACGGCAGACGGTGAGCTCGACCCGAAGCTCGGCTTCGAGGTGTTGCTCGCCGCACTGCCCCACGAGAACAGCGACATCGCGGTGGCGACCCTCCTGGGCTGGGCCCGGACCCGGCTGCTGGGCATCTACCTGCCGTACGAGCCGTACCGCGCACGCCTCGCCGAGGTCGTCGCGTCGAGGCTCGGCACGGTACCCGCCGGCAGCAGTCTGCAGCTCGCCGTCGCCCGGAGCGTGGTGGTGACGACCGACGACACCGCCCTGCTGCAGGGTTGGCTCGACGGCTCGGGGGTGCCCGAGGGGCTGGCCATCGACGCGGATATGCGCTGGATGATCATGTTGCAGCTGTCCCGGCTGGGTGCGATCTCCGACGCGGAGATCGACGCCGAGCTGGAGCTGGACAAGTCGTCAGAAGGTATCGTGCATGCGACTCGCTGCCGCGCAGCGCTCCCGACGCCCGCCGCCAAGGAGCGGGCCTGGTCGCTCATCACGACCGACGCCGACGTCGCGAACTACGAGCTGTACGCGGCCTGTGAGGGCTTCTGGCACCCGACCCACCTGGAGGTCACCGCGCCGTACGTGGACCGCTACTTCGCCGAGATCGCCGGCACCGGCAAGTTCCGCTCGGGCTGGGTCGTCAACCGGACCGCGCAGCTGGCCTTCCCCAAGGTCGTGATCGACGAGCGCATCGTCGCGCTGGCCGCGAACCTGACCGCCGACGACTCGGTCGCGGCCGGCATCCGGCGCTCGGTCGGTGACGAGGCCGACGACCTCCGGCGCGCCCTGGCCATCCGCAGCGCCTACCCCACCGACTGATCGTCCGGTCAGGCCGACAGCTCCTGACCGCGGTCAGGGGTTGTTGGCCCGCCGGTCGCGGAGGATGCTGTTCCGGATGCGTTCGGCGGCCGTCCGGAGGATCGGTTCGGGCGCTACTGGGGGTTGTGACTAGTGTGACTGGTGTGACGACAAGGACCCTGCTGAGCAGGCAAGATGTGATTTTGTGACATAGGCACCACAATGACCGCCGGGCACGGCGTGCCGGTCTTGGTCAGGCACCACCTATCGGGAGAGACTGTCGAGAACCGCACAGGAGAACAGAAGGCAATGCGCGAGGCGAAACTCGTTGGCCTGAGCCAGGATGGCAAGACCCTCATCCTGGCTGTGGCAGAGACGGGTGAGGAGTTCGCCGTCCCGGTCGACGACCGGTTGCGTGCGGCCCTGCGCGGCGACCGTGCCCGACTCGGCCAGCTGGAGATCCAAATGGAGAGCGCCCTGCGCCCACGAGACATCCAGGCTCGTATCCGCGCCGGCGAAAGTCCCGAATCCGTCGCCGCGGTCGCTCAGATGCCGATGGAACGCGTGATGGCGTTCGCCGGCCCGGTGCTGGCCGAGCGCGACCACGTCGCCGCCCTCGCCCAGCGGGCCTCGGTCCGCCGTCGCGGCGGTGGCGAGGGACCGACGCGCAACCTCGGCACCTGGGTGACGGAGCGACTGCGCACCCGTCAGATCGATCCCGCGTCCGCCGACTGGGACGCCTGGCGTCGCGACGACGGCCGCTGGGCAGTCCGCGTCTCCTACGGCACCGGGGAGGCGGACGAGCACGTCGCGATGTTCGCGTACGACGCCCCTGGCCGCTACGCCGTGCCCGACGACGACGAGGCCCGCTGGCTCGTCGGCGAGCAGGCGCAGGTGACCCTCCCCCAGCCGACCGCCGGTTCCGAGCGTCGGCTCGCGGCGGTCGCCGACTTCGACCTCAGCCTTGCTCCCGACCACGGTGCGGACAGCTACGAGGCCGGCTTCGAGGAAGCGATCAGCATCACCCGCGAGCGGCACTCCGCGCGGGAGAACGAGCCGAGCCGGGACAACGGCCGGGTGCCTCGGCGGGTGCACTCGGTGCCGAGTCCGGACGACGAGCCGACCCTGATCGACGTACCCGTCGAGCAGCCGTCGGCCCCGCGGCCCACGGTTCGTGCGGTGGAGCGGACCGTACAGCCGCCGGTAGTGGCTCCGCCGGGGCTCGACCCGGCGGAGCGAGCCGCTTCGGTGGACCGGCTTGCTGATCGCAGAGCCGAGCCGCTGTCGGCACCGACGGACGAACGCCCGACAGAGGCCTCTGCTCCGGCTGAGGTGGCCGACGCCGTCGGCACTGCTGCGACGTCCGGCACCGAGGAGGCGTCGGGCGACGCGCAGACCGCCGAGTCGAAGAAGAAGCCGGCCCGGCGTGGATCCAAACGAGCCAGCGTCCCGAGCTGGGACGAGATCATGTTCGGCAAGAAGGCCGACTGACTGTCCTGATCGCGGACCACTGTCTCAGATAGCGGTCCGCGTGTTGGCCGGGCACGAACTGCTCTGCCATCATCGTCCGCATGCGAATCTCGCTGTGCTGTCGCTGTTGTTGTCGCTGACGCGCGCCGTCACCGGCGTGCGCGGCCTTGCCCCTCCGCCGACACCAGCCGATACAGAATCCCGGATTCGCCGCGATGAATCTCTCGTCCTTCGCCGACCTGCTCGCGTCCCGCGGGCTCCGCCTGCTGCCCGGCTCGCACGTCGTGCCGGTCGACCTGCTGGTCGAGCTGCCCGAGGCCACCATCGCCCACTTCACCGCCCGTGGCACGACCCTGCGGTTGCGCTGCTACTCCCCGGCCTCCCTCACCTCGATCGTGCTTGCCCCCGAGTGTGGTTGCGGCGATCATCACCCGCAGGTCGGTCCGATCCGCCCGGTGCTCAGCGCTCGCGCCGTACCGCTGAGCGAACGCACCATCGACGGTCGGCGCCTGTTCGGCTGGCAGGGCCACGAGGCCGGGCTGCTCCGGTTGGCCGACGCCTCGACGTACTTCTTCGACCTGCTGGGCGAACTCAACCCCAGCCCCCAGATCGCGCCGGACCGCGCACTGGCCGGCGTGGCCTGACCGCTGGCCGGTGGACGGGTTGATGGTTGTCCCCAGCTGTGGACAACCTTCCCGCGATTCGTCGGGACTGGTGCGCCGTGCCCACGAGGTCTGACATCGCTCCCGTTGCCGTACCTTCGTCCGCGCCGATACGACCTACGCCGTCGCGCACACCCGTCGTACGGCTGGTCGCCTGGTGCAGGTGGCCTTCCTGCCGAGAGGAGGTGGCGCGCAGGGGCGCGTCACATAGGTGCGGCACAGGGGCGGCCAAGGGGCGGCGCGCGGAGTGGCGCGTGGAGGGAGGGTCGGACGGGATAGCGTATTCCGCGACGGAACCGGCGGCGGCGCCGGGGTCTTCGCCGAGATCCGTATCAGCTTCGCCGTCGCCGCGGACCAGGTGCCGACCGTGAGGTTCATTGCCCGGTGACGGGCTTCGGAAAGGGCGAGATGGCTGACACAACGGACAACCAGCGGGTCGCGATCGTGGGCTGCGGCGTGATCGGCCGTACTCACGCCGACACCCTCGCGGCGCGACCCGACACCACCGTCGCGGCGCTGATCGACGGCGACCGGGCAGTGCGCGAGACGCTCGCCGCGTCGCTGCAGGCCGCCGGGCATCCGAGGCCGGAGGGGTACGGCGACCTGGCTTCGGCGCTGGCCGGGTCGGAAGTGGACCTGGTGGCGATCTGCACACCGAGTGGCACGCACGCCGCCCTCGCCGAGCAGGCGCTCGCCGACAAGTTGCACGTCGTCATCGAGAAGCCACTGGACGTCGACCTGCCACGGGCACGCCGCCTCGGCGCGGCGGCCACCCGGGCGGCGAACCACGGCGTGGTGTCGTCGGTGATCAGCCAGCACCGGTTCGATCCGGGCAGCGCGCTGGTTGCCAAGGCGATCGCCGCCGGCCGGTTCGGCAAGCTGACCTCGGCCGTGGCGACGGTGGCGTGGTGGCGCAGCGACGAGTACTACGCCTCCGCGGGCTGGCGTGGAACCTGGGCCCAGGACGGCGGTGGCGCCCTGATGAACCAGGGCGTCCACACCGTCGACCTGCTGCTGTGGTTCCTCGGCCGGCCGGTGGCCATCCAGGCACAGGCCGTCCGGGCTGCCCACCACGCGATCGAGGTCGAGGACACCGTGGTGGCCACGCTCACCTTCGAGTCCGGCGCGATCGCGGTCCTGCACGCGACCACGGCCGCCTTCCCGGGGGACCGGACCCGGGTCTCGGTCCACGGCACCGAAGGAGGCGCGGAGATCGAGAACGACGTACTCAGCCGCTTCAACGTCGACGGCTCGCCTGACGACGTCACCGTCGGCGCCGAGACGCCCGGCGGGCATGTGGCCCAGTACGACGACATTTTCCGGGCGATCGCCGAGGGCAAGCAGCCTGGCATCACGGTTCACGACGCGATCGACGCCCTGGCCGCCGTGCGCGCGGTCTACATCGCCTCCGCCCTGCAGCGCCCGATCGCCTTCGTCGACGTGCTCGAAGGCCGCTACGACGACATCGACGTCACGCGAGGCATCGGACTCCCGCCCAGCTGATCACTCGTTCGGCGTCAGCCGGCCGTCGAGGATCCGCAGGGGGCCAGGATCGTCTGCACGGACCGGATCCGGATGTCGTCGCGGTTGGGGCCAGGGCCGGCCGAAGGTGGCGGGCTTCAGCCGTCAAACCTCCAGCGGGAGAACGGGCAGGTCGAGCTCGTGGCGGGCCGCGAAGCCGAGCATGGTCCGGGCGGGGGCGAGGTCGATCGGCACCTCGCGACCGATGAACCGTCGCAGCCTGGGCACCCGCGGCGCGAAGGCGGTCAACAGCTCCTCGGTCGCGTACGGCGCGTTGGTAGTCGCGGCGGCCACGAAGAACTTGTGCGCCCCGCTGAGCGTCGCGCTCAGGCCCAGCTCGATGGCCGTCGCAGCGTCGCGGGTGTCCAGGTAGGCCCAGCCCTCGCGCACGCCAGGAGCCGGGTCCTCGCGGTACGCGTCGCTCTGGCGCTGCAGGGCGTCGGCCGAGCCCACGTGCGGGAGCCGGAGCGAGACCACATCGATGCCCCAGCGTCGCCAGGCCATCGCCGCGGTGTTCTCGTCGTTCTGCTTGGACAGGGAGTACCAGTCGGCCACGTCCGCCGGAGTCTTCTCGTCCAGCGGGTAGTACGCCGGCAACACCCAGTGCGGGTTCATCGGAATCCCGATGGCGTTGATGCTGCTGGCGATCACGGCGCGGCGGATCCCGAGCGCCCCGGCCTGGGCCAGCACATTGAAGGTGGACACCACGTTCGTCGAGTACACGTCGTACGGCGTGCCCGAGTCCGGGTGGGGCAGCGCGGCCAGGTGCACGACCAGCTCGACCTCCTCCAGCGCCCTGGCCACGTCGGGTTCGGAGCGGGTGTCGCCGATCACCAACCGGTCCGCCTTCAGAGCCGGGTCGTCGACGTTCGACATCGCCGTCACCAGCGCGTCCTGCTCGGTCAGGCTCCGGGTCACGACCGAACCGATCCGTCCGGCTGCTCCGGTGACCAGCACGCGCCGCCCCGCAAGTGGTGGAGTCACTCCTGGATACCTCCCGACGCCGCCGCGAACTGCCGCCTGCCACCCGACCTCCACGCGGCACAGCGGCCGCACCTCGACTCAGTCTGCAACACGCGCCAGGTGAGCCGGCGCCGTCAAACGGTCAGCAGGCCGATCCCGAGGCTGATCACCCCTGCGGCCAGCGACAGCGCCCCGACCCACAACACCACGATGAACTTGTTGGGCTGGGTGACGTTCCGCCCCGCCGAGGCGGCGAAGAACCCGCCGGACATCAAGATGGCGGCGACCGGAATACCCAGCCTGGCCACCCAGAGCAGAGGCTCGGGCAGATCGGTGGCGTCCACGTAGAGCAGACCGATCAGGCTCAGCAAGACCAGCACCCCCGCATGGCCGTGGCCGGCTCGGGCGAAGGACCTCTGGAAGTCGGTCATCGGGACCGCGCCGCGGGCGATCTTCGTCATGAACCAGCCGCCCACCTGGATGGTGACGATGGTGAGCAGGATCGCACCGGCGATCACCCGCGACTCGCTGCTCAGGGCCAAAGACTGCACGGGAACTCCTTCGGACGTGCGGATGAGGGCGTGACCAAGCATGGACAGTACGACTATCCGTTTACGGATACTGATACTATCCGTCATAAACGGGAGGATGGCAAATGCGTATCGCTGAGCTGAGCCGCCGGTCGGATGTGCCCGTGCCGACGATCAAGTACTACTTGCGGGAGGGGCTGCTACCGCCCGGCGAGCTGACCAGCCGCAATCAGGCCAGTTATGGCGAGCAGCACCTGCGCAGGCTTCGCCTCATCCGCGCACTCATCGACCTTGCGCACGTTCCGGTCGCGGGCGTCAAGGTCGTGCTGGACGCGCTCGACTCGGACTCGATGTCCCTGCACGACCAGCTCGGTCAGGTCCATCGAGCGGTCACGCCCCGGCCGCAGCTCACCGCGAACGACGCCGATCGGGTCGCCGCGGAGGCGCAGGTGCGAAAACTCGTCGACGACCGCGGCTGGCTGGTCGAGCCGGACGCGCCCGCCATCGCCACCCTGATCGAGACCGTCGCGGTGCTGCGATCTCTCGACCAGGCCCGGCTGGTCGAGCACCTCGACGCCTACGCGGAAGCGGTCGAGCGCTTCACCGAGCTGGAGGTCGCGGCCGTCGTCACGCGGACGGACCCGCACCAGATCGCCGAGAGCGTGGTTATCGGCACCATTCTGGGCGAGACCCTCATCGCGGCGCTCCGGCTGCTCGCCCAGGAGAACGTCTCGGCCCGACGCCTGGGCGGGCCGACGACCTGAGCGCTAGGACTTGGCTGTCTCGATCGGCCGGGACGGGTCCGACACCCACTCCGACCACGACCCGACGTACACGTCCGCCGGGATGCCCGCGACGGCCAGGGCCAACACTTCGTGAGCCGCCGTGACGCCCGACCCGCAGTACACCCCGATCTCGCTCGAACCGTCCGCGCCCAGGTTCACGAACCGCTCGCGCAGCTCCTCCGGCGGCAGGAACAACCCGCTCGGGTCCACGTTGGCGGTCGTCGGCGCGCTCACCGCGCCCGGGATGTGACCGGCCACCGGGTCGATCGGCTCGACCTCACCGGCGTACCGCTCGGCTGCCCGCGCGTCGAGCAGCACGCCGGACTTTGCCCGTGTCGCGGCCTCCTCGGCCGTCAGGACGGGGATCGCGCCCGGCGTGGCCACGAAGTCCCCGCCGCCGTCCGCCGGGACCTCCGTCGTCACCTCTCCCCCGGCCGCCTGCCAAGCCGCCAGGCCACCGTCCAGCACCCGTACGTCGGTGAGCCCGAAGTACCGGAAGGTCCACCACGCGCGCGCGGCGATCATCGAGGTCGCCGCGTCGTAGACGACCACCGCGGAGCCGGCTGACACGCCCGCACGACGGAGCGCGGCCTGAACGACGCTTGCCTGAGGCAACGGGTGGCGTCCGGCCGGGCCGGGCGGGCCGGCCAGCTCGGTGTCCAGGTCCACGAAGTGCGCGCCCGGGAGGTGCCCGGCGTCGTACAACTCCTTCGCCGGCGGCCCGGTCATGCTCCAGGTCGCGTCGATCAGCACCGGTCGTGGCGTGGCCGCCTGGAGCTCGGACACGGAGATGAGGGGGTTCATGCAGTGCCTCCAAACGGGAGAACCTCGGGGGACAAAGTGGCGCGGGCGCGGGCGGCGGTGAGACGCCGCCGGTGGTGACGGCGGCACAGCACCTCGTAGGCCAGGTCGGCCGCGATCGGCCCGTTGCTCTTGGTCTCGATGTCGCCGACGGCGAACTGCTCGCCCTCGGTGACCATCTCGCCGCCCACGGTCCGGGCGTTGTGGGTCGCGCGCTCCCCGCACCAGCACAGCGCCTCGACCTGCAGCAGCTCCATCCGGTCGGCGAGCTCGACCAGCCGGGCCGACCCGGGGAACAGGCTGGCGCGGAAGTCGGTCAGGATGCCGAAGCAGAAGACGTCGATCTGCAGCTCGTCGACCAGCCGGGCCAGCTGGTCGATCTGCTCGGGCTGGTAGAACTGCGCCTCGTCGCAGACGGCGTAGTCGACCCTGCCACCGTGCGTCAGCTCGTCGACGACGAACTGCCAGAAGTCGAAGTCGGGGCGTACCTCGATCGCGTCCGCCTCCAGGCCCAGACGAGACGACAGCGTCGACTCACCGGCCCGGTCGTTGCTGGTGAAGATCCGGCCCAGCCGCCCGCGCGCCTTGTGGTTGTGATCCATCTGCAGCGCCAGCGTGGACTTGCCGCAGTCCATGGTCCCGGTGAAGTAGAGCAGCTCAGCCACGAGCGCCCATCCTGCCTTGTCGTCGGTCCGGAGGCGACCCGGGGGTCGGCGGGCGGGCGGGGTTTCGGAGTGGACCCCCGTCGGGTTCTACTAGGCCGTGCGCAAACCACTGCTCGTCATCCTCGCGGTCTGCGCTGTGCTCGGTCCCGTCGCAGCACCGGCCGCCGCCTCGCCGGCCCGGACGGAGGCCGGTATCAGGTCGTACTTCGTCATCACCGCGCCGAAGCAGACGGCCGGGGCCGTCGATGCGGTCAGGAGCAACGGCGGCACCGTCTACGCGTCGTACGACGCGATCGGGGTGCTGGTGGTGCACTCGTCGAACACGGAGTTCGCGGGCCGGATGCGCACGGTCGGCGGCGTCCAGAAGGTTGGCGCCACCCGCACCTCCGACGTGCCGGCGGCCGCCGCCAACCCGGCGATCCCGAGCGCGTCCAAGGAGCAGCTGGACACGTCTGCCGAGATCCCGCGCCCGGACATGACCCAGATCGGCGCCGACAAGGCCTGGGCGGTCAACCCCGGGTCGGCCTCGGTGACGGTCGGCGTGCTGGACACCGGCGTGGACGACCAGCACCCGGATCTGAGGCCGAACTTCGACGTCGCCAAGTCGGCCTCCTGTGCCTATGGCAAGGTCGACACCAGACCGGGCGCGTGGCGGCCGATCGGCGAGCACGGTACCCACGTGGCCGGCACGATCGCAGCCGCGAAGAACGGGCGCGGCATGATCGGTGTGGCGCCTGGCGTCAAGGTGTCCTCGATCCGCATCGCCGAGGCCGGCAGTCAGCTGTTCTTCCCGGAGAACACCGTCTGCGCGTTCGTCTTCGCGGCCGACAAGGGCGTCTCGGTCACCAACAACAGCTATTACGTCGACCCTTGGTTGTTCACCTGCCCGAGCGATCCGGACCAGGACGCGATCGCCGAGGCTGTCCGACGCTCCGTCGCCTACGCCGAGTCCAAGGGCGTCGTGAACGTCGCGGCCGCGGGCAACGAGAACTACGACCTGGCTGCCAAGACCTCGGACGACAGCAGCCCCAACGACTCGGCGCCGGGGCCGCGGGCGGTGGACGACAACTGCATCAGCCTGCCGGCCGAACTGCCCGGCGTCATCGTCGTGGCGGCCGTCGACGCCGCCAACCTCAAGTCAGACTTCTCCAACTACGGCACCGGCAAGATCGGCTTAGCCGCGCCTGGTGAGGGCGTCTACTCGACCATCCCCGGCGGCGGCTACACCGCCCTCGCCGGTACGTCGATGGCCTCGCCGCACGTCGCCGGGGTGGCCGCCCTCATCCGGAGCGCCAGCCCGAGGGCTACTCCGGAGCAGGTCCGGGTGACCCTCGCCGCGCAGGCCAACGACCTGCCGTGCCCTGTCTCGTCAGGTGGCGGGTGCGCCGGGTCGAATGCCAACAACTCCTTCTACGGCGAGGGACTCGTCGACGCCGCCGAAGCAGTCGGCGCTGCCACCCAGTCGACCGGCAGTGGCGTCACCATCACCGAACCGCCCGAGCAGCTCGGCATCGGCGGTGTACCGGCGGTCCCGCTGCGGCTCGAGGGCGCGAGCCCAGTCGGTGGGATCAGCTACACGGCCGTCGGCCTGCCGCCGGGGCTCGGCATCGACCGGGAGTCCGGCTGGATCACAGGCGTGCTGACGCCCGGCGCGGGCCGGTACAAGGTGACGGTGACGGCACGCGACGAGCAGGCCAAGACCGCCCAAGCGGTTTTCTTCTGGAATGTCTGGAGCTTCTGACCGTCAACCGGCATCGATGAGCAGGGGGATCGCCATCTCGTCCTCGGTGAGCGAGCCGTGCAGGCCGATCAGGTCTGCCTCCTGCGCGAACCGTCGGCCTGCCACCAGGGCGACCGCGCCGAGCGATGCCACAATCACGTCACCCAGCCGCGGCACGACACGACTATCCACTGGACCGAACCAGCCGCGCGCCACCGCCTCGTCCCGGCTCAGCACCAGCGCCCGATCCCCCAGCCGCGCCCGATAGGTCGCCAGGACGTCGACCGCCGCACCGTCCGCGCAGTAGAGGTGCCGAAACCGGGACTCGCCGCCGATCAGCCGCAGACCAGCGGTCAGCTCGGGCTCGGCATCGAGGTCGATCCTGTTCTTCGGCGCGACGTCGACCATGCCATGGTCCGCGACCACCAGCAGGACGGCCTCGCGTGGCAGGGCCGAGCGCACCCGCGAGGCGAACAGGTCCGCGGCAGCCAGCTCCTTGCGCCACTGCCACGACTCGCTGCCCTGTCCGTGCCCGGTGTAGTCGAGCTGCGAGTCGTACACGTAGACCAGCGAGGACTGACCTTCACGGCTCGCGAACCTGGTTGCGTCGAGCCGGTCCTCGACCGTGTCCGCGCCGCGGTGGGCCGTACCGCGGAAGGCGGCGGCGGTCAGGCCCGAGTTGTCGAAGCGCGCCTTGCTCACGTTCCGGGTGGCCACGCCCGCGGCCGCGACGCGCTCGAACACGGTGCGGTGCGGCTGCCACCGTCGCGGGTCGACCGGCGCGTCCCAGGCCAGAGCGTTCAGCAGGGCGCCGGTCTCCGGCACGATCGACGTGTAGCCGACGATGCCGTGAGCCCCCGGTGGCAGCCCGGTGCCGAGGCTGGTCAGGCTCGTCGCCGTCGTCGACGGGACTCCAGCGGTCAACCTCCGCCCGGTCGGCACCAGCGACGACAGGTACGGAGCGACGTCCGCGTTGCGCAGGAGCAGGTTCCACCCCAGCCCGTCCAGCAGCAGAACGGCGTACCGGGGTGCGGGTGGCAGGTCCAGCAGGTTCGTGTCGCCCGGTACACCGAGAGCGGCCGCGACCGACGGCAGGACGTCAGCGAGCGAGCCGCCACCGTACGCAGGCAGAACAGGCGATGGGTCCGGCACGACCCACTACCCGGCGGTCGCCGACGAGAGCGCGGACGAGAAGTCCAGCACCTGCTGGATGCTCGCCGGACCGTCGGCCGCCGCGCTGATCCGCAAGGAGATGTCGTCCGCCGCGACCGAGCCCGTGTACCCGTGGTCGGCCTCGCAGTTCGGGTCCGCGCAGACGGCCGGCTCGAGGTCGACCCGGCTCACCATGCCCCAGCCGATCGTCAGTACCACCTCGCCGCCCGCGGCGGCCGGGTCCGACCGGCCCGAGGCGTAACCGGCCGGGTTCGGCACGACACGGTTCACCACCACCGCGTTCACCCGGTTGAGCGGGATCGCCTCGGTCGACGTCGATGCGTACGGCGCCTGGATCAGGTCGTCCGCGGCGTGCTCGTCGGTGTGGCCGACGATCAGGCGCGACGGGGTCAACGCCAAGATGGTGATGTGGCGCCGCACCTCGTCACGGTCGAAGGTCGGCTCGTGCTGCAGCACGAACGCCCGGATGGGTTCACCGGCGATCGCCACGGCGAGCGAGTCCGACACGACGTCTGGGTAGTAGCCGCACCGATCGATCGCCGCCCGCAGGTCGGACGAGGCGTCCGCGAGCTCCGGGACCGGTGCATTCAGGTCACGCATGCCTTCATCCTTGCACGCTCCGGGACCGCCCCCAGGACCCCTCCGCGCTGGCCCTCCGCAGTACCGGTGCACCGGCCGCTCCCGCGACTGTGACCAGCACCACGCCGACGATGACCTGGCCGACCAGCAACAGCACGCCTGAGCTCCCCTCGGTGATGACCCTGCCGCCGCTCAGCGCCAGCCCGCACAGGGCGCCGAAGCCCACCACCGGCAGTCCGACGCCTACCACCGGGACAACCGCAGCCAGCCGTGCCGACCGTTCGATCACCTTCAGCGGCACGCCGGATCGCCGCAGCGCCCTCGCGGGCCCCGACTGGTCCAGCGCCGTGCCGACGGAACCAGCTGCCGTGGACGCCGCGGCGGTGACGAAGACCAGTCCGAGCAGCATGGCCACGCCCAGGCGCAGATCCAGGAACACCCCGGCTCGCTGCGTTTCCTTCTCCGCGTCCGTCAGCGGGACCTTGCTCGGCACGACGTTGTACAGGATGGTCCGGGTGTGCTCCCGGTCGGCATTGGTGACGACGATCGTGACGATCCCGTCCCCATCGGTTGCCACCTCGCCTTCGAGGCCGGCCACGACCAGCCGGCGCTTCGCCTCCTCGACGACGGCGACGGCACGGTCCTCGCCGGCGTAGAGCTCGAACGCGGCGTCTGTCGTGTTGCCCGAATGCCCGAACGGCATGAACAGTGCGAGGAAGCCGGTGACGAAACCGCTCAGCACCAGCGCCGCCACCGGGCGGAACGCGGCCAACGGATCGTCGGCGAGGCGTCGACCCGCGAGGAGCGCGACGGGGCCGTTCGCGGCGCGAGCCATGATCCGGCCGATGAGCTGGACGGCCCATGGGCCGACCACCCGGACGGCGAGCGCGGCGACGGCGACGCCCAGCACGATCGGCAGCACGGCACCTCGGGTGCCGACCACCACAAGGATGAGCGGCGCGGCCACCAGCAGTAGCAGGCGAATCGCGCCGGCCGCCTTGCGGGTCTGACCGCGCACCACGCCGAGCGGAGAGACGTTGACCCGGCCCAGTCCGATCAACGCGCTGAGCACCGACAAGGTCGGTACTGCGAGCAGGACGACAATGACGACCCACCACCTCAAGGTCAGGTCATGGATGAACCACCTACCGCCACCGAGCGGGACGCGCGCGACCAACGGCGTGAGCAGGCTGTACCCGATGAGCCCGGCCACTGCGCCGAAGGTGGCCACGACAGCCTGTTCGACCGCGCTGAGCATCAGCACTTGACCACGCGTCGCTCCCGCGAGCCGCAGGGCGGCGAGGCGGTGTTCACGCCGTTTGGCCGCCACCCCCGCAGCCTGGCCGACCAGGCTGAGCAACGGGAAAAGCACCAGGGCGACACCGAACGCAACGCACGCGAGCAGCATCGCGATCCGGTCGTCCACCGCTGTACCACGCCAGGTGGTCAGCTGGGTCGGATGGTCCGACGTCCGGAGCCCGGGCGAGCCGGCCGCCACTCCCCTGATCACGATCTCCTCGTCCGGCGACGCCAGCCCGGACGCGGAGATCAAGCCGGTCGGGTTCGCGACTCCGTACCGCTCGGCCAATTGCTTGCCGGTGGCACCCTTCCAGCGGTCCGCGACGCGGGGCGACACGAACACCTCGCCCGGCGCCGGGGCGTGTGGCAGGCCTGCTGGCGGCGCCAGTCCGGCATTACGCCCGGCATCGGTGATCGCCAGGTCCACCCGCAGCACAGGTGCGCCGTCGATCATGTCGTCCACCTCGTTCAACGCCCCGACGGCGCCCAGTGGCCCGCCCGAGTCGGTGCTGCGCCAGCCGATCCGGTCCGACCGGTGGATCAGGCCGAGGGTCCCGGCGATCAGGAAGGTGACCAGTAGTGCCACCACGGCGGTGGCGCCGAACGCGGCCAGGTTGGCGGCCCGCCCACCCGGCCCGGGCCGGCGGACGAAACGCAGACCGAGTGCAGCCACCTGGTTCATCGGTCGCTCACCCGGCCATCGACGATCCGGACCACCCGGTGGCAGCGCGCCGCCACCTGGTCGTCGTGTGTCACCACCACGACCGCGGCACCCCGCTGGGTGGCGGCACCGACAAGTAGGTCGATCACCTGCGCACCGGTGCCGGCATCGAGTGCTCCCGTCGGCTCGTCCGCGAACACCGCCTGAGGCTTGCCGACCAAGGCCCTGGCGATCGCCACCCGCTGCGCCTGGCCGCCGGACAGCTCACCGGGACGCCTCGTCGCCACTGAGGCCAGGCCGACCTGGGCCAACACCGTCCGGGCCCGGCCGATCGCCTCCTGCCGCCGAACACCATCCACCATCAGGGGCAGCGCGACGTTCTCATCGGCGGGTAGTTCCGCCAGCAGTTGGTTGTCCTGGAACACGAAACCGAGTCGGCGCCGCCGCAACTTCGTTCGCGCTGCATCACCGAGCCGGTCGACCCGCTCGTCACCCAGCCAGACCTCGCCTTGGTCCGGCAGCAGGATGCCCGCGAGCACGTGCAGCAAGGTTGTCTTGCCGTTCCCGCTTGGGCCCATCACGGCGAGCGCCTCCCCGGCGCGAACCGACACGTCGACGCCGGCGAGGCCGACGACGTTCCCGTAGTGCTTGACGAGCCCTCGCCCACTGAGGACACCGACCTGATCAGGACGCCACGGCGGCAGCCCCAGCGCCCTTGGCTGCGGGATCGACGGCTGGGCGTGACGAGCGGGCTGGGACTGGGGCTGCGTTCGCTCAGGGCTCTGGAAACTCATGCCTGGAAGGCTTTCCCGAACCGCCCGGCCGAGCGTCAACCCATGGTCGGGTCTGCGCCGGACCCCTCGTTCGCCTCACGATGGACGGGCGTCATCCCCCGGTCGTACAGCCCGACGGACCTCGCGCCCTTGAGCCCCTGCCTCGGCGCCAGGTCCGCCGATCCAACGATGCGACGAACGGTGAGCTTGCGCCGCAAGGAAGCCCGGGCGCCAGGGTCCGCGCGACTCCGGCCCGTTGCCGGTGGCTCGAGGTCAGACGAGATCGGCAACCGCGGATGGGTAGGCGTCTCGGTAGCTGAGCAGTCGCCCCGACGGGGTGGTGACGGACTCAGCGGCCAGCACGGCGCGGACGATCGCACGGGACAAGGTCCGTGCGCCGGCGGCGAACACCGTCTCGAGCCGCACGAGCGCGGCCGGATCCGTCACGGTCAACCGCGGCGGGCCCGCCGGTGCCGTCGACAGCGCGAAGACGGTGTCACCGTCCAGGAGCGTGTGCACCGGATCGATCGCCCGGGCGATGCCGTCGTGGGCGATCATCGCCATCCGCTTCGCCGCCGCCTTGTCCAGCGGCACGTCGGTGGCGACGGCCGCGATCACCGTGTTCATACCTGGCAACGGCCCGGGCGGCGCTGGCGGCACGGGCTCGACCGGTGTGGTCAGACCGTCGAACTCGTCCCCCAGACCCAAGCGCTTCCCCAGCAACCGCCCCGCACTGTCGACGGTGGAACCGACGGCGTTGACCACGACCAGCGCGCCCACCGTCGTACCGTCTGGGAAGCGGACGCTGGCGGTGCCGAGACCGCCCTTCAACCGGCCGGTGCGAGCCCCGGCGCCGGCACCGACGTTGCCCTCGGCAACTGGCCCGTCGTGAGCGGACTCGATGGCCTCCCGCCCCCACGTGTGTGTCGGTCGCGCCTGGAAGGCGCCGCCACGCCCCAGGTCGAACAGCACCGCCGACGAGACGATCGGCACGACCTCATGCGTACCGGGACCGACCCGCACGCCTTGCCCCTGCTCCTCCAGCCACGCCATCACACCGGTGGCCGCGTCGAGGCCGTACGCGCTGCCCCCGGTGAGCACGATCGCGTTCACGCCGGGGTTGGAGTTCACCGGGTCGAGCAGGTCGGTCTCGCGCGTGCCGGGAGCACCGCCCCGCGCGTCCGCACCGGCCACCGCCGTACCGGGCAGGTGGAGGACCGTCGTGCCGGTGAGGTACGGCGCGTCGGTGCGCTGAACCTGTCCGACGAGGATGCCCGGTACATCGGTGATGGCGTTGTGCGGTCCGGGTACCGGACCAGGAGCAGACCCGTTCATCGACATGGGCCTTGTCTAGCACCAGGTCCTGCACCAGCCGTAATCCGGTTGCGGCCCGGATTACGTTGTCGGACATGGACGCTGATGTTCTCTGTGGGTTGCTGGCCGAACCGTCGAGGCTGCGGAGCTATGCCGCGGTGGTCCTCGGTGCGAACACGCCGGAAGAGGTCGTTGGACTCAGTGGACTGGAGCTGCCGGTAGCCGTGAAGGCGCTGGCGCAAGCCTTCGAGCCTGGTCGCGAGTACCCGGAGAAGGTGGTCAACGGGATGCTGGACGACTGGTACCCGGACCACGCCATGCTCCGTCGCTACCTGGTCGACGCCGGCCTGCTGACCCGGGCCGACGGCGTCTATCGCCGCGTCGGCAGCGACTGAGCAGGCCATCCCAGCACTGGAACTGCCCAAGCGCTGGAACAGGATCGGTGGTCGCGATGGTCAGGCGCCGGTGAGCCGGCGCACCGCGATGTCTTGGCGCGGCACCTCGTTCGGGGCGATGCGGATCGTGGTGTCCAGCACGGTGGCGCCCTCGGCGGCGACGAGCACGGAGCGGAGGTCCAGGCGGACCACCTCCTCCAGCTCGAGGGTGAGTCGGGACACCCGGTGCAGCAGGTTCTCGATGGCGGCGATGTCCACCGGGTCCGATCCGCGATAGCCGTACAGCAGCGGAGCCGCCCGGACCTCCCGCACCATCTCGGCCGCATCCCTGGTGGTCAGCGGCGGCATCCGGTATGACCGGTCGCCCAGCAGGTCCGTAGCCACGCCGGACAGGCCGAAGCTGACCACCGGTCCGTACGAGACGTCCTCCAGCGCGGAGATCACCACCGGCACCCCCGGCGGCGCCATCTTCTGGACGACGAACTGCGCACGGCCTGGGTCCGCGGCCACCCCGAAGGTGGACGTCATCTCGGCCCACGCCTCCCGCATGTCCTCCTCGTTGTGGATGTGCCGCCAGATGTCGGCGAGATCCGGCCGCATCCGCCACTGGTCGGCCGTCGCCTTCAGGATCACCTCCCAGCCGAGGTCCGCGGCGCGGGCGACCGCCTCGTCGGCCGACAGCACGGGATAGGAGGGCAGCACACTGATGTCGTAGAAGCTGAGCAGCCGCTGGCGCTCCCCCTCGTCGAGCTCGGCACCGTCGGGATGACGCCGCAGAAACTCCGCGACGTACTCCTCCGCGCGAGCGGTGTCGATGCCGGCCAGGTCCGGGATCCTGCTGTCGGAGCGGCGCCGCCACTCGGCGTACTGGGTGACCTTGGCCAGCGCGCCGACCGCGTACTGCGGTGACGAGAACGAAGGGATCGAGCCGCGGGCGGCGCCGTCCCCGTCGTCGGCGACGCGAAGCTGCTCGGGCACGCTTCGCGAGCCGAGGAAGGTGGACACGACCGGCTTGCCCGAGCCCGCCGCCGCGGCGGCGAGGACCTGGGCGACCTCGACGTCGTTGGAGTACACCGGTGGGATGTAGATGACCACGACGGAATGCACCCGGTCGTCCGCGAACACCTCACCCAGTGCTGCCGCGAAGTCCGCCGCGGTCGCCTGGGCGCCGAGCGTCCGCGGCTCGCCCGCGACATCCAGGCCGCAGCCGGCCATCGCGTCGAGCGCCAGCAGGGTCAGCGCGTCGGAGTTGCTGACAACCGCGACCCTGCGGCCCTTGGGAAGCGGTTGGTGCGCGACGAGTTGAGCCACATCGAACAGTTCGCCCGTGGTGTCGACCCCGATCAGGCCGCTCTGCCGGAACAGCGAGTCGACCGTCGCGGGCGGCAACTGGCTGCGCCGCACCGTGTGGCCGAGCGGCACACCCTGCGTCGCGCGACCGGACTTGAGCGCGATCACCGGCTTCCGGCAGGCCAGGCGGCGGGCGACCCGGCTGAACTTCCGCGGGTTGCCCAGGGACTCCAGGTACAGCAGGACGACCTCGGTCGCCTCGTCTGAGTACCAGTACTGCATCAGGTCGTTGCCGGACACGTCGGCACGGTTGCCGGCCGAGACGAAGCTGGACAGACCGAGCCCACGCCCGACCATGTCCGCCAGGATCGACACGCCGAGCGCGCCGGACTGGCAGAAGAAGGCGACCCGCCCGCGGCTCGGCATCAGCGGCGACAGGGTCGCGTTGAGGGAGACGCCGGGCGCCGTGTTGATCACGCCGAGGGCGTTCGGGCCGATCACCCGCATCCCGTACGACCGGGCCAGCCCGGCCAGGTGGCGCTGCCGCTTGCGGCCCTCGTCGCCGATCTCGGCGAACCCACTCGAGACCACGACCAGGCCGCGCACGCCCTTGGCCGCGCAGTCCACCACCACGTCCACGACTGCCTCAGCGCGGACGGCGACCACGGCGAGGTCCACCGTGCCGTCGACGTCCTGGATGGTCGGATAGGCGGGCACGCCGTCGATCTCGTCGGCCGTCGTGTCGGTGTTCACCGCGTACAAGCGGCCGGGGAAACCGCCGTCGCGCAGGTTGCGCAGCAGCGCGTTTCCGATCGTGCCCTCGCGCCGGCTGGCACCGATCACGGCGACACTGGCCGGCGTCAGGAGCCGCGCGATGGACAGCGCCTCGGACCGTTGCTCCCGCGCCTGCATCACGTCGACGGAGGTGTCGGTCGGCGCGATGTCGAACTCCACCGCGATGACGCCGTCCTCGAACTCCCGCGCGACCTTGTAGCCGGCCTCGGTGAAGACGGTGATCATCTTCCGGTTGTCCGGCAGAACCTCCGCCACGAATCGCGCGATCCCCTGCTCGCGGGCCGCTTGGGCCAGGTGCTCGAGCAGTAGTTGCCCGAGGCCCCGACCCTGGTGCGCGTCCTCGATCAGGAACGCCACCTCCGCCACCCGCGGGCTGATCCGCTCGTACCGCCCGACGCCGATCATCGCGTCGCCCACGGTGACGATCAACGCCAGCCGGTCCTTGTAGTCGACCTGCGTGAAACGCGCCACATCACGCTCGGACAGTTCCGGGTACGGCGCGAAGAAGCGGTAGTACTTGGACTGCTCGGAGACGCGTGCGTAGAAGGACACCAGCAGCTCGTCGTCGGCCGGGGTGATCGGGCGCAAGTGGGCGGTCGAGCCGTCCCGCAGCACCACATCGGCCTCGTACTCCGCGGGATAGCCCGGGCCATACTGGGCCGGGCGCTCAGTCTGCTCCGGCGGCGTCACGCGGCCAGCGTACTCAACATCGGCGGCGACCGACCGGGAATTCCATGTGGTGGTTGAGTGCGCTCGGCGGGCTCGCCTCCGTGCCCGGCGTCGCGGCCGGGCCGCATATCTCGTGGCGGTCCTTCCTCTGGCGTGGCCTCATCCCCGTCGTGCTGGCCGCCACCGTCCTTGCGGTCACCCTGGGCTGACGTCGGCGCCGACTCCTCGGCATCGTCCTTGCGCCGGCGACGCGGCCAGCGGACCCACGGGAACAACCATTCTTCGAACACCTGTTCGACTGTACGCGCCCACCGATCGGCTGTCCAGCCCCCGGACACGCGCGAGCCCCGTTGCCCGCGACACCGACCTCGGCCATAGTGCGGACCATGAGCCAGGAGCGAAGCACCTCCGAGCCGACGCGCGCGTTCCGGGCGGCGCGCGACTACCTGATCGCCCATCGGGAGGACTACGAGACCGCCTATCGCGATTTCGAGTGGCCGAGTCTCGACCGCTTCAACTGGGCCCGTGACTGGTTCGACGCACTGGCGGTCGAGCAGCCGGACGTGGCCGCCCTCACGGTCGTCGAGGAGGACGGCGAGGTGAACTCGCTGACCTACGCGGAGATGGCCGAACGGTCCCGCCAGGTGGCCGGCTGGCTCACCGAGGCCGGGCTGCAACCCGGCGACCGGGTGCTGATCGTGCTCGGCAACGCCGTTCCGCTGTGGGAGACGATGCTCGCCTGCATCAGGCTGGGCGCCGTGATGATCCCGGCGACCACCCTGCTGACGGACGCCGACCTCGCCGACCGCATCACGCGCGGCGGAGTGCGGGCAGTCGTGACGACCGGCGGGGAGGCGGCCCGCTACGAAGGCATCGCCGACCATTGCATCCGGGTGGCGATCGGGGAGACCGCGGCGGGCTGGCTCGACTACGACGACTCCCGGGAGTACGAGGGCCCGCTGCCACAGGTCGACACCTCGGCTGACGACTCGCTGCTGCTCTACTTCACCTCGGGCACGACGAGCCTGCCCAAGCTGGTCGAACACACTCAGGTGAGCTACCCGGTCGGGCATCTCTCGACGATGTACTGGATCGGTCTGCAGCCAGGTGATGTCCACCTCAACGTGTCGTCACCGGGCTGGGCCAAGCACTCGTGGAGCAACGTGTTCGCGCCCTGGAACGCGGGCGCGACAGTGTTCCTCTACAACTACACCCGCTTCGACGCGGAGAAGATGCTGCAGGTGTTGTCGACGTACGGGGTGACCACGTTCTGCGCCCCACCCACCGTCTGGCGGATGCTGATCCAGGCCGACCTGTCCGCGGTGGAGGTCCTGGTCCGCGAGTGCGTCTCCGCGGGGGAACCGCTCAACCCCGAGGTGATCGAGCAGGTCCGCTCCGCCTGGGACATCACCATCCGAGACGGTTACGGCCAGACCGAGACGACCGCCCAGATCGGCAACCCGCCGGGTCGGCCGGTCAAGCTCGGGTCGATGGGACGGCCCCTGCCCGGGTACTCGATCGCCTTGGTCGACCCGGCGACCGGCGAGGTCGGTGACGACGGCGAGATCTGCATCGAGCTCGCTCCCCCGCCGGTGCCGCTGATGCGTGGCTACCGTGATGCGCCCGCGCTGACAGCCGAGGCGATGCGCGGCGGTTTCTACCACACCGGCGACGTGGCCAGCCGGGACGAGGACGGCTACATCACCTACGTCGGCCGGGCCGACGACGTCTTCAAGGCCAGCGACTACCGGATCTCGCCGTTCGAGCTCGAGTCGGTCCTGATCGAACACCCCGCGGTGGCCGAGGCCGCGGTCGTACCGTCGCCGGACCCGGTCCGGCTGGCCGTGCCGAAGGCGTACGTCGTACTGGCGGCCGGACGGGAGCCGTCGCGGGAGCTGGCGGGCGAGATCCTCAGCTTCTGCCGCGAGCACCTCGCGGCGTACCAGCGGATCCGGCGGATCGAGTTCGCCGAGCTGCCGAAGACGATCTCCGGCAAGATCCGCCGGGTCGAGCTGCGCGCCGACGAGGCGGCCAAGGTGAAGGGCGGCGCGCGGTCCGAGCACGCCTACGACGAGGCGGACTTCCGCGAGGGCTAGGGCCGCCGACGCGCGTCGGCGGCATTCCGTGACGGTGACGTCGTGGCGTCCGGCGACCTCACGCAGCGCGGACGTGTTGAATGGCGGGGTGCTGCGCGACACCGGACTCGGAACAGCCGCCGTGGTGGTGTTGCCGCTGCTGGTCGTGATCGCAGTCCTCGCCTCCCACCTCGCGTCCCTCGGACACGAGAAAGGCCTCGTCACCGCCGCGCTGCGGGCCCTCCTGCAACTCGGTCTGGTCGGTGCGGTCGTGGGCGTCGCGCTGAGGTCCATCCTCGGTGCGAGCGCCTTCATCGTGGTGATGCT
>DASTVQ010000166.1:0-6978 GCA_035759015.1 Kribbella sp.
GCCGATCGGTCCGAACCTGCCCCCTGCGCGCCGTTCGGTCCCGCGCACCGATCGGTCCGAACCTGCCCCTGGCGCGCCGTTGTGCCCCACCCCTCGCCGATCGGTCCGAATCTGCCCTTGGCGCGCCGTTCGGTCTCGCGCAGCGTTCGGTCTCGCGCAGCGATCGGTCCGAACCTGCCCCTGGCGCCCGCTTCTTCCCGCGCACCGATCGGTCCAACCCCTGCCCGGCGGCGTCCGTTCTGGGAGACTGTGCCGGAACCCGCCGATGAGGAGACCGGAGAACCCCATGCCCAACATCACCGTCGAACTGCTGGCCGGCCGCACCCTCGACCAGCGCCGCGAGTTCGTCGCCGCCGTGACCGACTCCGCGATCGCGATCCTCGGCGCCAAGCGCGAGTCCGTCCGGATCGTGTTCACCGAGATCGAGGAGCACGACGTCGCCAACGGCGGCATCCTCCGGTCCGACCGCTGAGGACGCGCGGAGGAGGGCCGCATGCTGGACGAGCGGCCCGACGGCAGGCGGGGCCGGGCTAGCCTCAGGCGCATGCGAGTAGGGGTTTTCGGTGCCACAGGTCAGGTCGGCGGCGTGATGCGCCGGCTGCTCGTCGAGCGTGCGTTCCCGGTGGACGAGGTACGGTACTTCGCCTCCGCCCGCTCGGCCGGCAGCCAGTTGGTGTTCGGCGACGAGAAGATCACCGTCGAGGACTCGGCCACGGCCGACTTCGCGGGGCTCGAGCTGGCCCTGTTCTCGAACGGCAAGACCGCCTCGCGGGAGCTCGCGCCCAAGGTGGCGGCCTCGGGCGCCGTGGTGATCGACAACTCGTCCGGCTGGCGGATGGACCCGGAGGTCCCGCTGGTCGTCGCCGAGGTGAACCCGGGCGACTTGGACCACCTGCCCAAGGGCATCGTTGCGAACCCGAACTGTACGACGATGGCCGCCATGCCGGTGCTGGCTCCGCTGCACCGCGAGGCGCGGTTGACCCGCCTGGTCGTGTCGACGTACCAGGCGGTGTCCGGCTCGGGCGGTGTCGGCGTGCGCGAGCTGGAGGACCAGAGCCGAGCGCTGGTGGACGGCGCCGGCCGGCTGGCCCTCGGAACCGACGGGGTCGAGATCCCGCAGCCGGCCGTCTACGCGGGGCCGATCGCGTTCAACGTGTTGCCGTTGGCCGGCTCGATCGTGGCCGACGGTACGGGCGAGACCGACGAGGAGCAGAAGCTCCGGAACGAGAGCCGCAAGATCCTGCACATCCCGGACCTGCCCGTCGCCGGCACCTGCGTGCGGGTGCCGGTCTTCACCGGACACTCGCTCAGCATCCACGCCGAGTTCGCGGAGCCGTTGTCAGTCGAGCGCGCCACCGAGCTTCTGGCGACCGCACCGGGCGTCGAGCTGGCCGAGCTCCCGACGCCGTTGGGTGCCGCGGGCAATGACCCGTCGTACGTCGGCCGGATCCGGGTGGACCAGTCGGTGCCGGACGGGCGCGGGCTGGTGCTGTTCGTGTCGAACGACAACCTGCGCAAGGGCGCGGCTCTCAACGCTGTACAGATCGCCGAGGAACTGCTGCGACGGCGGTGAGCCGCAGCCACGATCAAGTCCTCGCACCGGGCGGATGGCCGATAATGGCGGCATGACCGCTCCGCTGCCGTCGGTTCTCACCGTGAATGTCGTGCACGCGGTGTTCCGCGGGCCGACGCGGTACACCGCGATCGACAAGCGGTCGGTCGACGGTCCGGTTGAGGTGGATGAGTTGCACCGGCCGGGCACGATCACGGCTGGCGACGCGGTCGGTGTCGTCCACCGGCCCGATCACGGCGTCACCATCGGCGACGTCGCCGCCGGGCCGACCGCGGAGCAGGCCAGGCGGCTGCTGGAGACAGATCTGGGCCTCGCCGAGGACCTGCGCCGGCTGGCCTTACGGCGGAGCCGAGAGTCGATCTGACGGACAGTGAGCGGGGGGTCACGAATCGTGGGTGCACGTTGCGGAAACGTGATGGAGATGGTGCGGACCGGCAAGCGACGGCCATGGCCAGGAGCGCCGGGTTCGCACTACCGTTCGGTTACTTGACCCCTTTGGAGAGGCCAGACATGAAGCCCGTTGCCGACGGCGGCCAGCTCGCGGTCCTCAGCGCCCGCAAAGAGCATCTCCCGCGGATGTTCCTCGACCGTGTCGCCGCCACGCCGAACCGTGAGGCCTTCCGCTACCCGGTGGGCACCGAGTGGAAGTCCGTCACCTGGCAGGAGACGGACGCAGTGGTCCGCCGCCGCAGCGCCGGGCTGGTCGCGCTCGGGGTCCAGCCCGAGGAGCGGATCGCGATCGCCTCGAACACCCGGGTCGAGTGGGTGCAGTGCTACCTCGCGACCATGACCTGTGGGGCGGCGACGACCACGATCTACCCGACCACGATGGCATCCGACGTCGCGTTCATCATCGCCGACGCCGAGGTCCGGGTGGTGTTCGCCGAGGACGCGAGTCAGGTGGACAAGCTGCGCGAGCACCGCGCCGAGATCCCGTCGGTGTTCAAGGTGGTGCTGATCGACGGCGAGCCCGAGGAACGCGACGGGGACTGGGTGATGAGCCTGTCCGCCCTGGACGACCTCGGCAGGCAGTACCTCGAGGAGCACCCGGAGGCGGTCGACGAGCGGATCGCACAGTTGCGGCCCGACCACCTGTGCACGCTGATCTACACCTCCGGCACCACCGGCCGGCCGAAGGGCGTCCGGCTCGCGCACTCGGCCTGGACCTACGAGGGCGCCGCGGTCGAGGGCGCCCAGCTGCTCAGCCCGGACGACCTGCAGTACCTCTGGCTTCCCTTGTCGCACGCCTTCGGCCAGGTGCTGCTCGCCGTACAGATGCAGCTCGGGTTCGCGACCGCCATCGACGGCCGGGTGGACAAGATCATCGAGAACGTCGCCGTGGTCAAGCCCACCTTCATGGGTGCGGCGCCGCGCATCTTCGAGAAGGCGCACAGCCGGATCGTGACGATGATGGAGGCCGAGGGCGGCGTCAAGGCGAAGCTGTTCCACTGGGCCTTCGGGATCGGCTCGCAGGTGTCGGCGCTGCGCCTGGAGGGCAAGGAGCCGTCGAGCGCGCTCGCTGTCAGGTTCGCGGTCGCGGACAAGCTGGTGCTGTCGAAGATCCGGGCCCGCTTCGGCGGCCGGATCCGCTTCTTCGTGTCCGGCTCGGCCGCCCTGGACAAGAAGCTGGCGGAGTGGTTCCACGCGGCCGGTCTGCTCATCCTCGAGGGCTACGGCCTGTCCGAGACCGCTGCCGGGACCAGCGTGAACCGGCCGGACAACTACCGGCTCGGCAGCGTCGGGCTGCCGCTGCCGGGCTCGGAGTTCAGGATCGCCGAGGACGGCGAGGTGCTGATCAAGGGCCCCGGCATGATGTCGGGCTATCACGGCCAGCCGGAGCAGACCGCCGAGGTGCTCGAGCCCGACGGCTGGCTGCACAGCGGCGACATCGGCTATCTGAACGACGGTTTCCTCTTCATCACCGACCGGAAGAAGGATCTCTTCAAGACCTCCGGCGGCAAGTACGTCGCGCCGCAGGCGATCGAGGGCCGGTTCAAGACGATCTGCCCGTACGCCAGCCAGCTCCTCGTACACGGTTACCAGCGGAACTTCGTGACCGCGCTGGTGACGCTGGACCCGGACGCCATCCAGGGTTGGGCCGAGCAGAACGACCTCGCCGGCAAGTCGTACGCCGAGATCGTCACGTCGGAGCAGGCCCGGGAGATGGTGCAGGGCTACATCGACGAGCTGAACGCCGGGCTGAACCGGTGGGAGTCGATCCGCAAGTTCGTCATCCTCGACCACGACCTCACCGTCGAGAGCGGGGAGATGACGCCGAGCCTCAAGCTCAAGCGCAAGTTCGTCGAGGAGGTCTACAAGAAGGACCTGGACAACATGTACCAGTGACGGGTTCTTCGCCGGGGTTTGTAGGCTGGGGGAATGCCGTCGACATTGCCCGAGGGGGAGGTCGCGCCCGCTGACGGGACGCTCCCGGACCAGGCGGTCGCGGAGGCGATGGAGAGGCCGTTCGGCTTCTACTTGCACGTGCCTTTCTGTGCTGCCCGGTGCGGGTACTGCGACTTCAACACCTACACGGCGACAGAGCTCGGCGGGGGCGGTTCGCAGGCCTCGTACGCGCGGACCGCGGTCGAGGAGGTGCGGCTCGCCCGGCGCGTGCTGGGGGACGTCGACCGGCCGGTGGACACGGTGTTCTTCGGGGGCGGTACGCCGACCTTGCTGCCGGCCGCGGACCTGGCGCTGATGCTGGCCGCCGTACGGGACGAGTTCGGACTGGCTCCGGACGCCGAGGTGACGACGGAGGCGAACCCGGAGTCGGTCGACCCACGGTCGTTGGCGGCTCTCAGGGAGGCGGGCTTCACACGGGTCTCGTTCGGTATGCAGAGCGCGGCCCCGCACGTGCTGCAGATCCTGGACCGCAAGCACACTCCCGGCCGGGCGCTGGAGGCGGTCAAGGAGGCAACGGCCGCCGGCTTCGACCACATCAACCTGGACCTGATCTACGGCACGCCCGGGGAGTCGCTCGACGACTGGCGTGCGTCGCTGGAGTCGGCGTTGTCGGCGGATCCCGACCATGTGAGCGCCTATGCGCTGATCGTCGAGGACGGCACGCAGTTGGCCCGCCGGGTTCGACGCGGCGAGCTGCCGATGCCGGATGACGACGACCTTGCCGACAAGTACCTGCTCGCCGACGATCTCCTGACCAGCGCGGGACTCGGCTGGTACGAGGTCTCCAACTGGGCCCGCACCGCCGAAGCGCGCTGTCGGCACAACGAGCTGTACTGGCGCGGCGACACCTGGTGGGGCATCGGCCCGGGCGCGCACAGCCATGTCGGCGGCGTGCGCTGGTGGAATGTGAAGCACCCGACTGCGTACGCCGAACGCCTCGGCGCCGGCGTGAGCCCGGCGTACGCGCGAGAGGTGCTCGACGAGCCGACCCGCAGGGTGGAGCGTGTCCTGCTGGAGATCCGGTTGCGTGCAGGCCTCCCGCCGGACGTCCTCGACGACGCGGGCCGGGTGGCTGCCAACGAGGCGATCGCCGCCGAGCTGCTGGTCGAGGAGGCCGGCCGGCTGGTGCTGACGCATCGTGGACGGCTGCTTGCCGATGCCGTGGTGCGCGACCTGCTGCCCTGAGCCCGCAGCGCGTCCGCAATGGCAGTTGACCTCCCGCCTGCGACCGGAGGTAATACGGTGTGGATCGTCGAACGCTGGAGGCCTGATGTCGTCTGCGGGGCAGGGCGCTGGGTCTCCCACGCTGGAGCAGGTAGCCGCCCTCGCGGGAGTGTCGCGAGCGACCGTGTCGCGAGTGGTGAACGGCTCGCCGAAGGTGCTTCCGGAGACGGTGGCCGCGGTGAACGAGGCGATCGGCAGGCTCGGCTATGTGCCGAACCGGGCGGCCAGGGCCCTGGTCACCCGTCGTACGGACTCGGTGGCCTTGGTGGTGCCGGAGCCGGACAGGCGGGTCTTCTCCGACCCGTTCTTCGCCGGCATCCTGCGCGGTGTGAGCATGACGCTGGCGCCGACGTCATCCCAGCTGGTGCTGCTGATCGAGCCTGCGGAGGGTGATGACCAGCGCCTGCTGCGGTACCTGCGCGGCGGCCACGTGGACGGGGCGATAGTCGTCAGCCACCACGGTCGCGACAATGTGCTGCAGGAGCTCGCCCAGCTACCCCTGCCGATCGTCTTCAGCGCAAGGCCGCTCGGCGTCGAGGTGCCCGTGAGCAGCGTCGACGTGGACAACGTGGCCGGCGCGCGGACCGCGGTCGAGCACCTGCTCTCGATCGGTCGCCGCCGGATCGGCACGGTGACCGGACCGCTCGACATGACCGCGGGCCTGGACCGGCTGGCCGGCTTCAAGGAGACGATGGCCGCGGCCGGGCTGTCCGCGGACGCCATCGCGTACGGCGACTTCACCGCGGAAGGCGGTGAGCAGGCGGCGCGCGAGCTGCTCGACGCCCATCCCGATCTGGACGGGCTGTTCGTCGCCTCCGACCTGATGGCCACGGCAGCGCTGCGGGTGCTCTCGCAGCGCGACCGCCGGGTCCCGGAGGACGTGGCAGTGGTCGGGTTCGACGACTCGGTGCTCGCCAGCACGACGACCCCAAGGCTGACCACGGTGCGGCAGCCTCTGGAGAAGCTGGGCGCGCGGCTTGCCGAGCTGGTGCTGGCCAAGATCGGCGGCGCCGACGTGACCGGGCCCGAGATCTACGACACCGAGCTGGTCATCCGCGACTCCGCCTGACTACGGCGGGTCGTTCTGGAACTGGAACTGCACCCGGACCGAGCCGTCCAGCGGGACCACCACCGTGGTGTTGGACGCGTTCCACCTGTCCGGCACGAGGAACATTCGGCTCTGGCCCACCACCAGCAGGCGCAGCCGGCGGTACCGGTAGTGGAAGGTTTGCCCTGCTGACAGGGGAAGGGTCGTCTCTTCCACCCCTGCCGAGCGGAGATAGAGCCGTTCCTTGGTGTCGAGGATCACGACGGGAAACCGGTCCAGGTGCTCGGCGTGCGACTTGGCGAGGCCACGGCCGGAGTACTCGGCCGTCGTGGCGGTCGCCCAGAACGCGCAGGTGATGGTGACGACGGCCAGCAGCACGGTCACGACTCGCTGGGCCATGGCCGGGCGCTCCGGTGGGCGGACCACGCGTGCGAGGTGTGAGGCATAACCGAGGACAGTTGCCCCCAGCCCGATCAGCACGGGTGTGAAGAACGCGTAGTACGGCAGGTCACCGATCAGGCCGTAGCCAAGCAGGACCAGGACACCGGCGATCAGGAGAGCAGCGCCCGCCCAGCGCGTCCAGGCGATCAGCCTCTCCTGCCGCGCGGCCCGCGGGGTTCCGCGAGCCGCGGCGATCCGCGCACGTACGGCGTTGTGCGCCATCAGGCCGCCCGCGGCGGCCCGGGTCAGCACGAGCAAGGGCACCAGCAGCGGCTGTGGGGTGCGC
>DASTVQ010000167.1:0-25544 GCA_035759015.1 Kribbella sp.
GTGGCCCGACCACAGGTATCGTGCCGGATGTGAAGAACTACGAGCTGGTGCTGAGCCGCGTCGAGGCCGATCTCGCGGCCGGCCGGCTCCGGCTCGGTGGGCGGCTGCCCGGCGAGCGAGTGCTCGCCGAGCAGCTCGGTATCAGCCGCCCCTCGGTGCGGGAGGCGATCCGGGTGCTGGAGGCGATGGGCGTGGTCCGTACGGCGACCGGCTCCGGGCCGGACGCCGGCGCGGTGATCGTCGCGGAGCCGGTGTCGCCCCTGACCTCGTTGCTGCGGTTGCATCTGGCAACGAAACACCTGCCGATGGGCGACATCGTCCAGACCCGCGTACTGCTGGAGTCCTGGGCGGCCCGCCAGGCAGCCGGCCGCGTCTCGCCGGACGAAGAGCTCGCCACGGCCGAGGAGCTGCTGGACCGGATGGACGATCCGACCTTGACGCCGGAACGTTTCCACCTGCTCGATGCCGAGTTCCACGTCGCGTTGGCGTCGCTCGCCGGGAACGTGCTCGTCGCGGCGGTGATGTCGTCACTCCGCTCGGCGATCCACGGCTACGTGCTGGCCGCCGTACCGAACCTGCCCGACTGGGAGGCGACGGCCGTCGGCCTGCGCGACGAGCACCGCGCCATCGTCGCTGCGATCCGGGCGGGCCGGCCGGATCGCGCCGCCGAGCTGGTCTGCGACCACATCGAGGGCTTCTACAGGGCGGCCCGGCTCAGCTGAGCCGCTCCCCCGCGACGCGCCGCCAGTCGTCGCGTAGGGCAAGGCGAACGCGGAGATCGCCGCTGAGCTCTTCATGAACGCGGCGACCGCGAACGGGCCGCATCTCGCACATCCTGTTCAAGCTCGCAGTTGGCGACCGGACCCAGATCGCCCTGCTCGCCCACGACGCCGGACTCGCCTGACCGCCCGGTGGATTAGCGTGTTGGCATGATCCGGGTACTGCTGGCCGACGACCAGGCGCTGGTCCGCGCCGGGTTCCGCTCGCTGCTGAACGCCGAGGACGACATCACCGTTGTCGGCGAGGTGTCCGACGGAGCGGCCGCCGTAGAAGTGGCCCGCGCCGAGCGGCCCGATGTCGTGCTGATGGACATCCGGATGCCCGGTACCGACGGGCTGGAGGCGACCCGGCAGATCGGTGCCGACGACTCGCTCGCGGATGTCCATGTCGTGATCCTGACCACGTTCGACCTGGACGAGTACGTGTTCGAGGCGCTGCGGGTCGGCGCCAGCGGGTTCCTGGTCAAGGACACCGAGCCTGTCGAGCTGCTGCAGGCGGTCCGGGTGGTGGCCCGCGGGGACGCGCTGCTGTCGCCTGGCGTCACCCGGCGCCTCGTGGCCGAGTTCGCCAGCCGGAGCCGTCAGCCGCACGCCAGCAAGGAGCTCGACGTACTGACCGAACGCGAGCGCGAGATCGTCGCACTCGTCGGCGAAGGGCTGTCGAACGACGAGATCGCCGAGCGGCTGGTGCTCAGCCCGGCGACCGCCAAGACCCACGTCAGCCGCGCGATGGTGAAGCTCGGCGTCCGGGATCGCGCGCAGCTGGTGGTGGTCGCGTACCAGACCGGCCTGGTCCGACCAGGCTGGCTCGGCTGAGGCTCCTACTCCCGCTGGCGTACATGCGGTCACTCCCCCTGGGCGACGCGGCGCACCCGCCCCGACCGGCACTGTCGAGGTATGAACCAAACAGCTGCCCCGTTGGTCGAGGTGACCGGTCTGACCAAACGCTATGGCGACATCCTCGCTGTCGATGATGTCGACCTATCGGTCCGCCCGGGCGAGGTGTTCGGGTTCCTCGGCCCGAACGGTGCCGGCAAGACCACTACTCTGCGGATCCTGACCGGCCTGATCGCGCCGACCAGCGGGACCGTCCGAGTTCTCGGCGGCACGCCCGGGCGTGCCCAGGTGCTCGCCCGTACCGGTTCGTTGATCGAGTCGCCGGCGTTCTACCCGTACTTGTCCGGGCTGGACAACCTGCGCCTGCTCGCCGAGTACGCCGGGGTGCCGTCTGCGCGGATCCGGCAGGTTCTGGACCTGGTGGAACTGACTGATCGCGCGCGCGACCGGTTCTCGACGTACTCGCTGGGCATGAAGCAGCGGCTCGGTGTCGCCGCGGCCCTGCTGAAGGACCCGGAGCTGGTGATCCTCGACGAGCCCACCAACGGCCTCGACCCGGCCGGCATGCGCGACATGCGGCGACTGATCCGCCAGCTCGGCTCCGAAGGCCGGACTGTGCTGCTTTCCAGCCACCTGCTCGGCGAGGTCCAGCAGATCTGCGACCGGGTCGGCATCATCAGCGAGGGCCGGATGATCGCCGAGCACCACGTCGAGGAGCTTCGCGCCCAGCAGGAGCTGGTCATTCGCGCCACGCCGCTGCGCGAGTCCCGCGCCGTACTGAACGAACTGCTCGGCGGCGACGCCGTCCACCTGTACGACGACACGCTGCGGGTCAACGTGGACTCCGGACGAGCCGCGGAGCTCAACCGGGTGCTGGTCGAGGCCGGCATCGCCGTCTCCGAGCTGCGTGCGGGTGAGCGAGCGCTCGAGGACGTGTTCTTCGAGCTGACAGCCAAGAAGGGACACTCTGATGCTGGGTAGCTATCGCGCGGAGCTGCTCAAGCTCCGCAAACGGTCGGCCGTGTGGGTGCTGTTCGGCGCCGGCCTCGTGCTGAGTCTGACCTTCGGGTACCTGCTGCCGTACCTCAGCTACGTCACGGGCGACGACAACCAAGAGACCGCCGGCGTGCCTCGCGCCGAGGTGCTGCGAGGCGTGCTGCCCGAGCGGGTGATGGACAACACGATCGGCGGCTTCCCGGTCTTCGCCGGAGCGCTCGCGCTCGTCCTGGGTGCGATCGTCGTGGGCGGCGAGTACAGCTGGGGGACGCTCAAGACCATCCTCACCCAGCGCCCGGGCCGCGGTGTCGTACTGGGCGGGCAACTGCTCGCACTGCTGACGATGGTGGCCGGCTGGGTGCTCGGCATCTTCGCCGCCTGTGCGCTGAGCAGTATCGGCATCGCGGTGGCCGAGGGTGCCGGCATGAACTGGCCGGGTCCGGCCGACCTGCTCGGAGGCCTGGCCGGTGGCTGGCTGGTGCTCAGCATGTGGTGTCTCGGGGGCGCCGTACTGGCCGTTGCCTTCCGCAACGTTGCGCTGCCGATCGGCCTGGGCGTGGTGTGGATCCTCGGAGTCGAGTCCCTGTTCGCCGGCGTCGTCTCGAGCCTGCTGCCGGATCTGGAGGTCGTGTCCGACGCCCTGCCCGGCGCCAACGCGGGCGCACTCGTGTTCGCCGTCACCGGCATGGCCGCATCCGACGCACCACCCGGCGTACGCGACGCGGTCGGCGGTACCCGCGCCCTCATCACCCTCCTCGCCTACGCCCTCCTCTTCATCGCCCTTGCCGCCCAAACCCACCACCGCCGCGACATTACCTAGCCCCCTACCGACCTCCGTGATCTGGGGATAACCTTCCGGCGATTAGTCGCATCTGGGACACGCCCACGGCGAGTCGCACCAGATCCGACGAATCGCGTGGGTGGTTTCCACAGGGTGCCTGGCCGAGGCAGGACCGGCGGGGCTACGGCTCCACGTCCTCGCCCAGAGCGGCCCCGGCGACCACGAACGGGTGCACGGCACGGGCGATCAGGCCGAGGTCGGGTCGGAACCCCAGGGCTGTGACGAGTTGTAGCGAACCGTGCCGGGCCCGGTCCGCCTCGAGCTCGGCGTGGTGTTGTGTAGCCAGTTCAGCGGCTCGATCGCGCCTCCGGCCTCGTCGAAGCCCTCGCCGTACGCGCAGTACCAGTTGTTGGCCCCGACTACCGGCACGGGCTCAGGTCGGGCCGGTAGTCGGGAACTCAGCGCGGTGACCGCCTCCCGCAACGTCTGCCAGGGGCTGCCGGCGTCCGCGAACCGCCGGACTCGTGCTGCGGTCAGGGTCCGCTCGCCCAGCAACGTGGGACGGCCGCCGTTGCGGACCTCCAGCCAACAGCCTCACGCCGTCGGGATCGACGGTCCACGAGCAGAACGCCGCCGGTTGTATGTCGACGCCCATGCCGGTGGTCCGCCCGTCGCCGGGTCGTGGGCCAGCCAGTACCAGGGCAACAGCCGCTCCTGTACGAACACTCTGCTCGGCTCGTTCACCCCGACCTCTGGAAAAGGTTTTCCACAATAAGCCCTACGGACTTTAGTTAGTCGCCTCGAAGGGTGTCAAGGAACAAATGGCCCGCACACGCGGGCACCCGGGGCTAGGTCCGCGGGAGCCGGGCGACGGCTTCGACCAGGCGGTCGATGTCGGTCCGATCGGTGTACGGCGCGAGGCCGGCCCGGATCGCGCCGGTGTCGCCCAGACCGAGGTGGCGCGACGCCTCGAGCGCATAGAAGGACCCGGCCGGAGCGTTGACTCCGTGCTCGGCCAGCGCGGCGGCGACAGATCGCGCCTCGTGCCCGGCGACGGAGAACAGCAGCGTCGGCGTACGGTGAGCCGCCCTGCTGTACAAGGTGATCCCGTCCAGGGCGGCGAGACCGTCCTCCAGCTCGCGACGCAGCTCGTCCTCGTACGACTCGAGCAGCGCGAGCGAACCGACCAGCCGCTCGCGCCGGCTCGTACCCGTACCACCCAGCCCGGCGAGGAAGTCCACCGCGGCCGTGGTTCCGGCGAGCAGCTCGTAGGGCAGTGTGCCGAGCTCGAACCGCTCGGGCACCTCGTCAGTTGCCGGCAGCAACTTGTCCGGCCGCAGGCCCTCCAGCAGGGACGGCTTCGCGGCCACCACGCCGCAGTGCGGCCCGAAGAACTTGTACGGCGAGCATGCGTAGAAGTCGGCGCCGGACGAGTCCACCGACGCGTGTGCGGTCAGGTGCACCCCGTCGACATAAACCAGGGCGCCGGCATCGTGCGCCAGGCGGCTGATCGCGTCGACGTCCGGCCGGGTCCCGATCAGGTTGGACGCGGCGGTCACCGCGACCAGCCGGGTGTCGTCCGTCAGCAGCGGCGCGATGTCGTCCAGCTCGCCGGACGACGGGTCGAACTCCAGCCACCGCACCGTAGCGCCCACGGCCTTGGTCGCCTGGACCCACGGCCGGATGTTGGCATCGTGATCGAGCCGCGTGACGATCACCTCGTCCCCCGGGCCCCAGCCCTTCGCGAGGGTCCTGGCGAAGTCGTAGGTCAGCTGGGTCATGCTCCGGCCGAAGACGATCCCGCCCGGATCCGCGCCGAGCAGGTCGGCCATCGCCTGCCGCGCACCGAGCACGATGTCGTCGGCACGGCGCTCCGCCACCGTCAGGCGGCCGCGGTTCGCCATCGCGGACGTCATGGTCCGGGCGACCGCGTCCGCCACCGGCTGCGGAGTCTGCGACCCGCCGGGACCGTCGAAATGGGCGGCACCCTCGCTCAGCGCCGGGAACTGTTTGCGGACGGCTTCGACATCGAATGTAGGCATGGCCCATCCTCTCCCGTCGGTCCGGTCGAGGGCCATCCGGTACCCACCCATGGCCCGGGTGCGGATTCTGTCCGTGGTGTGGTGCAAGATGTCAGGAGTGAGCACCCTTACGACTCCTGACAAGCCGCCGGTTCGAGCCTGGCTCCCGACCATGCTGACGCTGGCCGCGATCTGGGGCTGCAGTTTCGTCTTCATCTCGGTGGGGGTGCGTGAGCTGCACCCGGCCTACCTGGCCCTCGGCCGGGTGATCGCCGGTTCCCTGGTGCTGCTGATCCTGCTCGCGATCAAGCGTGAGCGGCTGCCACGGTCGCCGCGGATCTGGGCGCACACCTTCGTCCTTGGCGCGATCGGGTCCGCGATCCCCTGGACGCTGTTCGGGTACGGCGAGGAGCGGATCCCGTCGCTGCTGGCCGGGATCTGGAACGGCATCACCCCACTGGTCGTGCTGCCGGTCGCGGTCCTGGTGTTCCGGACCGAGCGTTTCACCCTGCAGCGCGTGCTCGGACTGCTGATCGGCTTCGCCGGCATGCTGGTCGTCCTCGGCGCGTGGAACACCGACGGCGGATCCGATCTGGTCGGTCAACTGCTCTGCATGGCGGCCGCGTTGGCCTACGGCATCGCCATCCCGTACCAGAAGCGCTTCATCGCGGGCAGCGCCCTGTCCGGCACCGCGCTGTCCGCCGGTCTGCTGCTCTGTGCGACTGTCCAGCTCGCCATCGTCGCGCCACTCGTCGCCGGACAGGCACCGCCGGCGCCGTGGTCACTGTCGCTCGAGGGCATCGGCAGCGTGCTCGCCCTCGGCGCGCTGGGCAGCGGCCTGGCCTTCGTGCTCAACCTGCGCAACATCCGGCTCATCGGCGCGAGCATGTCCTCGATGGTCACGTACCTGATGCCGATCTTCGCGATCGTGGTCGGCGTCCTCCTGCTGGACGAGCACCTGACGTGGTACCAGCCGGTGGGCGGACTGATCGTGCTCACCGGCGTCGCAGTCTCGCAGGGCATCCTCCGCCGCCGCCGCACTGCCGCGGTACCGGTCCGAGCCCCGGCCACGACGTCCGCCTCATAGCCCTCGACGTCACCAGTCGGTACTCCCTCCCCAACCTGCCGTCCCCCACCACCCAGCGACGGCGGGACAGGGCGGGCGGGGCGGCGGATGGGCAGGGTACGACCGGCGCGTGGGTGCGAGGGGATGGCCGGGAACTCCCGGGCCGACCCTGCGCGGCTCTGACGAGTGGTCGGCCGCCGGCAATACACCGCCTACGTGGCCCGCATCCGTAGCTGAGCCTCAGAACCGGCGCAGGTTGGGGATGGCGGCCACCACCACGGCGACCAGCGCCAGCAGGGTCCCAGCGACCACCAAGACGGTCACGGGGTTGTCCGCCGCCGGGAGGAAGATGTCGATCGCGAGGCTGGCGATGAGCTGGCCCGCGATCGTCCCCAGGCCGAGCACGAACACGCCGACCACCCGAACCACCGCGGCCGCCAGGCTGATGAACGCCACCCCGCAAGCACCGCCGACGTACAGCCAGGGCTCGGTCGGGAGGTCGCGCGGCGCGCCGCGCAGCGCCAGGTCGACCAGGAAGACGATCGCGAGCGCCACCGTACCGACGACGAAGTTGACCACGGCCGCGGCCACGGCTCCGTAGGCGTCCGGCGAGGCCGTGCGCGCCACCCGGCCGTTGATGGCCTGCTGAAAGGCGGTACCGATGCCACCCACAGCCGGAAGGATGGCGAGGAGCAGGCCGGACGGATGATCGAGCTGGTCGGAAACTGCGAGCGCCACCGCGGCGAGTGCTACCACTGCACCGATGACTCGCAGTGGCGTGAAGGGCTGCGAGCCGGCGGGGCCGAAGCCGAGCTTGTCCACCACCAGACTGCTGAGAGCCTGCCCGGCGACGACGGCGACGGTGAAGACCGCGACACCGATCACGGCGACCGTGATCGACTGCGTGGCGACCAGGAAGGCGCCCGCGATACCGCCGATGCATTGCCACCACCGCAGGCCGCCATGACCGGCGCCCGGCATCGAACCAGGCAGGCCGTCGACGGGCCCGCGGATGGTGTGCCAGACCCTGAGCAGCCCACCGCGTACGCGCGGGATCAGCGCACACCCGATCAGCAAGATGATCAGTCCGGAGCCGAACGAGATAAGGGCCGCGGCGACACCATCACCGAGCCGGCCGCCCAGCTCACCGTTCAGCCGGGACTGGATCGCGACCAACATGCCGATGCCGAACGCCGCGCTCAGCCCGATGAGCTGGTGCCGCCGAGCGCTGCGGACAGGGCGGGCCTCGGTAATGGTCACTCCCCCATCATCGTCGCCGGCCGCGACCCGACTGGATACAGTCCGCACTCTGGGCGCCCCCGTCGACCGTCAGGTACGGCGGATCAGGGCGAGGTACATGGCATCCGTCCCGTGCCGGTGCGGCCAGAGCTGCACGTCCGGTCCCTCCCCCAACGACGGCACGCCCGGGAACAACGGCCGCGCGTCGACCAAGGTCGCGTCGCCCCGCCGCGCGAGCACGGCATCGACCACTGATCGCGTCTCGGCCAGATGTGGGGAGCAGGTCACGTACGCGACGACTCCGCCGGACCGCACGGACTCGACAGCCGAGCTCAGCAGCCGCTCCTGCAACGGCCGCAAGGTGGCGATGTCGCCCGGCGTACGACGCCAGCGCGCCTCCGGCCGGCGGCGCAGTGCCCCCAGACCACTGCACGGCACATCGACCAGGACCCGGTCGAACGAGCCTTCCGGCCAGGTCGGCAGGGTCCCGTCGCCGACCAGCACCCGGTGATCACCCGGCACGGCTCGGAGGTTGGCGCGAACCAGCTCGGCACGGTGTGGCAACGGCTCGACGGCGGTCAGCAGGGCCTCCTGCCGGCCTGCGATGGCGGCCAGCAGCGCGGCCTTCCCGCCCGGTCCGGCGCAGAGATCGAGCCAATGAGCGTCGCTGCCCTCCAGCGGAGCCGAGGCCAGCGCCACGGCGACCAGCTGCGACCCCTCGTCCTGGACCCCGGCCCGTCCCGACGACACCGCCGAGATCCGTCCCGGGTCGCCGCCACCCTGCAAGACCGCCCCGAACGGTGACCAGCGGGTCCGAGTGGCTCCGGCCTCGATCAGGTCGTCCACCTCCGCCAGGCCTGGTCGGGCGACCAACGTGACCCGGGGTGGTTCGTTGTCAGCGGCAAGCAGTTCCTCGACCTCGTCGAGATCGCCGCCCAACGCGTCGGCGAAGGCCTCGACCACCCACCGCGGATGCGCCCGGGCCAGGGCGAGATAGCCGACGCGGTCCTCCTCGGGCCGCGGGGCCACGGATGCGATCCACTGGTCCAGCGAGCGCTGGCTCACCTTGCGGAGCACCGCGTTCACCAGACCGCTGCGGCTCTGACCGACCTCGGCGCGGGTGAGGGTCACCATCTCGTTCACCGCGGCGTAGGAGTCGACCCTCATCCGGAGCAGTTGATGCGTGCCGAGCCGGAGCAGGTCGAGCAGCTCCCGGTCCAGCTCGTCGAGTGGACGCGAGACGCTGCGGCCCAGGATCGCGTCGTACGTGCCCTGCCAGCGCAGGGTGCCGTGGACCAGCTCGGTGCAGAACGCGGCGTCGCGCCCGCTGAGGCGCTGGTCGCGAAGGGCCTTGTTCAGGGCGAGGTTGGCATACGCGTCCTCGGCGGTGACCTGCCGGATCACCCGGTAGGCGACCTGCCGGACCTTGTCGGGCCGCTTCTGCGGGGCGCGGTTGCGGGGGTTGCGATCGCTCACTCGGCACCGAGACGGTCGTCTGCGGTGACCCGGACGCCACGGGCCCAGTCGGCGGCGGTCATCGCCTTCTTGCCCTGCGGCTGCACCGTCACCAGCTCCAGGGGCTTGCTGCCAGTACCGACGGTCACTGAGGACTTCGTCGTGCGGAGCTCGCCCGGAGCGAGCGCGTCCGAGCCGTCCGGACTCAGCGACACCGCCAGCACCTTGAGGCGTTCGCCGCGGAATCTGGTCCAGGCACCGGGCGCCGGGTTGCAGCCGCGAACCAGGCGGTCCACCCGCTGCGCCGGTGCGGTGAGGTCCAGCTCCGCGTCCTCGACCGTCAGCTTGGGCGCGATGGTGACGCCGTCGGCCGACTGTTCGCGGGCTTCGAGGATGCCCGACTCGATGCCGTTGAGGGTGTCCACCAGCAGCTTGGCGCCCGACTCCGCCAACCGTCCGAGCAGCACGCCGGCCGTGTCGGCGGGGCCGATCGGCTCCGTCAGAACGCCGTACACGGGGCCTGCGTCGAGCGCCTTGACGATCCGGAACGTGGAGGCGCCGGCGACGTCGTCGCCGGCGATGATCGCGTGCTGCACCGGGGCCGCCCCGCGCCAGGCCGGCAGCACCGAGAAGTGCAGGTTGATCCAGCCGTGGGGCGGGATGTCCAGCGCCGCCTGCGGCAGCAGACCGCCGTACGCGACGACCGGGCAGCAGTCCGGGGCGATCTCGGCCAGCCGGGCCAGGAAGGCCGGATCGCTGGGCTTCACCGGCTTGAGGATCTCGACCCCCAGTCCCGCCGCGTACTCGGCGACCGGCGAGGCGACGAGCCTGCGGCCACGGCCGGCCGGCGCGTCCGGGCGGGTGACGACGGCCACCAGCTCGTGGCTGCTGGCAACGATCGCCTTCAGTGCCGGCATAGCCACCTCCGGCGTGCCGGCGAAGACGACCCTCACAGGCCCAGCCCGTTCATCGGGTGCGGCGAGACCTTGAGCTGGGGCGGGCCGCCGAGGCCGGACCACTCCGCCTCCCGGATCGCCTTCATCGCGAGCTTGCGGGTCGCTGTGTCCAGCCGATCCACGAACAGCACGCCGTCCAGGTGGTCCGTCTCGTGCTGGATGCAGCGGGCCAGCAGGTCCGAGCCCTCGATCACCACAGGCTCGCCGTACATGTCGAAGCCCTTGGCGATCACGTGCTGCGCGCGCCGGCAGTCGAAGGTCAGGCCCGGGATGGACAGGCAGCCCTCCGGACCGAACTGCTCGTCGCTGGACAGGGTCAGCTCCGGGTTCACCAGGTGACCCAGCTCACCCTCGACGAAGTAGGCGAAGACACGCAACCCGACGCCGATCTGCGGTGCCGCGAGACCGGAGCCGGGCGCTGCCTGCATGGTGTCGGTGAGGTCGGCGACCAGGCGCCGCAGCTCGGCGTCGAAGTCGACGACCGGGTCGGCTTTGGTGATCAGGATCGGGTCACCGAACAGACGGATGGGCTGGACCGACACACGTACTCCACATGCGCTCACCGGAAGGGACCTGGTCAGTGTAGTGAGGCGATGGCGGGGCCAGGTGCGTCGCGGGTCCCGTGACCTCTCAGACGTATCGAGAGTCACCCTCAGTGACGCAAGGCGATCCCGCGCTGCCGGAGTTGCTCGCGCAGCACATCCGCCCCCACGAAGAGCTCGGCGTCGATACCGACGGCCCGGGCGCCGTCAACGTTGTGCTGCACGTCGTCGGTGTAGAACGTCCGGCCCGGGTCCAGGTCGTAGCGCTCGAGCAGGATCCGGTAGATCTTCTCGTCCGGCTTGACCGTCTGCTCCACCCCGGACACCACCTCGCCGTCGAACCCGTGCAGGACGGGGAAGGCCGTCTTCGCCACCTCCCACTTGTCCGCGGAGAAGTTCGTCAGCGCGTACGTCGACAGACCTGCCGCGCGGAGCTCGACGAGGACCTCGGCGGTGTCCTCGATGACACCGCGCACCATCCGCAACCAGGCCGAGTCGTAGGCCTCGATCCACTCGGCGTGCTCAGGGTGGAGCGAGCTGAGCTCGGCGACCGCCTCCGCCCAGCTCCGGCCGGCGTCCTGCTGCCTGTTCCAGTCCGGGGTCGCGATCCTGGTCAGGAAGTGCTCGCGTTGCGCCGGGTCCGGGATCAGGTCGCCGTACAGGTAGTCCGGGCTCCAGTCCAGCAGCACGCCGCCGATGTCGAAGACCACGCTGTCGATGCTCCGGGTTGTCATGACAGTAGACCTTACGAAGTGGACTCGGCCTGAGGACGACTGAGGTGCTCGTCCACGGCTGTCAGACCGCCGTCTGTGCGACCGGCTCGTCCGCTTGCGCGGCCGCCCGGGCACGCAGAGCCGGCGCGATGGCCAGCTGGGCCACGAAGAGGCCGGCACCAAGGACCGCACAACCGATCCAGACCGTGCTCCGTCCGGCGTGCTCCAGCACGCTGGTGCCGAGCAGCGGGCCGACCACACTGCCGAGGCCCCAGGACATGCCACCGGCCAGTCCCAGGTAGCCGCCTCGGAGGTCGGCCGGGGCGAGGTCCGCCAGCACGGCCCCGATCATGGTCGCGTACCCGATCTCGCCGACCGTCCAGACCACCACTGACAGTGCGTAGCCCCACCAGCTGTGCACTATCGCTCCGAACCCGAAACCCACCCCGACGAGCAGCATCGACGCCGCCAGCACCGTCGGCCGGTCCAGCTCGGCGAGCCGCCGTCCGGTGAAGGGCTGCACCAAGACGATCACCACGCCGTTCAGCCCGATCACCAGCCCGTACGTCGAGCTGGGCAGGTGGTCCATCGCCATCGCCAGCGGCAGCGTGGAGTATCCCTGGAAATAGATCGCCGCGTACACCACCGAGAGCCCGATCATCACCAGCAAGGTGGTGTCACGCAGGGCCACCGGCAACAACGACCTGCGCTCGTCCTTCGCCACGACCGGCCGGGTCTCCGGCACCATCGACCAGATGATCAGCGCGGCCACCACCGACGTACCGGCGTTGATCCAGAACAGCAGGCCGTAGCCGACGCTCGCCAGCACACCCGCAGTGACGGTGGACACGGAGAAGCCCAGGTTGATCGCCCAGAACAGCAGCCCGTACGCCCGCACCCGCTCCCGTGGACCGAGCAGATCCGCGACGGTCGCCTGGACGGCGGGCCGGAACAGGTCGCCCATCAGCCCGACGCCGAAGGCGGCGACCCAGATCGTCACCATCGTGGCTGCCGAGCCGAGCAGGATCAGCGCGCCCGCGGTTCCGAAGAAGCCGAGCAGCATGGTCCGACGCCGGCCGATCCGGTCCGACAACCAGCCGCCGACCAACTGCGACACCACCGAGCCCGCACCGACGGCGGCGGCGACTGCTCCGGCGGTGGCGGCGGACAGGTGCCGGTCCTGCGTCAGATACAGCACGAGGAAGGGCTGCACGAAACCACCGAGCCGGTTCACCAACTGGCAGACCCACAGCGCCCAGAACGCCCTGGGCAGGGCGGGAACGGCTTCGCGTGGAGTTCCTGTCGAAGTCATGGGTCCACTGTCGAGGCCGCGCCGGCAGCTGTCGATTATTAGGCGGAGACCTAATCCAGTGGCGGGTTACAGTGCTGCGGTGATCACCATCAGGCTCACCACCGACGAGCTGAGCCGGATCCGCTTCGCCTTCTCGCCGATCTGGGAGACGGTGACCAGCGTCCGGGCTCTGAGCAACAACTCGACCAGCAGCGTGCACGGTCCCTGGCTTCGCCGTGTCCGGCCGATCGCGGTCGGTGATGACCTGACGTTGCTCAGGGCACTCATCCCACCGGTCGGCTACATCCCTGACTTCGTCACCCCCGCGCCCCCGCGTCGCTCGACCAGCTTCGAGTCGGGTCTGGCCGCGGTGGCCGCCACGCCGCACCACCTGGTCGTCAGTGAGCTCGGGCAACTTCGCTCACACGCGCCACACCCGCTGATCGACGAGCTGATCGCGGACCCCGCGGAGGCACTCGAGCGGATCACGTCGGCCCTGCGGAGCTACTGGCACCGCGCCCTCGAACCGGATTGGCGACGGATGCGCGCGCTGCTGCAGGAAGACCTCGCCTTCCGGCTGGAGGAGCTGGCCGGCGGTGGTGTCGACCGGCTGTTCCGCAACCTGCACCCGTCAGTCAGGTTCACCGGCTCCCGCATCGAGATCGACCGGCCGTTCTGCTGCGACGGCGTCCCGCTGCCCGGCCAGGGCCTGCTCCTGGTCCCCTGCGTCTTCACCTGGCCCGCCGCGCTGCCCGTGACCGCCGCGCCCCACGTCCCGACGATCACCTACCCGCCCCGCGGCCTCGGCCGCCTCTGGGAGAGCCGCCAGGACACCGCCGGTTCTCCGCTTGCCGACCTCGTCGGCCGGACCCGCGCCGCCATCGTCGGTCACCTGGACCTGCCGATGTCCACCACCCACCTGGCCCACCAGCTCGGCGTCTCCGCCCCGACCCTGAGTGTCCACCTCGGCATCCTGAAGGCCGCCGGCGTCCTCGACTCCCGCCGCGACGGCCGCACCGTCCTCTACCGCCGCACCGCGCTCGGCAACCACCTCCTGGCCGCCTCCACTCCGGCCGGCATTCCCCTGGCCACCTCCGCCTGACAGCTGTCTGCTGCGCGGACGACGCGGACAGGTCTGCCTCCGGTCAGCCGAAGGTGACCGGATCCACCTGCACCCGCACCGAACCCACCAGCTTCTTCGCACTGCGAGCAGACTGGGCTTCCTTCAGATCACGAGCCAGAGCCGGCCCGGCCGACCGCGGACTGCGTACGATCGCTCGCACTGACTCGTCGTCAACCGCCACTGGGCCCAGGACCTCCGGAGCACCCTTCGAATCCCCCAGTGCGTGGAGTCGAGCGAGGAAGTCCGTGACCGCAGCGGTCGGCCCGGTGACCTCCGCTACCCGTGCCGCCGGTGGGAGGTGTGCGGCACGGCGCTCCTCCAGCTCTCGGGCGGCAAAGCCCTCCGGACTCCAGCGGACGATGGCCTGCAGCGGGGCGGCTGACGGCTCGCCCACCATGATGACCGCGCCACCCTCTCTCGCGGGCCGCACCAAGGCGGCAGCGTTGAACCAACGCCGTACGGCCTCCTCCGGCGCACGTAGATCGGGCCGGGCGAGCAGCAGCCAAGTGTCGAGCAGCACGGCGGCGCTGTAGCCCGCACCCGCCTCCACTGGCGGCTCAGCACCGGGCGTGGCGACCACCAGCGCCGGCTTGTCCGGTACGGAGTCGAGCACGTTCTCCCTGCCCGACGTACGGACCGAGACGCCGGGGAAGGCGCGGCCGAGCTCCTCGGCGGTGCGACGAGCGCCGACCACAGCCGCACGCATCCGTGTGTCGCCACACTCGGGACATCGGTGATCCACCGCGGGCCGACCGCAGACAGTACAGCTCGCCGGCCCTGATCCGCCGGTACGACGCAACGCCCCGGCGCAGGTCGTGCAGCGAGACGGCGCCCGGCAGGTCTGGCACACGAGGCGGGGCAGATACCCCGCACGTGGCACCTGCACGAGCACCGGACCCGTGCGGAGGCCCTCACGCGCGACCTCGAAAGCACGGTGCGGGAGTCGCGCCGCCCGTGCGGCCGGGTCCCTGGCCAAGTCCGTGTCGGACTCCCCGGCCACGTGAACGGCCGGCGCGGCCGCGCGAATCGCTGTCCGGTCGGCGATCAGCTCGGCGGCCCAACCCGACTCCAGCAAGGCCGCCGCCTCCGTGGATCGCGCGAATCCGCCCAGCAGCGCGGCGCAGTTCTGGCGGTAGGCGCGCAGCAGGAGCACTTCACGTGCATGCGGATAGGGCGCGCGGGGCTCGGCGTACGAGTCGTCGCCGTCGTCCCACAGAGCCACCAGCCCAAGGTCTGCCACGGGTGCGAAACCGGCGGCCCGCGTGCCGATCACTACCCTGGCCCGGCCCCGCAGGACGGCCAGGAAGGCGCGGTAGCGAGCGGTCGGGCCGAGGTCTGCCGAGAGGCTGACGAACCCGTCGGGTCCGAGCACCTCGGCACAAGCCGTCGCCAACCGGGCCAGATCACGCGCGTCCGGGGCGAGCAGCAAGGCCCCCCGCCCCGTCTCCGCACAGACCGCCGCGGCCTGGGCGAATGCTCGCGCCCAGTCCGCGCCCGGTACGGCGGTCCAGATCGCATGGGGCGCCTCGGCACGGCGGATCGCGTTGAGGAAGCCCCCGGCCAGCGGGTACGGCGACCACGCGGACAGGTCGCTCGCAGGCACGGGACGCACAGGCTGGTCGCAGCGCAGTGGCTCGCCCTCCACCTTCGCATGCCGGGGCGGCACGGCCAGCCGGGTGACGTCCGCGAAGCTCCCGGCATACCTGTCGGCGACGGCGCGGCACAGGTCGGCCACCTCAGGCGTCAGCACCCGCTCGGGCGAGACCACCTTGCGGATCCGCGCGAGCTGCCCCTCATGCTCCGACGACTCCAGGCGCGCCAGCACGAACCCGTCCAGGTCCTTGCCGGCGAAGCGCACCTTCACCCGCGCGCCTGGCTGGGCGGTCGCGGCCAGGTCGTCCGGCACGAGGTAGTCGAACGGCCGGTCCAGGTGAGGCAGCGAGACATCCACCGCGACCCGCGCGACCGGCAGCTCGGTGGTGATGCCGGCCGGTTCCTTCGTTCGCGATCGCCGGACGGTCTCGCGCAGCAGCGTCAACTGCTCCGGCGAGTCCCCGATCTGTGCCACCAGCGCACTCTAGTCGGGCGCCACGACAACTCCCCCGAGACGACTCCCTGGCGCCCGGTCGGACTACTGCTGGATGGCGGCCTTCAGGGCTTCGACGCGATCGGTACGTTCCCAGGTGAAGTCCTCGCCGATCCGGCCGAAGTGGCCGTGTGCGGCGGTCTGGGCGTAGATCGGCCGGAGCAGGTGCAGGTCGCGGATGATCGCGGCCGGCCGGAGGTCGAACACCGACAAGACGGCCTGGGTGATCTTGTCCACCGGCACGGTCTCGGTGCCGAAGGTGTCGACGTAGAAGCCGACCGGAGCGGCCTTGCCGATCGCGTAGGCGACTTGGCACTCGCACCGGCGGGCGAGGCCTGCGGCGACGACGTTCTTCGCCACCCAGCGCATCGCGTACGCGGCGGAACGGTCCACCTTCGACGGGTCCTTGCCGGAGAAGGCGCCGCCGCCGTGGCGGGCCATGCCACCGTAGGTGTCGATGATGATCTTGCGGCCGGTGAGTCCGGCGTCGCCCATCGGGCCGCCGATCTCGAACCGGCCGGTCGGGTTCACCAGCAGCCGGTAGTCGGTCGAGTCGATGTCGAACTGCTCCAGGATCGGGTCCACCACGTGCTTCTTCACGTCCGGCGCCAGCATCGACTCGATGCTGATGTCGCCGGCGTGCTGGCTGGACACCACCACGGTGTCGATCCGGACCGGCCTGTCACCGTCGTACTCGACCGTGACCTGGGTCTTGCCGTCCGGGCGCAGGTAGGCCATGGTTCCGTCCTTGCGGACCTCCGACAGCCGCTGCGAGAGCCGGTGCGCGATGGTGATCGGCAGCGGCATCAGCTCGGGCGTCTCGTCGCACGCGTAGCCGAACATCAGGCCCTGGTCGCCCGCACCCTGCAGGTCGAGCTCGTCGTCCGAACTGCCCGTCCGGGTCTCGTGGGCGGTGTCGACGCCCTGGGCGATGTCGGCCGACTGGCTGCCGATCGCGACCGTGACGCCGCAGGAGGCGCCGTCGAAGCCCTTCAGCGACGAGTCGTAGCCGATCTGGAGGATGCGCTCCCGCACGATGCCGGGGATGTCCACGTACGCCGACGTGGTGACCTCGCCGGCGACCACCACCAGACCGGTCGTGACCAGGGTCTCCACCGCGACGCGGCTCCTCGGATCCTCGGCCAGGAGCGCGTCGAGGATGGCATCGCTGATCTGGTCAGCGATCTTGTCCGGGTGACCTTCCGTCACCGACTCGGACGTGAAAAGGCGCCGTGCCACGGGTTCTCCCTCGGGTTCCTTGTCTGCCACGCGACGGGAGTTCAGCCCCCGCCCGTGCACCGGCGCAACCGATGCACCTGGGAAGTATGCCAGCAGTTCCGCCCAGAACGGTGGCGGACACCTCCGGCCTTCCGAATAGCGAGAACGACGTCCGCATCTCAGACATTCCCGCTGCCGCGCCGACCGATTGACACCCCTGCCCGGCCGACCTAGCGTGAATCGATTCCCCCGTCACCCTGGAGGAACCCCATGACCGTGATCTTCGTTCCGGTAACCGGCTTTCTCGGCGCGGGCAAGACCACCACGATCGGGGCTCTCAGCCGGCGAATGACCGAGCGTGGCCGGCGCGTGGCCGTGGTGACCAACGACCAGGGCGACCGCCTGGTCGACACCGTCGTCGCCCGCGAGTCGGCCGATCGTGTGGGCGAGGTCACAGGCGGCTGCTTCTGCTGCCGGTTCGAGGACCTGCTGGAGGTCGTGTCGTCCCTCGTCGGCGAGTACGACGTGGTGCTGGCCGAGGCCGTCGGCAGCTGCACCGACCTGCAGGCCACCGTCGTCCGCCCGCTGCAACAGCTGCACTCGGACCGGTTCCAGGTGGCTCCCCTGCTGACCGTGCTCGACCCGGACCGGCTCGCGCAGCTCACCACGGAGCTGCAGTCCGGCAGGAGCGACGACCTCGCGTACCTCTTCGAGCGCCAGCTGGCCGAGGCCGACGTGATCGTGGTGAACAAGTCCGACATCGGCGACCCGGTCCGGCGGCGCGGCGTGATCGGTGCGCTTGAGCAGACCTATGCGGACGCGACGGTGCTGGACGTCTCGGCCCGGACCGGCGAGGGCATCGACCAGGTGATCTCCGCCCTCGCGGGTGAACCGGACCCGGCGCGCTCACTGGCGGTCGACTACGACCGGTATGCCCGGGCCGAGGCGGATCTGGCGTGGCTGAACCTCGAGCTCGTGATCAGCGCCGAACCGCTCGACCCCTATTTGTGGGCGAGGAAGCTCCTGCGGGAGATGTCTCGCTGTGCCCGCGAGCGACGCTGGGTCGTCGGCCACGTCAAGGTCCTGGTCAGCGGCGAGGGCGACGGCCCCACCAAGCTCAGTCTCACCGCCGCGGGCGCCGAACCGTCGCTGGACCTGGCGGGCGGTTCGCTCAGAGCGGCACACGCCTGGGTGAACGCCCGCGTAGCCTGCGAACCCGAGGAGCTCGACAAGGCGCTCGCCGCCGCCGTCCGCTCAGCCGACGCCGCCGCCGGCTCGGTCTCCGCCGTCACCGGCAGCCCGGCCGCCTTCCGCCCCGGCTATCCCCGCCCGGTCCACCGCATCCCGGCCGCGTTCTCCTGACCACTCCGCTCGGCCTCCCGGTCAGGCGTGCCCACCGACCGAGACCTCACCGATCGTGAGCTCGGGCACGGCGCCGACGATCAGTCCCACCTGCTCGACCTGCTCGTCCAGCTCGCGGCGCTGCTTGGCCGTCAACCGGCGCAGCGGTTCCACCGTCACGTGGAGCCTCCGGCCGGAACGACGCTGGTGCCAGACCCCGGCGACCTGTCCGTCCACCAGCACGACCGGGAAGTTGCCCGCCTGGCCACCTGCCAACGCACGTTCCGCGGCCTTGCCCGGGTAGAGCAGCCCGCGCGGATGAGCCCCGACGACGTACGAGTCGAAATAGGGCAGCAGGCGTACGCCGGTCGGCGGTTCGGTGGGCATGGCGGTGTCCCCGGCGAGGAGCCAGGCGGCGCTGCCGTCCAGCTCGACCTCTTGGAGCTCGTCGCGCAGCGAGCGGAACAGCTTCGCCACGAAGTCCTTCGGTGCGTTGAGCCACTGGGCGAAGTGTTGTGGCGCTGCAGGGCCGTACGAGTGCAGGTACCGTCGCAGAAGCTCCGCCAGGGCCTCCGTGGCGTCGAGCGGCTCGAAGCGGGGCAGCCACCGATGTGGGTTGGTGTAGGTCGCGTTGCGGCCTTTGTTCGCGCCGTAGCAGAGGACGCCGGCGTTCGCCGCCCGGGAGATGACCTGGCGCCAGCGCGGCCAGAAGGTCTGGAAGGCGGGCATGACGAGATCGCCCGCCCACGGGCCGGTGGCGGCGATCACTTCCGCGCTCAGCTCCTCCACGGTCAGCTCGGCGTCGGACAGGGCGGCAGCGATCGCCCCGATGACCTCGTCGGTCTGGTCCGGCGTCATCCGCATCGCCTCCGGAGCCTGGCCGGTGCGCGGCACGGCCGACAGCGCGCCGGTCCACATCGGGAGATCCTCGGTCGGCAGCAGATGGACGGTCCCACGCGGTCCGAACGTCTTCACCAGGCTGCGCTCGCTCCAGAGCGCCTTCCGGGTGTCGTCTCTGGTCGCTCCGCAGATCCGCAGCCCGATCGACAGCTCTGCCGCGGACAGCACCTGGGCATGCGCACCACACAGGGCCCGTACGACGTCCGCAGGACAGGAATCGGCAGGCGTCGACAGGTGATTCCTGATGAGTCGACGCGCCGAGACCTGCTGCCAAGTCAGCTCGGGAGTTGCCATGGCAGAGACACTAGGCGGGGTAGAGGACAGGATGTGTCCCACTCAACGCGAAGGACCGGGATCAGGTCCAGCGGGTGGCGATGAGGTTCCAGATCACGCCGGAGAGGGCATCCTTGCTGCCGGCCGGGACCGAGAACGCGCCACCCTCCCGGTCCAGGATGACCGCCTCGTTGGTGTCGCTGCCGAACACCTTGCCACCGGAGACGTCGTTGACGACCAGCAGGTCGCAACCCTTGCGTTCGAGCTTGGCGCAGGCCAGCTCGATCACGCTGTGCTCGGCGTCACCCGTCTCCGCCGCGAAGCCGACCACGACCTGGCCGGATCGTCGCCGGTCGTGCGCGACGGTGGCGAGGATGTCCGGGTTCTGCACCAGGTCCACCGCCGGCACCGAACCGTCGGCGGTCTTCTTGATCTTGTGCTCCGCCACCTTCGACGGGCGGAAGTCGGCCGGGGCCGCCGCCATCACGATGGCGTCGGCATCCGCCGCGCGGCCCGTGATCTCGTCGTACAGGTCTTGCGTGCTGACGACGGGGACGACCTGGACGCCGGCCGGATCGGGAAGCTCGGAGTTGGCGGCGACCAGGGTGACCTTGGCGCCGCGGGCAGCGGCGATGCGGGCGAGCGCATAACCCTGCTTGCCCGACGAGGAGTTGCCCAGGTAGCGGACGGGGTCGAGGTGCTCGCGGGTGCCGCCGGCGCTGACCAGGACGTGCCGGCCGGTCAGGTCGGCCACCTCCTGCCCGGCGGCCCGGGCCGCGTCGTCGGCCAGCATCAACTGGCTGATCGCGAAGATCTCGGCCGGCTCGGGGAGTCGGCCGCGGCCGGTGTCCTGCCCGGTCAGGCGGCCCACGGCGGGCTCGAGCACGGTGACCCCGCGGGAACGCAGCATCGCCACGTTCGCCTGGGTGGCCGGGTGCTCCCACATCTCGGTGTGCATCGCGGCCGCGAACAGGATCGGGCAGCGCGCGGTCAGCAGCGTGTTCGTCAGCAGGTCGTCGGCCAGGCCGTGCGCGGCCTTGGCGATCAGGTCCGCGGTGGCGGGCGCGACCACGACCAGCTCGGCCTGCTTGCCGATCCGGACGTGCGGCACCTCGTGCACATCGTCGAACGGGTCGGCGGTGACCGGTTGGCCGGACAACGCGGCCCACGTCGCCGCGCCGACGAACTCGAGCGCAGCCGCGGTCGGCACCACCCGGACGCGGTGGCCGGACTCGGTCAGCCGGCGGAGCAGGTCACAGACCTTGTACGCCGCGATACCACCGCCGACGCCCAGCACCACGGACGGGTGCGGACGTTCCCCAAGGGTCCCGGTCATCGAAGCCGGGTCACTGGGAGGTGGACTTCTCCGCCGCGGCCGCGGCAGCTTCCGCCTCCGGGTCGATGTCGGTGCAGGTCAGCACGCCCTCGTTGATCTCGCGCATGGCGATCGAGAGCGGCTTCTCCTGGACATGCGTCTCGACCAGCGGTCCGACGTACTCCAGCAGGCCCTCGCCGAGCTGGGAGTAGTAGGCGTTGATCTGCCGTGCCCGCTTGGCCGAGTAGAGCACCAACTTGTACTTGGAGTCGGTGTGGGTGAGCAGGTCGTCGATCGGCGGGGAGGTGATGCCGATGGCGACGGGCTGGTTGCCTGACAAGGTTCAGCTCTTTCCAGAGATGGAGGGTGATCGAATCAACTTTACCAACTGATCGGCAGCTTCCCGCACCGAGGCGTTCACGATCGTCACGTCGAACTCCTTCTCCGCGGCCAGCTCGAGCGTCGCAGTCTCCAGCCGGCGCTCCCTTTCCTCGGCCGTCTCGGTCCCCCGGCCGACCAGCCGGCGGACCAGCTCGTCCCAGCTCGGCGGGGCCAGGAACACGAAAAGCGCGTCCGGCATCGTGTCCCGGACCTGCCGCGCGCCCTGCAGGTCGATCTCCAGCAGCGCCGGCCGCCCTTCGGCCAGCTTGTCCAGGACCGGCTGCCGAGGGGTGCCGTAGCGGGCGGCCTTGTGCACCACCGCCCACTCCAGCAGCTCGTCGGCAGCCAGCATCCGGTCGAACTCCTCGTCGGAGACGAACAGGTAGTGCACCCCGTGCACCTCACCGGGCCTGGGCCTGCGGGTGGTCACCGAGACCGAGATCCAGATCTCGGGGTACCGCTCGCGGATGTCGGCCGCGACCGTACCCTTGCCGACCGCGGTGGGCCCGGCCAGCACGATCAGGCGTCCTCCGCCCGGGCCACGACCCGTGTGTTCAGTCAAGCCGTCCCGCGCGTCCACGCCCGCCTCCATCAGCTCACTCGGGATCGGCTCGATCGACATCAGGTCGCTCGGCATCAGGTCACTCGGCGAATTCACGCTCGAGTGCGGCGATCTGGTTGATCCCCAGCCCGCGCACCCGGCGCGTCTCGGAGATGCCGGCCCGCTCCATGATCTGCTGCGCGCGCACCTTGCCGACACCGGGGATGCACTGCAGCAGCGCGCTGACCCGCATCTTGCCGATCACGTCGTTCGTCTGCCCCTCGTGCAGCACCTCGGTGGGGGACGCCCCCGAGTGCCGGATCCGATTCTTGATCTCCGCACGTTCGCGCCGCGCGGCGGCGGCCTTGTCCAGAGCAGCCGCGCGCTGCTCCGGGGTCAAAGATGGAAGTGGCACCGTCTCACCTGTCCCGTTTTGTGGCTTCGCAGGTGAACCTAGCCAACGACTCCGGGCGGCAGCAAACACCCCGGCCGAGTCGAGCGCCACCCCATCGCCTCCGCACGCGCGTCACTACACACTGTCAGAGGGCCTCAGCTCAGCTCGGGCACGTCGACCTTGCACGAGTCCTTCGCATGCGTCGCGATCACCTTGTACGCCGCGGTGACCTTGCCGGTGTCCTTGCTCAACCGGGCCAGCGCGACCCGGTCGGAGCCGGCCTTCTTCGCCTTCTCCGCGAAGGTGACCACCACCTGCCAGTCGTCCTTGACCTCGGCCGGTGCGCTGTCCTGCAGCTTCCGGGCGTCCTCGAGGATCTTCGTGTAGTCGGCCGGGTTCTGCGGGTCCACGTTCACCGCGGAGGCGGCGTACCCGGCCAGGTCGACGCAGTAGGACTGCTCGTCGGTACATGCCGTCAAACCCGCCGCCGCGGCGATCATCGCCGCGGTCATCACCACTGTGCGCATCCTGGTCCGTTCACTCGGGGTTGGTTGCCGTGACGCTACCGGCTCGATGGACGACGCACAGCGCCGGCCACCCGTCGAGCGGGTCGCCGGCGCTGTGAGAAACGTGCTCGAGGCCGTGTCTGGTAATCCGTGCGGTCGCGAGCAGGTGCTTGGCGGTGTGCCGGGCGCCGCGCAGCACGCACGGGACTACAAGAAACGCGCTCAGCCGTTCAGGTCGACCTTGCAGGTGTCCTTCGCGTGCTTGGTGATGGCGTCCATCGAGGTGGAGATCTTCTGGCCGTCGTTCTTTGCCAGCTCCATCAGCTTGTCCTGATCGCCCTTCGCGTCCTTGGCCTTCTCGGCGTAGTCCAGCACGACCTTCCAGTCGTCCTTCAGGTCGTCGGGTGCCGACTTGGAGACCTTCTTGGCTTCGCCCAGCATCTTCTCGACCGCCGAGCTGTCCTTGATGTCGAGGTTCTTGGCCGCCTCGGCGTAGTTCTGCAGCTCACCGCAGTAGTCGCCCCCGGAGCAGGCCGTGAGGCTGCCGAGGCTGATCGTCACTACCGCCGCGAGGGCCGCAAGCTCACGCATTCCTGTCCCATCTGTTGCCGCGGGGAGACCCTCGCTCCCCGTCAGCCGCTACCCTTCCGAACCGCGGGGTCACCGCTCGTGCTCCGGCGAGGTGACAAAGGCCTCGGGTCACGACTGGAACGCGCCTGTGCTGTGCTGCGTCGCCCGCTCAGTAACCGAGCACCGTGCGGAAGGCGTCGACCGAGCGCTCCGCGGCGTCCCGCAGCGCGGCCGGCTCCGGGCCGGCCGACAGGATCTCCCGCGAGCTCGACGGTACGACGTTGTGCACCGCCGGGCCGAAGACCTTCGCAAGGCTCTCCGCAGTGGCTCCCTGCGCGCCGAGGCCGGGCGCGAGCAGCGGTCCCTGGATGTCGAGGTCCTCGTCGGTTCCGCCGATGGTCGCGCCAACGACGGCCCCGAAGGAGCCCAGGTCCTCCGCCCCAGCGTTGAGCTCGCGCAGCCCGTCCAGCACTGCCCCTGCGACCGTGGCGCCTGTCGCCGTACGGGCCGACTGGAACTGCGGGCCTTCCGGGTTCGAGGTCAGCGCAAGCACGAACAGGCCGGCACCGGACTCCCGGGCCACGTCGACAGCAGGCTGGAGCGACCCGAATCCGAGGTAGGGGCTCACCGTCAGCGCATCGCACGCCAGCGGCCCTTTCTCGGCCAGGTAGGCCGCGGCATACCCGTCCATCGTCGAGCCGATGTCGCCCCGCTTGGCGTCGATGATCACCAGCGCGCCGGCCTCGCGCAGGCGGATTGTGGCCTGCTCCAGAACAGCGATACCGGCTGAGCCGAAGCGTTCGAAGAAGGCTGACTGCGGCTTGAACACCGCTACCCGGTCGGCCAGGGCGTCCACCACGCCGTACGTGAAGGTGGCGAGGCCGTCCGGGTCGTCCGGCAGGCCCCAGGCCTGCAACAGGTGCGCATGCGGGTCGATGCCGACGCACAGCGGCCCGCGCTCGACCATCGCGGCTCGGAGGCGGGTACCGAAAGGCTGGCTGCTCATGGGACGTTCTCGCTCTCTCATCGTGCGGGCTCCTCGGCCGCTCATCGGCGCGGATTCCCGGCCGCTCATCGGCGCGGACTCCCGGCCGCTCATCGGCGCGGGCTCCTGGCTGGCGACGGTCGAACCGGCTGCTGGGCCAGCAGGCGGTTGGTGCGGCGGACCAGGCCGGGTCCGCGATAGATCAGGCCGGTGTAGAGCTGCACCAGGCTTGCACCCGCGTCGAACAGCCGGCTCGCGTCGTCGGGATCGAGGATGCCGCCGACTCCGATGACCGGCAGCGCACCCCCGGTCTCGGCATGGATGTGTGCCACGATCCGGCGAGACAGCGCGGTCAGCGGCCGCCCGGACAGACCGCCGGCCTCCTGGGCCCTCGCCAAGTCCGTCGAGGCCACCCCCGCTCGGCCGATGGTGGTGTTCGTGGCGATAATCCCGGCGACCCCCTCGGCGGTGCAGACGCCGAGCAGCTCATCGATCGCCTGATCCGACAGGTCGGGCGCGATCTTGACCAGGATCGGCTTCACCGGTTCCTCAGAGCCGGCGGCCAGCGCGCGGACTTCGGAATGCAGGGCGGCCAACAACTCCCGCAGCTGTCCGGCATCCTGCAAGGAGCGCAAGCCGGGCGTGTTCGGCGAGCTCACGTTCACCGCGAAGTAGTCGCCGTACCGGTAGAGCCGGCGCAAGGACGTCACGTAGTCCTCGACCGCGCTCTCCAGCGGCGTGATCTTCGACTTCCCGATGCTGATCCCGAGGGGATAGCCCAAGTTCCCGTACGCCGCCAGCCGGTCGGCGAGCGCGTCGGAACCCTCGTTGTTGAAGCCCATCCGGTTGATCACAGCCTCGCTCTGCACAAGGCGGAACAGCCGTGGCCTGGGGTTGCCCGGCTGCGGGTGGCTCGTCACGGTACCGACCTCGACGAACCCGAACCCGAGTGCCCGCCAGGCGGGCAGCGCGACACCGTTCTTGTCCATCCCGGCGGCCAGTCCCACGGGTCCCGGGAACCGCACCCCGAACACCGTCCGGGCCAGCCTCTGGTCCAGCGCGCCGTACGTCCGCGTCAGCGCCCTCACCGCGGCCGGCATGCTCCCGACCCGCGCGAGCCCACGCAGCGTCTGCTCATGCGCACCCTCGGCGTCCCCCCGCCCTAACCGATACAGCACAGGCCGCACCCCCCACCGATACACCCCGCCCCCTCTCGCTCTCACGCTCCCGCTCCC
>DASTVQ010000168.1:0-3536 GCA_035759015.1 Kribbella sp.
CCCTGCCACCGCTGCCTCCCCCGGCGTCCGCTGCCTCCCCCGGCCTCCGCTGCTTCCCCCTGCTGCGATCGGTCCGAATCCGCCCTCGCGTGGTCAGGGGCAGATTCGAACCGATCGCAGGATGGATCAGCTCACCCGCCCCGTACGCGGCTGCCTGCATGTGAGCCCTGCGACCGCACACCTGCCATCCCCGCGACGACCGGTCCCAATCCGCCCTCGCGTGGTCAGGGACAGATTCGGACCGACCACGGGGCGGGGCAGATTCGGACCAATCGCGGGTAGGTCAGCTGACCTCGGCGTGGACGGAGGGCGGCACCGTGAGCTCCACGGCCCGGCCAACGGACTGGTCCCGCTGCGACGATCTGGTCCCGCTGCGACGGGCTAGGTGAGTTCGGTGTAGGCGGCGATCAGGAGGGCGGGGTCGGGGGCTTCGAGGATGGCGGGTTTGGCGAGGGCGTCGAGGATGACGAAGCGGAGCCGGTCGGCCCGGGTCTTCTTGTCCAGCTTCATCGCGTCCTGCAGGTGCGGCCACGCGTCAGCGCGGTAGCGGACCGGCAGTCCGAGGGACTCCAGTACGGCGCGGTGCCGGTCCGCGGTGGCGTCGTCCAGCCTTCCGGCGGCCCGGGCCAGTTCTGCCACGAAGACCATGCCGATACTGATCGCCGCGCCGTGGCGCCACTTGTAGCGCTCGACCCGCTCGATCGCATGACCGAGCGTGTGGCCGTAGTTCAGGGCCTCGCGTCCGACCGATCCCCCGGCCGTCGTGGTCCGCTCCCGCAGATCGGCACCGACCGTGTCCGCCTTCACCTGGATGGAGCGGGCGATCAGTTCCTCGGTGTGCTCGTACGACGGAGCGCCGGCGCCGGCTGGGTCCTTCTCCAGCAGGTCGAGGATGGACGGGTCGGCGATGAAGCCGCACTTGGCCACCTCGGCCAGCCCGCTGACGTAGTCGTTGCGCGGCAAGGTCTCCAGTGCGGCCAGGTCACACAGCACCCCGGCCGGCTCCCAGAAGGCGCCGACCAGGTTCTTCCCCTCGGCCGTGTTGATGCCGGTCTTGCCGCCGACGGCCGCATCCACCATCCCGAGCAAGGTGGTGGGGATGTGGACGACCTTCACGCCGCGCAGCCAGGTGGCCGCGACGAAACCGGCCAGGTCGGTCGTTGTACCGCCGCCGATGGAGACGATGGCGTCCGACCGGGTGAAACCGGCCTGTCCGAGCACGGACCAGCAGTAGGCCAGGACCTCGGTGGACTTGGCCTCCTCGGCGTCCGGGATCTCGATCGCGTGCGCCGTGAACCCGGCCGAGGTGAGGTCGTCGCGGATCGCGTCGCCGCTGGCCCGGAGCGCCCGCGGATGGATCACCGCAACTCGCTGCACACCCGTACCGAGCAGCCCAGGCAGCTCACCGAGCAGGTTGTTGCCGATGACAACGTCGTACGGTGCTGCGGCGGCGACCCGGATGCGCCGTGTCTCCTGCGTCATGACAGGTTGCTCACGATCTCGTCGGCGATCTCCTCGGGCGTGCGGCCGTCCGTGACCACGACTAGCTTCGCGACCTCGACGTACAGCGGGCGGCGCGCGTCCATCAGGTTCTTCAGCTGGGTCCGGACGTTGCCCAGCAGCAGGGGCCGAGCCACGCCGAGGCCGACCCGCTTCACGGCCTCGCCGAGGCTGACGTCCAGGAACACCACGGTGTGCCCGGCGAGATCCGCCCGAGTCTGTGGGTCCAGGATCGCGCCACCGCCGAGCGAGAGGACCTGGTCACCGCTGAGTGCCGCGACGACCGCTGCCCGCTCGAGTGAGCGAAAGTGCGCTTCGCCGTGGTCGACGAAGATGTCCGAGATCGGCTGGCCGGCCGCGTTCTCCACGTCGGTGTCGGTATCTCGATGCACCTTGCCGAGCCTGGCCGCCAGCAGCGCCGCGATGGTGGACTTGCCCGAGCCGGGCGGGCCGACGAGGACGACGACCGGGCTCATCGGCCGGTCGCGATCGTCGCGGGGAGGCTGTCCAGGTACGCCCGGTGGTTGCGCGAGGTCTCGGCCACCGAGTCGCCGCCGAACTTCTCGATCGACACGTCCGCGAGTACCAGCGCCACCATCGCCTCGGCGACGATGCCGGCTGCAGGCACGGCGCACACGTCGGAGCGCTGGTGGTGCGCCGAAGCCGCCTCGCCAGTGGCCGTGTCGATCGTGCGCAGCGCCCGCGGCACCGTGGCGATCGGCTTCATCGCGGCCCGGACCCGCAGGGTCTCGCCGGTGCTCATGCCGCCCTCGGTACCACCCGAGCGGCCGCTGGTCCGTCGGACGACGCCGTCCTCGGAGACGATCTCGTCGTGCGCCTTCGACCCTGGTGTCCGGGCCAGCTCGAAGCCGTCACCCAGTTCGACTCCCTTGATTGCCTGGATGCCCATCAGCGCGCCCGCGAGCTTCGAGTCGAGCCGCCGGTCCCAGTGCACGTAACTACCGAGCCCTGGGGGCAGGCCGTCCACAACCACCTCGACGACGCCGCCGAGCGTGTCTCCGGCCTTCTGCGCGGCGTCGATCTCGGCCACCATCGCCTTGCTCGCGTCCTCGTCCAGGCACCGCACCGGGTCCGCGTCGAGCCGGGCCAGGTCCTCGATCGTCGGGATCGACCCGTACGGCGCCTTGACCGTGCCCAGCTCGACCACGTGGCTGACGATCGTCACGCCGTACGCCTGCTTCAGGAAGCGCGCGGCCACCTCGCCGAGCGCGACCCGCGCCGCCGTCTCCCGGGCACTCGCCCGTTCCAGCACCGGCCGGGCCTCGTCGAAGCCGTACTTCTGCATGCCGGCGAGGTCGGCGTGACCGGGACGCGGCCTGGTCAGCGGAGCGTTTCGGGCCAGATCGGCCAGCACGTCGGGATCGACCGGGTCCGCGGACATCACCTGCTCCCACTTCGGCCACTCGGTGTTGCCGACCTGGATGGCGATCGGGCTGCCGAGCGACAGGCCGTGGCGGAAGCCGCCGACGAACGTCACCTCGTCCCGCTCGAACTTCATCCGGGCGCCCCGGCCGTAACCGAGACGACGACGAGCAAGGGCGTCGGCCACGTCGTCCGTGGTGACCGAGACGCCTGCGGGAAGACCTTCGAGTACGGCGACGAGCGCTTGTCCGTGCGACTCGCCGGCGGTGAGCCAGCGCAGCATGACGGCGATTCTTTCACGCGCCGCTCAAGCGCCGGCCGGGGCGTCTCAACCCCGCCGCGCTGTCGCGCCGGACGGCTCGACGCGGCTCCACCGGCGGCCGCTCGCCCGGCTCACCCCACGTACGCGTGACCCAGATACGCGTGCGCCAGCGGTCCGCCCGCCAGTACGCCCATCAGAGCGCCGACCAGCATGAACGGGCCGAAGGGGAACATCTCCTTGCGCTTGAACACCTTTGCGAGGGTCAGCGCGATGCCGAGCACGGCGCCGAGGAAGAACCCGCCGTACAGGCCGGTCACGAGCTGACCCCACCCCAGCCAGCCCAGAGCGGCGCTGAGCAAACCCGACAGCCGCACGTCGCCGAACCCGACAC
>DASTVQ010000169.1:0-29136 GCA_035759015.1 Kribbella sp.
GTTGCCGGTGACACAGCCCTCGCAGGGCTCGACACCACGAGCGGCACAGGTGAGGACCGAGTCCATCACTACCCGGGTCCCGGCCGGCAGATCCTCGCAGTCGTCCAGCAGCTCGCCGACCACCTCGTGGCCGGGCACGAACGGCATCGACACCATCGCCGAGAAGTACAGCTTGGTGTGACCGGTGACCATGCCGAGGTCCGAGCCGCAGATGCCGGACAGGATCGGGCGGATCCGTGCCCAGCCCTCCCGGTCGGCACGCGGCTCGGTGATGGTGACCAGCCGCAGCGGCGCGGCCGGGCCGGTCAGGATGCCGGGGATCCGGCCACCCACCGCCTTTGCGGCCAGGTACTTGGCGGGCGAGCGGTACATCTCCAGTGCGAGCATCATCGGGCGTTCACCCCGGGGATCTCCAGACGGGACGAGGAGGACGGTGTCTTCCAGTCGACGATCTGCCAGCGCCCGGCCCGGGCGGCCCGGAACAGGGAGACGTCCGGCGATACCGCCACCGGGTTGCCGACGGTGGTCAGCATCGGCAGGTCGGAGTGGCTGTCGGCGTACGCGTAGGACTTGGACAGGTCGATCGACGTACCGCGGGCGCGGTGCTTGATCCAGGCCGCGCGGGACTCACCGACCAGCGGCGGCCCGGTCAGGAAGCCGGTGCAGCGACCGCGGTCGTCGACAGCCAGGTCGGCGGCGACGATCTCGTCGAACAGCGGCTCCAGCGGTCTGGTCAGCGGGCGCACCGCTCCCGTGATCAGGATCGTGCGGTGCCCGGCGGCCTTGTGCTCGCGAATCCGCCGGACGGCCGCGCCGCTGAGCCGCTCGAGCACGTGCTCGGCCAGCACCTCGTCGACGATCCGGTTCAGCTCCTCCAGGTCGGCGCCCTGGTAGCGGCGGTAGATCGTCCGCAGGAAGGTGCCGCGATCCTTGCGCTCCGCCGCGACCAGCTTCGGCAGCTTGCGCAGCATCGCGCCGACCTCCGCGAACCGCTGATGGCTGTCCAGCTCCGGCAGCCGCATCCACAGGTAGGTCTCGATCACGTTGGAGGAGAGCAGCGTGCCGTCCATGTCGAACGCGGCGATGACAGTCGGCTCCTCGGACGGCTCCAACTTCTTCAACGCACCGGCGGACTCGGCGAGCGCCTTGTTCCGCTTCTTCCGTACGACGTCCAGCCGGCGCAGCGAGTCCGTGACGCTGGGGCAGTGCACGTCCTGCAGGTAGTACTGCCAGTCCACCACCGACGAGTCACACCAGAACTTCTCCCGGTCGTCGCCCTCCAGCGCGTTGTGCAAGGCAAGCACGTTGTCGTCGATGAACTGCAGCTCGGCCTGGGCGTACTCGGCGTACAGGTCCATGTAGCGGCGGAGGAAGTCGAGGCGACGCTTCTGCACGTCCAGCTCGCGCGCGTACTTGCGGGTGCGCTCGCTGCGCGGCACGTGGGTGATGATCTGGTCGGCGATCTTGTGCGCCCGCTCTCCGTGCCGCAGCAGGCTCTCGACGGTGTCGCCGCCGGGGAACTTCCAGACCGGCAGCCGGACCGCCCCCCGCTCCCCCAGATCGAAGGGGTGCTTGGAGAAGTAGGCGCGCACCCCGGCGTACAGCTGCTCGAAGGTGAGCGGGTTCCGCGCGCCCGAGCTGACGTGGTAGTACTCCGGCTTGTTCAGCTCCGGCTCGGTCGCCATCACCGCGCAGATCGCGCCGACCACGTGGTCCACCGGGATGATCTCGACCACGGAGTCCGGGCTGGCCGGGAACTCCGGCAGCTCGCCGCGTCCGTAGGCCAAGATCAGTGGCTCGGCCATCTTGAAGCCCTCGATCCAGCCCGGGTGCGGGCTCTGGAGCGCGGACTCGATGATGGCCGGACGCACGATCGACGTCGGCAAGGTGGCGGCGTACTCCTCCACCACACGCTCACCGAGTGCCTTGGTGAAGGTGTAGCAGTCGGTCCACCCCAGGCTGCGAGCGCGCTCCGTACCGGTCTCGACCAGCTTCTTCGCGACCCATTCGGTACGACGCCGCTCGGTGTCGGCGGCGGCTGTCAGGTGCCCGGCCCGGCGGTGCAGCTTCTCCGCCTCCTTGCGGAACTTCGCCAGCATCGCGGCGCCGCGGGAGGCTTCCTCGACCCGGTCCTTCATCGCCATCCCGGCCTTGGCCTCGGCGCGCCAGTCGACGGTGTGCTCGACCGGGCCCTCCTGGATCGCGCCCCGGCGGCGTCCCGCGGTGTACGCGGTCGAGATGTGCACGTAGTGGACCGGGCGCTCGGTCTCGACGATGCGGTCGAGCAGGCTCTTGGTGCCCAGCACGTTGGTGGTGAACGCCTCGTGGATCGGCGGGTCGAAGCTCACGTCGCCGGCACAGTGCACGACGATGTCCAGATCCTTCGGCAACGCCGGTACGTCGGACAGGTCGCCCTCGACCACCTGGATCCGGGCGGCGCTCAGCTCGGCCGCGTCGGCGTACGGGGTGCCCTCGCCGTAGAACGGCTTGAAGATGTCCTTCCTCAGCAGCTGCCCCATCCGGTCGGTGCCGGTCAGCGAGCCCTTCGGCCTGATGATCGCCACCACCGTCGTCCCGGGCAGGTCGCCGATCATCCGGTGCAGCAACGCCTCCCCGACGAAGCCGGTGATACCGGTGACCAGGACCTTCTTGCCAGCCAGCTTGTCGGCCAGGCTCACTTGCTGCCTCCACGGGTGAGTTCGAGCGCCTCGGCCAGGGTGAACGCCCCGGCGTACAGCGCCTTGCCGACGATGACGCCCTCGACACCCTCGCCGACCAGCGTGCTCAGCGCGCGTAGGTCGTCCAGGCTGGAGACGCCACCGGAGGCGACGATCGGCTTGTCGGTCCGGGCGCAGAGATCCCGGTAGAGCTCCAGGTTCGGGCCCTGCAGCATGCCGTCCTTGGTCACGTCGGTGACGACGTACCGTTCGCAGCCGGCCCGCTCCAGGCGCTCCAGCACCTCGTACAGGTCGCCACCCTCCTTGGTCCAGCCCCGGGCAGCCAGGGTGCGGCCGCGCACGTCGAGGCCGATCGCGACCCGGTCGCCGTACTCGGCGACGATCCGGTCGCACCACTGCGGGTTTTCCAGCGCGGCGGTGCCGATGTTCACCCGGGTGGCACCGGTCGCCAGCGCCGCCTCGAGCGAGGCGTCGTCTCGGATGCCGCCGGACAGCTCGACCTTCAAGTCCACCTTGGCGGTCACCTCGGCGAGCAGGTCACGGTTGCTGCCGCGGCCGAAGGCGGCGTCCAGGTCGACCAGATGGATCCACTCCGCCCCGGCCTCCTGCCACGCCATCGCCGCCGCCAGCGGGTCGCCGTAGGAGGTCTCGCTACCGGCCTCGCCCTGCACCAGCCGAACGGCCCGCCCGTCCGCCACGTCCACGGCAGGGAGCAGGACCAGGTTGTCAGACATGGGCCACACCCTAAATGCCCCTCGTCCGGAGCTCGTAACCCACTCACCCGCTGAGTCGTTGGGAACGGATCTGTCGCAGCAAGACCAGTGAATCCACTGGTATGAACCTGTCAGCACTCACGAACGTCTTGCGTCCCTCGGCGTACACCTCATGCAGCCAACGGTCATAGTCCACCATGCCTGCTGAGCCCAAGCGCGTGGTCCACCCGGAGATGTCGGGCAGAGACAATCCCCCGTGGCTCTGGAAAAGTGATGGTGTGGCCGCATCGATCCTGCCCCCGGAGGGCGAGCACCTCACCACCGGTTGGGAGCCCGATCTGCCGCCAGGCGACTCCCTGGTCCGTCGGGCGGTACTCGTTCACGCGTCGTGGGTCGTCGAGGGCGCCCGCCGCGCCGGAAAGCCCTGGTACGACGATCCGACCTGGGCGGGCGGGTTTCTCGGCGACCGTGGCGCATTCACCAACCTGGTCATGCTCAAGCAGCCGGTCGACCCGATCGCCGTGCTGGCGGAGGTGCACGAGCAGCTCCCTGCGGAGGTGCCGTATCTCTTCCTGAGTGCCTGGCCGACGCCGGATCTGCGCCCATCGGGTCTGGGCCTGGTCGGGCATCCGCCGCTGATGGCGCGCTTCCCGCAGACCGTCACGGAACCGCCCACCACCGATCTGGAGCTCCGGCGGGTGGATGGCGCGGCGATGCTGGCCGAAGCCGAACGGGTCCTCGTAGAGGGCTATCCCCTGCCCGAGCTGCAGCCGTTCCGGGCCGGCGCCCTGCTCGACCCGGCGCTCCTCGACGGGCCGTCCGCGATCTGGGTCGGGTACGACGGTGAGGAACCACTCGCCACGGCCACGGCGCACGACGCGGCCGGCGTCACCCTGGTGGAGAACGTCGCGGTGATGCCCGCCGGGCGAGGCCGCGGCGCCGGTGCGGCGCTCACCTGGGCTGCGACGACGTACCGGCCGGAGCAGGCGGCCGTTCTGATCGCGAGCGACGCGGGCCAGCCGGTGTACGACCGGCTCGACTACGTCCGGATCGAGCGGTGGACGGTCTGGCTCAGAACTTGACCTGAACCTCAAGCGGAGGTTCAGGTCAAGCTCATGGTGACCAGGGCGACTTCGGACCGATGGATGCCGACCCGCAGGGCGACTTCGGACCGATGGGTGGAAGGGAGGGTCAGGGGCGGACGAGGGCGGTGAGGTGGTCCACCACCTGGTCGACCGGGATGTCGGCGCGCTCGCCGGAGCGGCGGTCCTTGACCTCGATGACGCCGTCGACAAGGCCCTTGCCGACGACCGCGATGGTCGGTATGCCGATCAGTTCCGAGTCCTTGAACTTGACCCCGGGCGACACCTTCTCGCGGTCGTCGTAGAGCACGTCGACGCCTCGGGACTCCAGCTCGGCGGCGATCGCGGCGGCCTTCTCGAAGACCTCGGCGTCCTTGCCGGTGGCGACCAGGTGTACGTCTGCCGGAGCGATCTCGCGCGGCCAGATCAGACCGAGGTCGTCGTGGTTGCCCTCGGCGATGGCCGCGACGGCACGGGTGACACCCACTCCGTACGAGCCCATCGTCACCGTGACCAGCTTGCCGTTGTGGTCCAGCACCTTGAGGTCCAGCGCCTCGGCGTACTTCTTGCCGAGCTGGAAGATGTGGCCCATCTCGATGCCGCGCGCGGACGACAGCGGGCCGGAACCGTCCGGCGCCGGGTCACCGTCGCGCACCTCGGCGGCTTGGATCGTGCCGTCGGCGGTGAAGTCTCGCCCGTACACGAGGTTCATCACGTGGAAGCCGGGCTTGTCCGCGCCGGTCACCCATGCCGAGCCCTCCGCGATCCGTGGGTCGAGCAGGTACCGGATGCCGGAGGAGTTCTTCGAGCCGAGCACGCCCGGGCCGATGTACCCCTTGGCCAGGATCGGGTTCCTCGCGAAGTCGGCGTCGTCGAACGCGGCCACCTCGGCCGGCTCGACCTGGGCGCCGAGCCGCTTCTCGTCGATCTCCCGGTCCCCCGGTACGCCGATCGCCAGCGGTTCGCGCGAGCCGTCCGGGTTCACCAGCGTGACGAGCACGTTCTTCAGGGTGTCCGCGGCTGTCCACGAGCGGCCGTCGGCGCGGGGGCGCTTGGTGTTGAGCGAGTCGACCAACGTCTCGATGGTCGGGGTGTCAGGTGTGTCCACCACCTCGGCCGCCGGCACGTTCGATGCATCCACGGGATCGGCCTGCGGGACCACCATGGCCTCGACGTTGGCGGCGTACCCGCCCTCGGAGCGGACGAAGGTGTCCTCACCGTTCTCGGCGATGGCGAGGAACTCCTCCGACGCCGAACCGCCCATCGCGCCGGACATCGCCTTCACGATCACGTAGTCGAAGCCGAGCCGGTCGAAGATCTTGATGTAGGCCTGGCGGTGCAGGTCGTACGACGCCTGCAGCCCCTCGTCGTCGATGTCGAAGGAGTAGGAGTCCTTCATCACGAACTCGCGCCCGCGCAGCACCCCGGCGCGCGGCCGGGCCTCGTCGCGATACTTGTTCTGGATCTGGTAGAGGAACAGCGGCAGATCCTTGTACGACGAGTACAGGTCCTTGACCGTGAGGGTGAACATCTCCTCGTGCGTCGGCCCGAGCAGGTAGTCCGCGCCCTTGCGGTCCTTCAGCCGGAACACGTTCTCGCCGTACTCGGCCCAGCGGCCGGTCGCCTCGTAGGGCTCGCGGGGCAGCAGCGCCGGGAAGACGAGCTCCTGCGCACCGATCGCGTCCATCTCCTCGCGGACGATCCGCTCGACGTTGCGCAGCACCTTCAGCCCGAGCGGCAGCCAGGTGTAGACGCCGGGCGCGACGCGGCGGATGTAGCCGGCGCGGACGAGCAGCCGGTGGCTCGGGACCTCCGCGTCCGCCGGGTCCTCGCGAAGGGTGCGGAGGAACAGCGACGACATGCGCAGGATCACGGGAGTCTCCAAAGACCGGAACTGGGTGGCGAGCTGACCGAATGAGGATATCGGTCGGCGAGTACTGCTCTCACCTGACTTTCCGGTCCACCGGGCCAACGGCCGGTCACGGAGGGTCAGAACAGGATCGTCGCGAAGGTCTCGATGGTCCGGAACCCGACCCGCTCGTAAGCCGCCCGGGCCGGGGTGTTGAAGGCGTTCACGTACAACGTCACGATCGGCGTGATCTGCCGGGCGAACTGCACGATGGCGGCCATTCCGGGCGCGGCGAGGCCCTGGCCCCGGCGCGACGGCTCCACCCAGACGCCCTGGATCTGGCACACGCCGGTGCCGACCGAGCCGATCTCGGCCTTGAAGACCACCTTGCCGTCCTCGATCCGGGCGAAGGCGCGGCCGGCCCGGATCAGCTCGGCCACCCGCGATCGGTAGAACGTGCCGTCCGGGCCGGTCTGCGGCGGCACCCCGACCTCCTCGGTGTACATCGCCACGCACGCCGGGTAGAGCACCGGGAGCTCGACGGGTTCGACCACCCGGACCCGCGGATCCGCGGGGATGGCCGGCTCGGTGTCGATCACCATGAACGGCTGCGAGGCCCGCACCTCCCGGGCCGGCCCCCAGTGCGGCTCCAGCGCGGCCCAAAGCACCTGGACCGCGCGGGCCGGACCGAGGATCTGGAAGCAGTTGCGCCCGCGCCGCAGCGCGTACGCCGCGAACGCCCGGAGCGCGGCCTCGTCGGCCCCGACCGGCACCATGTTCCCGCCGGCATGGCACAGGGCCTGCAGCTCGCCCTTCTCGACGTACCCCCAGACCTCCGCGCCGCGGCGCGGATCGAGCCCGGACGCCTGCACGAGGCTGTCGACGAACACGTTGATGACCGGATCGCGGGCGATGACGGCCCTCGCAGCTGACAGGTCGCGAGGACCCAGTACCCGTACGCCCACGGGGCAGAACCTAGCCGACCTGCCCGGGATCCGCTCGTTCCCTGCCCGCCGGGCGGCGCGCCATGCGATCGTCATGCGCTCGCGGTCTGATGAGCCGCGGCGATGCCGCGCAACGGGGAGGTCCACGCGACCAGCACCGCGACAAACCCGAACACGCCCATCACGACCATCGCCGGACGGACTCCCAGCACCTCTCCGACGAAGCCGCCGACCATGGCGCCGAGGGTCCAGCCGACTCCCCAGGACAGCATCCGCCCCGCGGTGTTGACCCGGCCGAGCAACTGCTCGGGTGTGACCTGCTGGCGGTACGAGATCGAGTTGACGATCACGAGCATGTACGCCGATCCCCACACCAGAAGGCACAGCGCCGCCGACGGCCAGTTCGGCGCCAGTGCCGTGACGATGCCGAGGACCGCTGACATGGGCAAGGCGTACAAGGTGACGGCCGCCGGTGGGAGCCGCTTCAGCAGCCTCGGCAACCCCATGGCGGCGACGAGGCCGCCGATCCCCCACGCTCCGAAGACGATCCCGAACCGGGCGCCCGACGTACCGACGTGAAGGATCCGGTCGCACCACACCACCATCAGCGCGACGAACCCGCCGCCGGCGAATGACTGGAGGCTCCCGACCATCGTCATCGTCCGGACGCCGGGGTGCCGGACAAGGAAGCGCACCCCTTCGGCTATGTCGGCGAACAGCACGCGCGGCCGCAGCCGCTCCTGCCCGTCCCGTGGCTCGGACAACGCCCGGACGATCCCCCGTACGGCGACCGCCGACGCGACGAAGCTCACCGCGTCGATCGCCAGCAGGTTCGCAGGGTTCAAGACGGCGAGAACCAGACCGGCCAACGCCGGCACGAGCAGCTCCACCAGGCTGGATGCCGTCCAGACAGCCGCGTTGGCGTGAGCCACTCGCGCCCGGCCGACCAGCACCGGCAGGGCGCCGAAGTTCGCTCCGTCGAAGAACGTGAAAACCGCCTGGACAACGAACGCCGCGACCAGCACGTGCGTCACGGTCAGAACGCCAAGCCAGTGAGCCGCGGGGACCGAGCCGATCACCAGCGCGTTGACCAGGTCGGCCGCCACCATCACCCCGCGCCGGTTCCATCGGTCCGAAAGCGCCCCCGCGAACAGCCCGAACACCAGGTACGGCGCCGCCTCCAACGCACTCACCAAGGCAGTCAGAAACGGCGAACCGCTCAACCGGTAGACCAGCACGGGAAGCGCGACGGCCGTCACCATGGACCCCGTCACGGACAGCGCTCGCGCCACCCAGTACCGGCGGAAGTCAGGGTCGTCGCGCAACCGTTCGGGCAGGGCGGGTGCCGACGTCATGCCGGACACCATCGACCTTCAACCGCGCTGGAGGTCAAGGCGTCGGCGATCACGACTCCGTCCACACCGTGACCAGCTGCCCGTCCGGGTCCGCGACCACAAGACCCGTCGCGGTCTCCTCAGGCTCGTGCCCGGCCGCTGTCAATCGCTGTACGACCTCGGCCGTGCTCTCGGTCGTTCGGAAGGCCAGGCGTACGACGAGACCCGCGCCGGGTGACCCGTCTCGGTACATCGCGAGGTCGGCGCTGTCACCGCCGAGCGTCGCCAGGAAACGCTGCCAGCCTGCTCGATCGCGGACCTGCAAGTCCGGCGTGACGCACCACCGCTCGTCCGGTCGGGCAGCGTGTTGCCTGTAGCCGTAGAGATCGTCGCTTCGCTCGTCGACCCAGATCGCGGTGGCGTCCGGCGCGGTCACGGACAGCACCCTGCCATAGGCCTCGTCCCAGGTCGTGACGTCGTGGTACCCGGCATCCTGCAGGCGCTGGGCCAGCTCGCCGATGTCATCCGCCTCGAACGACAACCTGGTTACGCCCGGGCGTTCGCCCGCCTCGCTGCTCGCGGCGTCGTGCAGGGCGGCCATCCCCCGGCCCGCGACCATGTCCACCCAGCCGCCGCGCTCGGACTCGACCCGTGACCGCAGCCCGAGCATCTCGAGGAACCGGCGCATCGCCGGCACGTCGGCGGTGAACCGCAGCGGGCGTAGTACCACCTGGTTGCTCATCCCTGGGCCTCTCCATGCGCGTCCAGATACTCCTCCAGGGCCTGCTCGACCAGAGCCGACAGGCTCCTGCCCTCGTCGATCGCCTTGTGCTTGACCTGGCGGATCAGCCCGGGTGGCAGGTACACGTTGAACTGCGCCTTCTTGGCAGGCTCAACACTCATGGCTATATTGCTAGCATCCTAGACCGCAGATCGTCAAAGGAGTGTTCCATGAGCATCCGCTTCGACCACCTCGGCCTGATCTCGGACACCGCCGAGCAGAACAGCGAGCTAGCCCGCTTCTTCGCCGACGTGCTCGGCCTCGAGGTGACCGGCGACGCGGCCGAGGGCTATGCGGAGGTGAAGGCCGGCGCCGTCACGATCGCCCTGCACCGCGGCAACCTGATCGACCACGTCTCACCGCACGGCGGGACGCTACTGCAGTTCTCCAGTGACGACGTACGAGCCGACGTGGAGGCCATCCGGTCCCGCGGCGGCGTGATCTCTCTCGAACCGATGGACACCGACTGGGGCACCACCACCGCGTACGTCTCGGGCCCGAACGGCGTCCTCGTCGAGCTGTACCAGTGGCGTGAGCCACAGCACTGACCGGATCAGTTGGCGTGGCGCGTGCGGTAGCCGGCGACCTTGTGGCGGTTGCCGCAGCGCTGCATCGAGCACCAACGGCGGTTACCCGGGCGGGACGTGTCGTAGAACATCAGGTAGCAGTTCACGCCTTCGCACTGCCTGACTCGCTTCGCCTTCTCCGTACCGATCAGGTCGATCATCTCCCGGGCCGCGGCGGCCAGCACCTGCTTGCCGGTGACGGGTGTGACCCACTGCCGCTTGGCGTCCGGGCCCAGCTGAGGCCTCGGCGGCGGCCCCGCTGCCTCATTGATGATCCGCAGATCGTCGACAGCCAGCGGCTTTCCCTGCACCATCGCCGGAACCACTCGCCAGAGCGTCTCGCGGAACCGCTTGACCTGCGCCAGCTCGGTCGGCGTGACCCGGAAGTCGCCGGCCGCGAACGGCAGCTCGAGCGCCAGATGTGAGTCGACGAGCCACTCGGCCAGCGCGTCCGGCGCGTGCAGGATCTCGTAACGGTCCCATGGCGGCGGCCCACCGGTGAGCAGCAGCTCGAGGGCGAAGCTGCCCGAGTCGAACGTGTGCCGCACCCCGTCCGGAGAGGTCAGCTGCCTTGCCCCTGCCGTCATGTAACCACTATATTCGGTGTCACACCGGTATGACCAGTTACGGGGAGGGAGTCGTCATGACCGTCGCCGAGACCCTGCTGGACCTCGGGGAGCAGTTGTGGCGGGCCAACCGCGAGGGCGACGGCGCCAACAACGCACTGGTCACCTACCGGCTCGACGTCACGGCAGTTGTCGAGGGCAACGAGGTCGAACTGCCCTCCTACGCCACCAGCGTCTACAACCGAGCCGGCGACCAGTGGCTCTGCGTCTTCCACCAGCAGACGGCACTCTGATGACCGCCGGACGGGTCGTCGGGCAGACGAAGGACGCCGGTTTCGAGATCGGTGTCTCCAAGACCATCCCTTACGCGATCAACCGGGTCTGGAACCTCCTCACCAGCGCAGAAGGGCTCGCCGTCTGGCTGGGTCCCGGTGCCAGGCTGGACCTGCGGAAGGGATCGACGTACCAGACGGCGGACGGCACCACCGGCGAGGTGCGCAGCATCCACGAGCACGACCGCATCAGGCTGACCTGGCGTCCGTCCGACTGGTCGCACGACACTACCGTGCAGGTCGCGATCAGGGCCTCCGGTGACAAGACACTGCTCCGAGTTCACCAGGAGTGGCTGGCGGATGCGGATGAACGCACCCGCCAACGCACCCACTGGCAGAACGTGCTCGGCGCTTTGATCGAGCGCCTGGAGTCAGACGCCGGCAGGTAGGCCCGCCAACGCGTCGTCGAGCTCCTTCAGCAGCCGCGCCTTGGGCCGGGCACCCACGACGGACCAGACCAGCTCGCCGCGGTGGAACAACATCAGCGTCGGCAGCGCCATCACGCGGTACCGGGCGGAGATCCCCGGGTTCTCGTCCGAGTTCAACTTCACTACCGAGAGCCGGTCCTTGCGCTCGTCCGCGATCGCGGCGAGCACCGGGACGATCTGGTGGCACGGCGGGCACCACTGCGCCCAGAAGTCCACCAGCACCGGCTTGTCGCCACCCAGCACGACCCGGTCGAAGTTCTCCTCGTCGACCACCTGCAGGTCGGTCATCGTCTGTCTCCTGTCGTCGTCAGGCCGGAGCCGCGTTGGCGCCAGCTCTCGGCATCGGCGAGGAGCTCGGTCAGCCGGGCCCGCAGATCGCTCAGCTCCGCAATCCGCTGGTCCACCTCCGCGATCCGGGTCCTGTACGCCGTCAGCGACGCCGGGCAGACGTCGGCCCGGTCGTTCCCGGCCCGCAGGCACTCGATGAACGGGTAGGTCTGCTCAGCGGTCAGCCCGAGCGACAGCAGCGCCTTGATCTCCCGCACCACCGCGACGTCCTGGTCGGTGTACGTCCGGTAGCCGTTGGCCTCGCGACGGGGGCGCAGCAGCCCCTGCGACTCGTAGTACCGCACCGCCTTGACCGTCACTCCCGCACTGGCCGCCAGGTCGCTGATGTGCATGCCGCCTCCTCGTCCACGACGCTAAACCCTGTCCCCAGGGTCAAGGTCAAGCCAGCCTACCCGCCGTCCAAAGACTCGACCGAACTCTCAAAACCCACGTTGTCTGTCAGCCCGACACCGCCGGACCAAGGCTTGATCCACCCCCGCGGCCAGCGTCCCGGCTGAGCCTGGCTGTGGAAAACCCTCGGGCGATTCGTCGCATCTGGGGCCACGAACGCGGCAGTGTCCACCAGACCCGACGAATCCGCGGCAGGCAATCCACAGATCGCGCGGGGAGGACCTCGCCCCGGGCGGGCGGCTGACTCCGGGGATATGACGCACGGGATCAGCAGGAAGCCGAGACCTTCCATTAGCCGAGGGCGGTGCGCAGCCACTCCCCCAGCGCCCGCGCGCTGGCGTCGACCAGGGCGGGCCAGTCCATGGCTGCCTCGTCGGCCGTGTCTGACACGTGCTTGACCAGCCGCACCGGTACGCCGAACTGTCGGCAGGCGTAGGCGACGCCGTACCCCTCCATGTCCACCAGATGCGCCCGCTCAGCCAACCGGGCACGCAACACCGGGTCGGTGACGAACACATCACCGGAGGCCAGCACGGTCCCATCACCGCCCTCGATCTGGAGTGACTCCGCCGGGTCGAGCCCGATCGCCCGGATCGCATCGGCGTTGATGTCGTGGTTGATAACCTCGCTGGGCAGGTAGATCCCGGCCAGCCCGTCGCGGAGCGCGCCGGTTGTCCCGATGTTCAGTACCACCAGGTTGTCGGCCCCGCGGCTCGCCAGCGCCTGGGCCGTCGCCACCCCGGCCGCCGTCTTCCCGATCCCTGTCACGACTACCGGCAGACCGTCCGGAACGTACTTCGCCTCGGCCGCGGTAGCGCTGACAATCAGGTAATCCGTCACTCCGAAAGGCTATCCGCCACTCGTCCGGTTCCTCAGGCCATCGCTGGTGTCTACCAGCCCAGCACCGCCAGAGTCACAAAGCTCGGGCCCACCGAAGTAGCCGCAACAGGCACCACTGTCACCTGAGGCCCCGCGCCCGCATAGGGCCCCGCGCCCGCACGTGGGGCGCCGTGTCCGCACGTGGGGCGCCGTGTCCGCACCTGGGGCCGCCGCGCGCGCACCTGGAGCGCCGAGCCCGCTGCCCAGGACGAGGCAACATCGCCCACTCCAAGCGCGTACGACAACGCGCACTCTGAGCGCGTACGACTACCCGCCCGCCGAGTTGGTCAACCGGGACACACACCACGGCGACCTGCCCTGCACCACGGCGAGGTAGCGCTCCGCTTTGAGCACCCACCAGCCACCCAGACCGCCCCCACCTGAGCGACCGGTGCTCAAAGTCGAGGTAGCACTCGACCTTGAGCACCCACCAGCCACCCAGGCCAGCCCACCGCGACCAGCCGGTGCACAAAGTGGGGCCCGCCGGCCACGGACCAAGCAACGACCCGCGTGCCGGGCGCGTACGACGTCGTGCACCCAAGTGGTCGCCCAGGACACACGATTACACCGAGCGAGCACTTGGGCGCAGGTGCCGGCAGGCGTCAACAGCAGCCACGGCGATGCCGTCCGTCGAGTGGTGCGCCAGGACGCGTCACGGTGTCCTGCGAGTGCACAAAGTCGAGGCGGCGCTTGACTTTGAGCACCCACCAGCCAGTCTGACCATCCCCTCGCGACCGACGAGTGCACAGAGTCGAGCTAGCACTCGACCTTGAGCACCGGCTAGCCGGCCGGATCGGTCCAGTGTGACCAGCCAGTGCACAAGGTGGCGGCCAGCTCGCCGCCTCGGTGCGAGGCAAGGGCGCGCTCTGGGCGTACGACGCCGTGTACCGGGTCGTCGCCCAGAACGCGTCACGGTGACCTGCCAGTGCACAAAGCCGAGGCGGCGCGCCACCTTGAGCACCCACCAGCCACCCAGACCAGCGCAGCGCGACCAGTCGGTGCACAGAGTCGAGGCAGCACTCGACCTTGAGCACTGGCTAGCCACCCAGATCGATCCGATGCGACCAGCCGATGCACAAAGTGGCGGCCGGCCACGGACCAGGCAACGGCGCGCGCTCCGGACGAGTACGACGGCGTGTGCCGAGTGGTCGCCGAGCACACACCACGGTGACCTGCCAGTGCACAAAGCCGAGGAAGCGCGCCACCTTGAGCACCCACGAGCCACCCAGACCATCCCCACGCGACTGGCCGGTGCACAGAGTCGAGGCGGCGCACCACCTTGCGCACCCACCAGCCACCTTGACTGCCCCCACACGACCGACCGTGCACAAAGCCGAGGCGGCGCGCCACCTTGAGCACCAACCAGCCACCCAGACCAGCGCAGCGCGACCAGTCGGTGCACAAGGTGGCGGGCAGACCGCCACGCGGGCGTTCAGCGCGTTGGCTCCATTGGTGCCGTCAGCCGCACGCCAGGACTAGGGTGGGTCTGACCGCGATGGTGGCCCACCACCGATCGGGCCAGGGAGCTCGGGCCCCGCATCAATCAGGATCACTTGACCAGGCACGATCACAACGCCCCGCCCGATCACAGAACCACCGCCCGACAGCAGGACGCCGCTCGATCACAGAACCACCGCCCGACAGCAGGACCCCGCCCGATCACAGAACCACCGACCGAAAGCAGGACCGCGGCGGGACTGGTTGCTGTCGGTTCCTGAGCAGCGCGGGCGACGCTGAGCTGCAGGGAGCGTTCGGAGCAGGCGCCCGGGGCGGCCTGGGCTCAGCTGACGGTGACGGTGGGCTCGGCGCCCTCGACCGGCTCGCCCATCTCCTCGGCGATGCGCATCGCCTCCTCGATCAGGGTCTCGACGATCTGCGACTCGGGCACGGTCTTGATCACCTCGCCCTTCACGAAGATCTGGCCCTTGCCGTTGCCGGACGCGACGCCGAGGTCGGCCTCACGGGCCTCGCCCGGGCCGTTCACGACGCAGCCCATCACCGCGACGCGGAGCGGGACCTCCATGCCCTCCAGGCCGGCCGTGACCTGCTCGGCCAGGGTGTAGACGTCCACCTGGGCGCGACCGCAGGACGGGCAGGAGACGATCTCCAGCTTGCGCTCGCGCAGGTTCAGCGACTGCAGGATCTGCAGCCCGACCTTGACCTCCTCGACCGGCGGGGCGGACAGCGAGACGCGGATGGTGTCGCCGATGCCGCGAGACAGCAGCGCGCCGAAGGCCACCGAGGACTTGATCGTGCCCTGGAACGCCGGGCCTGCCTCGGTCACGCCGAGGTGCAACGGCCAGTCGCCCCGCTCGGCGAGCTGCTCGTACGCCTGGACCATGACGACCGGGTCATTGTGCTTGACCGAGATCTTGAAGTCGTGGAAGTCGTGCTCCTCGAACAGCGACGCCTCCCAGACCGCGGACTCGACCAGCGCCTCGGGCGTGGCCTTGCCGTACTTCTGCAGCAGGCGCGGGTCCAGCGAGCCCGCGTTCACGCCGATCCGGATCGACGTACCGTGGTCCTTCGCGGCGGCCGCGATCTCTTTCACCTGGTCGTCGAACTTGCGGATGTTGCCCGGGTTCACCCGGACCGCCGCACAGCCCGCCTCGATCGCGGCGAAGACGTACTTGGGCTGGAAGTGGATGTCGGCGATCACCGGAATCTGCGAGTGCTTGGCGATCTGCGGCAGCGCGTCCGCATCGTCCTGCGAGGGGCAGGCGACCCGGACGATGTCGCACCCGGCCGCGGTGAGCTCCGCGATCTGCTGCAGGGTCGAGTTGACGTCCGACGTCAGGGTCGTCGTCATCGACTGCACGGACACCGGTGCGTCACCGCCCACCAGCACCTTGCCCACCTTGATCTGGCGGGTCCTGCGGCGTGGTGCGAGGGTCGGCGGCGGCAGCGCGGGCATGCCCAGGTTGATGCTCATTTGTCCTTTAACCGTTGAAGAGCTTGATCGGGTTCACGATGTCGGCGATGACGAGCAGCACACCCATCACCACGATGACACTGGCCGCCACGTAGGCGATCGGCAGCAACTTGCCCACGTCGACGTATCCGGGGTCGGGCCGGCCGGTGAGCTTGGCGAAGCCGCGCTTGATGCCTTCCCAGATGGCACCGGCCATGTGACCGCCGTCCAGCGGCAGCAGCGGGATGAAGTTGAACAGGGCGAGGAAGAGGTTCAGCGAGGCGAGCAACGAGACCAGGAAGGCGATCCGCTCACCGCCGGTCAGTGAGTTGTTCGAGGCGACCTCGCCGGCCACCCGGCTGGCGCCGACGACGCTCATCGGGCTGTTCTGGTCGCGCTGACCGCCGACGATCGACTTGGCGACGCCGACCAGCTTCTCCGGGAAGTTGCCGAGGGCCTGCACTGTCGCGACGCTCAGCTCGCCCATCTTGTCGACGACGAAGCCGAAGTCCTGCCGTTCCACCTTCTGCTCGGGCGAGACGCCGAGGAAGCCGACCGAGACGAGCTTGTCCGATCCGGCGTCCTTGTAGACCTGGTTGAGGATCGTGTTGGTCCGCAGGGTGGTCTGCTGACCGTTGCGCTCGACCACGATGGTGGCCGGCTTGTCGGTGTTCGCGCGGATCAACGGGGTGAGGTCGTCCCACGAGGAGATCTGCGTGCCGTTGAACGCGACGATCTTGTCGCCGACCTGGAGGCCCGCCTGCTTCGCCGGCGACGGCTTGTCACCCGGCTCGCACTTGCGGTCGGCGCTGGCCTGCGACGCGGGGATCACGCAGTCGGTGACCGTGGCGACCGTCGTCTGCGCGACGCTCGCGCCGTACAGCATGAAGAGTCCGGCGAAGAGGACGAACGCGATCGCCACGTTGACCAGCGGCCCCGAGGCCATCACGATCAGCTTCTTCCACCACACCTTCTGGTAGAACAGCCGGCCGCTGTCCGCCGGATCGATCGTCTCGTACTCGGCGGAGCGGGCGTTCTCGACCATCGACTGGATCGGCCCGGTGTTGGCCTTGCGGACCTTCGTCGGGTCCTCGCCCTTGCCCGGCGGCATCATGCCGATGATGCGGACGTAGCCGCCCGCGGGGATCAGCTTGATGCCGTACTCGGTCTCGCCGCGCTTCGTGGACCAGACCGTGCGGCCGAAGCCGACGAAGTACTGCGTCACCTTCATGCCGAACTTCTTCGCCGGCAGCATGTGACCAAGCTCATGCAGGCCGATCGAGACCAGGATGCCGACGACGAACAGCACCACGCCGACCAGGGTGAGAAGTGCAGTCATGCCTGTGTGGTCTCCTGTACGCCGGTCAGCTCCCGCGCCCGCGTCCGGGCCCAGGCGTCCGCGGCGAGTACGTCGTCGATGGACAGTTCCTCATATGAGGGTACGTCGTGATCGGTCACCACTCTGGCCACGGTGTCGACGATCCCCAGGAACGGCAGCCGGCCGTCCCGGAACGCCTGCACGCAGACCTCGTTCGCCGCATTGAACACGGCCGGAGCGGTGCCGCCCCGGGTGCCGGCCTCCCGGGCCAGCTGGACGGACGGGAAAGCCTCGCCGTCAAGGGGCAGGAACTCCCAGCTGCTCGCGGCGGTCCAGTCCCACGGGGGCGAGGCTTCCGGGACGCGATCCGGCCAGCCCAGCCCGAGCGCGATCGGCAGCACCATCGTCGGCGGCGACACCTGCGCGAGAGTGGACCCGTCGACGAACTCGACCATCGAGTGGACCGCCTGCTGCGGGTGCACCACGACGTCCACCCGGTCCATCGGTACGCCGAACAGCAGGTGGGCCTCGATCAGCTCGAGTCCCTTGTTGACCAGCGTGGCGGAATTGATGGTGACGACGGGCCCCATCGCGAAGTTGGGGTGCGCCAGCGCCTGCTCGACGGTCACGTCGGCGAGCTCCGAACGTGGTCGGCCCAGGAACGGCCCCCCGCTGGCGGTGAGGATCAGTTTGCGGACCTCCTCGGCGGTGCCGCCACGCAGGCACTGCGCGATCGCACTGTGCTCTGAGTCGACCGGCACGATCTGCCCCGGCTTGACCCGCCGCGTGACCAGCGGGCCGCCGACCACCAGCGACTCCTTGTTCGCCAGGGCGAGGGTGTTGCCCGCGTCGAGCGCGGCGAGGGTCGGTCTGAGCCCGACCGAGCCGTTGATGCCGTTCAGCACTATGTCGCAGGGTCGCGCCGCCAGCTCGGTCGAGGCGTCCGGACCCGTGAGGATCTTCGGGATCCGGAACTCGCCCCGCGCATAGCCACGCCGCTGCGCCTCGGCGTAGAACGCCAGCTGGAGGTCCTGCGCGACCGTGGCCCTGGCCACGCCGACCACCTCGACCTCGAACTCCAGTGCCTGCTGCGCGAGCATCGCGACGTTGTCACCACCGGCCGAGATGGCCGGCACCCGGAACTTGTCCCGGTTGCGGCCGATCAGCTCCAGCGCCTGGGTGCCGACCGAACCGGTCGAGCCGAGGATGACGACTTCGCGGGGATTCACCGCGCCATTGTCCCAGGTCGCGGACTGCGGCGGCGATCCGCCGTACGGCGCGGCGGGACCAGGATCCGCCCACGGCGCGACGGCCGTCCGGAGCGTCGATCAGGACCACTGCGGCGCTACCTTTGGTCGCATGAGTCTGGAGCAGCCGCAGCAGCCCGGCCGACGGGCATCCGATCACGACCGCGACCGTGCCGCCGCACTGGTCCAGGAGGCGCACAGCGACGGCCGGCTCGACTTCGAGGAGCTGGACGAACGGCTGACGCAGGTCTACTCGGCCAAGACCGACCTGGAGCTGCGGACCGCCACCGCGGACCTGCTACCGGTGTCCCACGGCAGTACGGCGCCCGTGATCACCGTTCGAGCCAAGCACAGCAGCCAGAGGCGCGAGGGCCCGTGGCAGGTGCCAGAGCGGATCAACGCCGTCGCGGAGCACTCCAGCGTCACGCTCGACTTCACCGACGCTGTGATGCGCTGGCCGGAGGTCCATGTCGACGCGCAGGCCAAGCACAGCTCGGTGGTGATGATCGTGCCTGAGGGCTGGATCATCAACATCGACGAGATCGACATGCACCACGGCACGGCGCGGAACAAGGCCGGCGCGCCCAGGCCCGGGGCGGTGCGACTGCGCGTGACCGGACAGGCCAAGCACGGCAGCATCGTCGTACGGCATCCGCGGAAGCGGCGCTGGTGGTGGCCCTGGTACAGGAAGTGAGCCGTTCGCGAACGAGGTTGTCCGGTTGTTCTCGACTGTCGCCCGGATGAATGCTGTGTCGATGTCGACAACCGAGGTGATGCCATTCGAGGTCGTCTTCGCGCCTGGTGTGGCGGCGCTGGCTTCAGCCGAGGGCTGGCCCACGTTCTCCGACCAGGTTCGAGTGTGTCGCCTGTTCGGCGCGCCGGGCGCAGTCGGGCGGGTTGCTGTCCGTGGCGATGCGGTAGTCGGCGCGGCGCACGCGCTGACCGACGGGTGGCACGCGTACCTGACCTTCCTGGCGGTCGCATCGGATTCACGGCGTCATGGCGTAGGTCGGCGGCTGGTCGCGGAGGTCTTCCGCGCGAGCGGCGCGGAACGAGTCGACCTGCTTTCGACGCCGGCCGCGGACGGGTTCTACCGGGGCCTGCCGTCACAAGAGTTCATGGGCTTTCGCCTGTACTCGCCGGACGACACCTGAGGCCGCGCACGCAAGACCGCATCCCACCAGGCGCGGTTGCCGTCGTCCTCGGACCCGGACGTACCGGATAGCGTGAGGCCATGACCGCTTCGCTGGATCTTGTCGACGTCGACTCGCTGCTCACCGAGGAAGAGCTGGACATCCGATCGACCACCCGCCAGTTCGCCGACGAGCGGCTGCGGCCGCAACTCCCGGACTGGTTCGAGTCCGGCAGCATCCCGGTGCGGGAGCTGGCCAAGGAGCTCGGCTCGCTGGGACTGCTCGGCATGCATCTGACCGGCTACGGGTGTGCCGGGCTCGGGCCGGTCGCCTACGGCCTGGCCTGCCTGGAGATCGAGGCCGCCGACTCAGGGATGCGCTCACTGGTCAGTGTGCAGGGATCGCTGGCGATGTACGCGATCTGGAAGTACGGCAGCGAGGAGCAGAAGAACGAGTGGCTTCCCCGGATGGCCTCGGGTGAGGCGATCGGCTGCTTCGGGCTGACCGAGCCGGACTTCGGCTCCAACCCGGCCGGGATGCGCACCAACGCTCGCCGCGACGGGGACGACTGGGTGCTGAACGGCTCGAAGATGTGGATCACCAACGGCTCGGTGGCCGAGGTGGCGATCGTCTGGGCTCGTACCGAGGACGGCGTACGCGGGTTCGTCGTACCGACGAGCAGTCCGGGGTTCTCGGCGCCGGAGATCACGCGGAAGATGTCGCTGCGCGCCTCGGTGACGTCGGAGCTGGTGCTGGAGGACGTCAGGCTACCGGCCTCGGCGATGCTGCCGGCGGCGCGCGGCCTGTCCGGGCCGCTGGGATGCCTGAACGAGGCCAGGTTCGGGATCGTCTTCGGCGCGATGGGCGCCGCACGCGACTGTCTGGAGACGGCGGTCAGCTATGCGGCCGAACGGCTGGTGTTCGACAAGCCGCTGTCGGCGTACCAGCTGACGCAGGCCAAGCTCGCCGACATGGCGGTCGAGCTGAACAAGGGCACCCTGTTGGCCGTCCACCTCGGACGGCTGAAGGAGAAGGGCGCGCTCCGGCCGGAGCAGGTCAGCGTCGGCAAGCTCAACAACGTCCGCGAGGCCATCGCGATCGCCCGCGAGTGCCGCACGATCCTCGCGGCGAACGGCATCAGCGGCGAGTACCCGGTGATGCGGCACGCCAACAACCTCGAGTCGGTGCTGACGTACGAGGGCACCTCCGAGGTGCACCAGCTGGTGATCGGCCAGGCCCTTACCGGCCAGTCCGCCTTCCGCTGACGTGCTGCAAGAGCCGTCTGTCGACCGCCACGCGCTCGTCGCCGCCGTCCGGGAGCAGTACGGCCTCCATGTCGGCGAACTGCGGTTCCTACCTGTCGGCTGGGCATCAGCCGGGTATCAGCTCCAATCGCCTCGCGTTCTTCCTGCGTTGCCGGTACGTCGAGGACTGCACGGCAGGGCTACTGCGGCTCCATCTCGACGGCATCAGCGGTGGGGCTGGGTCGGAGGCCCTGGACGGGATGCGAAGGTGCGGATCCGACCAGTGGTCCCGGACCAGACCCTCGAAATTGTTCGGGACTCCCTTCGTCACCGCTGAGGCTCAAGTCAGCGGCATGGGCTTCAGGAAGTAGTCGCACGAGTCGCGGTGGGTCCGGATGATGCTGCCGTCTTCGTTCTGCTCGGTCCATTCGTCCAGCACCTGGCCCCCCGTCCACCGGACATAGCCGAGGCGCTCGTACAGGCGTCGCGCGCGTGGGTTGTCCACCCCGACCGCCAGGCCGATGGCGTCGCGGCCCCCATCCGGTCGCGATGGCCTCGGCCGCGGCGATGATCGCCGTACCGATACCGGTGTTGTGGACGTACGCCGACAGGGCGTTGATCTCGGCCGAGCCCAGCGGGCTGGGTCCGCGCAGTGCCGACCGCGACCTCTTGACGTTTGCCTAGGACAAGGGTTTCGCTCAATGGGGGGCCATCGCGCGCCCGCCACGACGGGAGGAACCTCATGAGTACTGCATCCCAGCCCCTGTCACCCGGACTCGCCAACCGGTTCGATCCGCTGCGCCTGCTCCTCGCGCTCGCCTGTCTGGCGATCGGTATCGCTGTGCTGGTCTGGCCCGACGTCACGCTCCTGGTGATAGCAGTGCTGTTCGGGCTTCAGCTGATCATCGCCGGCGCTACCCGCATCGCCATCGCGGCCGCCCTCCCGGCGTCGAGTGTCGCCGCGCACGGCTCGTGGCGGACGATCAGTATCCTGCTCGGCGTGCTGACGCTGATCGCCGGCGTCATCTGCTTGTTCCGGCCCGGCGCGTCGCTGGTGGCGATCGCCTGGATCGTCGCCATCGGCTGGCTGATCGACGGGGTGTCGGAGCTCGTGGCCGGCTTCCAGTCCGGACGCACCGGCCCTGAGAGGATCACGCTGATCCTCTTCGGCGCGCTGACCCTGATCGCCGCGATCCTGGTCACGGTCTTCCCCGGCAAGAGCCTGGTCGTGTTCACCCGGATCGGCGGCATCGTCCTGATCGTCTTCGGCCTGGTCGAGCTGGTGGCGGCCTTCCGACGCCGGGCGGTTGCCCAGGGCACTCAACCGGCGGTCTGAGCTACTTGGCGACCTCGGTGGCCCGAGACTCCCGGACCACGGTGACGCGGATCTGGCCGGGGTAGGTCAGCTCCTCCTCGACCTGCTTGGCGATGTCGCGCGCCATCACCTGCGCGGCGATGTCGTCGACCGCGTCCGGAAGCACCATCACACGGATCTCCCGACCGGCCTGCATCGCGAAGACCTTCTCCACCCCGTCGTGGTGCATGGCGATCTCCTCCAGCCGCTCGAGCCGCTGGACGTAGGCCTCCAGGGACTCGCGCCGGGCGCCGGGACGGCCGCCGCTCACCGCGTCCGCCGCCTGGGTGAGGACGGCCTCGACGGTGCGGACCTCGACCTCGTTGTGGTGCGCCTCGATGCAGTGCACCACGTCGTCGTCCTCGCCGTACTTGCGCGCCAGGTCGGCGCCGACGATGGCGTGGCTGCCCTCGGACTCATGGGTCAGCGCCTTGCCGATGTCGTGCAGGAACGCGCCGCGCTTGCACCGCTTCACGTCCAGGCCCAGCTCGGCCGCCATCATGCCGGCGATGTGGGCGGACTCGACCAGGTGCTTCAGGACGTTCTGCCCGTACGACGTGCGGTACCGCAGCAGGCCCATCGTCCGGATCAGCTCCGGGTGCAGATCGGTGATGCCGACATCGGCCATCGCGTCCTCGGCGGCACGCTCGCACAGCTCCGCGACCTCGCCACGGCTGCGTTCGTAGATCTCCTCGATCCGGCTCGGGTGGATCCGTCCATCCAGCACCAGCGAGTCCAGCGTCAGCCGCGCGGTCTCCCGGCGTACCGGGTCGAAGCAGGACAACAGCACGGCCTCGGGGGTGTCGTCGATGATCAGGTTCACCCCGGTGGTCTGCTCGAAGGACCGGATGTTGCGGCCCTCCCGGCCGATGATCCGGCCCTTCATGTCGTCGCTCGGCAGGTGCACCACCGAGACGACCGACTCGCTGGTCTGCTCCGAGGCCAGCCGCTGTACGGCGCCGGTGATGATCTTGCGAGCCCGGGTCTCCCCCTCGTCCTGCGCCTGCCGCTCGATCTCCCGCACGATCGTGTGGGCGTGCCGCTTCGCCTCGGCCTCGATCATCTGGACCAGCTCGGCCTTGGCCTGCTCGGCGGTCAGGTTGGCGACACCCTCCAAGATCCGGCGGCGCTCCTCCTCCAGCTGGCGGATCTCGGCACGCTGCCGGTCCAGCTCGGCCAGCTGCGCGGTCAGCTCGACCTGCCGCTCCTCGAGGCCGCGGTGCTGCTCGTCGAGCCGCTCCTCACGCTCGGTCAGCCGGCGCTCACGACGCTCCATCTCCAGCCGCTGCTCGCGCAGGTCGTCGCGGATCGACTGCGCCTCGAGCTCTGCCTCCCGCCGGAGGTCGGAGGCACGTTGCTCCGCGTCCAACCGCACCTCCGATGCGCGGTTCTCGGCGCCGCGGCGGATCTCCTCGGCGCGCTGCTCCGCAGCCTCGGCGCGCGCCTTGAGGGTGGCAACCTCCTCCTCGGCCTGCCGCCGGACCAGCTCGGCGGCCGCCTTCGCCTCGGCCGCGATGGCGGCGGCCGCCAGCTTCGCGTTCGTCTCGGCGGCCGTCGCGGCCGCGTTGACGTCGGCGGCCTTGCGGCGAGACAGCGTGAAGCCGATCCAGGCGAGCAGACCGACGATCAACAGACCGATCAGGACGAGCCCGACAGATGCCGCTGCCGGCATGGCCGCGAGTGACATCGGCGTCTCCCCTCTTCAAGCCGCGCCCAAGGCGTGACGTTGTCTGCGTCGAAGGGATCGCCACAACAGTCGACAGGATGGTACGACGAAACGCACCGGGCGTCGCGGCGGGTACGCCGAACACCCGGCGGCGCCGGGGCCCCGTTCCTATGCGGCGGCGATGCGGTCGCCGTCTCGGTCTCAGCTCGGTCGAGCGTTGGTCTCGTGTCCCCTGACCACGACGGATCGTGGCCCGGTTCCTGGCCGGTCAGCCGACGGTCGCCACCTGACCGATTGCTATGTACGCCACCATCCGGTGGAGTGATCCCTACTGATTCCGAGGCTAAGCGCGGTTATCCACAGGGTCAAGGCAGACACTCGGGCGCCGGCTCTGTGCCCTCACCGGTCCCCGCCGGAGGGTCAGCGGGCCCTCACTGTGTGCTCCCGAACAGGGTTTGGGCGGTTGCTCCGTGCCGAGCCGCAGGCTTGCTGACCGGCCGCCTATTGACCTGTGGCCGTGGAGCCTGGCGCAGTGCCCTCGGTACCCGAGCCGGCGGAACGGCTCGGCTGGCTCTCCACATCCGGCAGAGTGCCGCCGACGACACCGCCATCACCCGCGTCGGCGTCGCCGGCCTCATCGGATTCGCTCGAATCCGCGGACCCGGTCGACCCGGACGGGTCAGGGGAATCTGCCGACGAGGTGCCGGACTGGGTGGCCGCGTCCGGTGCCCCGTCGCCCCGGTCGCCGACCGACTCATCGCCCGGCTCTGTCGGTGACTGGTCGGCCCGGGCCTCGCCAGTGCCGTCTGCCGTCGTGTCTTCTGGACCACCGGACGGAGCCGACGCCTCGTCCTCCGCCTTGGCCTTGTCCGGGTTCCGCTTGGCGACGTTCCGGAGGAAATTCGTGGCCTGTTCCTGGAAATCGCTCACTGCACACTCCGATGGCTCGGGGGCGGTTTTGGACGAGATCTCAGCCTGCGGACCAGTCAAGCCACAGGTCCCACTTCGGATCAGACACCGTCGAACCACGCCCGTCAACGTCCCCCGCCGCACAGCGGGGCCGCCGATACCCGTACGATCCGTCCCGGCGCGCCGCTGAGCGGTCACCGGCGACCTACTCGGCTTCGAGGCCGGAGTCGTCCAGCAGGGGTAACTCTTCGTGGCCGGCGGCGAGCTCCTCCTTGACGATTGCCATCGCGAGTCCGCCTGGGTAGCCCTTCCTGGCCAGCATGCCGAGCAGCCGTCGCATCGCCACCTGCCGCTCGAGCGACCGCATCGACGGCAGCTTCCGCCGGACCAGCGCCCGGGCCGTTGCCGCCTCCTGCTCCGGGTCGAGCTCCTCCAGCGCGCTCCGCGCCAGCTCGTCGTCCACACCGCGCCGCCGCAACTCCTGCGCGAGGGCCCGCTTGCCCAGGCCGCGACCGCGGTGCCGGGACTCGACCCAGGCGGAGGCGAAGGCGGCGTCATCGATCAGGCCGACCTCGTCGAAACGGTCGAGCACCTTGCGGGCGACCTGGTCCGGGATGTCGCGCTCGGCCAGGAGGTCGGCCAGCTCCGCCCTCGTCCGCGGCCGCCCGGTCAGCTTGTCCAGCAGGATCGCCCGCGCGACCGCCTCGGGATCGGACGGCTGGTCGATCGCCGGGTCGGCCGGGGTGGACGGCTGCCCGGACCCGAACCGGCTGCGACGCCGGCGTGAGCCCGGGCGGGTGCCGTCAGAGCGGGTGCCCTCAGAAATCGACATCGACCTCGGCCGGTGCGTCGGCCGGCTGGTCCACCGTCGCGCCGATGCCCATCTTCTCCTTGATCTTCTTCTCCAGCTCGTTGGCCAGATCCGGGTTGTCGCGCAGGAAGTTCCGCGCGTTCTCCCGGCCCTGACCCAGCTGGTCGCTCTCGTAGGTGAACCAGGCGCCGGCCTTGCGGACGAAGCCCTGCTCGACGCCGAGGTCGAGCAGGCTGCCCTCGCGGCTGATGCCCTGGCCGTAGATGATGTCGAACTCGGCCTGCTTGAACGGCGGGGCGACCTTGTTCTTCACGACCTTGACCCGGGTCCGGTTGCCGACGAAGTCGGTGCCGTCCTTGAGCGACTCGATCCGGCGCACGTCCAGCCGGACCGAGGCGTAGAACTTCAGCGCCCGGCCACCGGTGGTGGTCTCGGGCGAGCCGAACATGACGCCGATCTTCTCGCGGAGTTGGTTGATGAAGATCGCGGTCGTGCCGGTGCCGTTGACCGCGCCGGTCATCTTCCGCAGCGCCTGGCTCATCAGCCTGGCCTGCAGGCCGACGTGGCTGTCGCCCATCTCGCCCTCGATCTCGGCCCGCGGCACCAGCGCCGCCACCGAGTCGATCACCACGATGTCGATCGCGCCGGAGCGGACCAGCATGTCGGCGATCTCCAGCGCCTGCTCACCCGAGTCCGGCTGGGAGACCAGCAGCGCATCGGTGTCGACGCCGAGCTTTTGCGCATAGTCCGGGTCGAGCGCGTGCTCCGCGTCGATGAAGGCCGCGATGCCGCCGGCCCGCTGGGCGTTGGCGACCGCGTGCAGCGCGACCGTCGTCTTGCCCGAGGACTCCGGCCCGTAGATCTCGACCACCCGGCCGCGTGGCAGGCCGCCGATGCCGAGCGCGACGTCCAGCGCGATCGAACCGGTCGGGATGACCTCGATCGGCGCCCGCCCCTGCTCGCCCAAGCGCATCACCGCGCCCTTGCCACACTGCCGCTCGATCTGCGTCAGCGCGGTCGCCAGAGCCTTCTCACGATCCGCCACCGCGCGGCCCGCACTCGTCGTACCAGCCATGTGACTGCCACCTAACCCATCTACTGTCGGGGCCGCTGTCCCAGCCGCCCGGAGGACTCGTTGTCACCAGAGACGTTATGGGTTGCGTCGGACAGTTTCCGGTTCCGCGGTGAAGCTGTGGAGAACCCGGCTGTTCCGGCGCACCTGCACAGACAAAATAGCCCGAACATCTGTTCGAATCACCATGACACGCCGAGCGAGGTCCGGGCAACGTGCCGCCGCGTCCGACGCTGGTCCCGATCACTGCGATGATCTGCCCATGAGCGTGATCGCCATCGTCAGGCCGGACGCGACCTGGCCCGCACAGTTCGAGAAGACCGCCCGGGTCGTCGCCGGCATCCTGGGCGGCACCGTGCTCCGCGTCGACCACATCGGATCGACCTCGGTACCCGGCCTGCCTGCCAAGGACATCCTCGATGTCCAGGCGACAGTGGCAGCCGAGTCCGACCTGGACGACGCCGTGGACCTGCTCGTCGCCGCCGGCTGGGAGGCCAGGCCGCCTCGCCGCGACCACCCGGTCCCCGGTCTGCCCACCGGCGTTCACCAGTGGGTCAAGCGGCTGGTCGTCGAGCCGATGTACCAGCGACGGGTGAACCTCCACCTCCGCGTCGCCGGACGCGTCAACCAGCGGTACCCGCTGTTGTTCCGCGACTACCTGCGCGCGCACCCGGACACGGCAGCGGCGTACGCCGAGTTCAAGCGCCGGGCGGCTGCCCTGCCGTTGAGCTCGAGCGCCGAGTACGCGGAACTGAAGGATCCGGTCTGCGATCTGATCTACCTGCCGGCCGAGGAGTGGGCGCGGCGCACCGGCTGGTCGGTCTGAGCCGCGACGGAATGTGTTCGGAGCAATACTCCGTTGACGCGTTCCCCCAGGGGCGATCAGGCTGGCCGAAGCGCATCGAAAGCCGGTGCACGACGGGCGTGACAGTGTTCAGGGAGTGGTGTCGATGGGTGGGGCAGGACGGCTGGCGAAGTTGCCGTGCGGCAAGGTGTCGAAGTGGATCGTGCTGGCGTTGTGGATCGTCGGCATGGCGGTCGCGCTCGGGCCGGCCGGCAAGCTGACCGGCGCCCAGGAGAACGACGCGGTGTCCTGGCTGCCCGGCAATGCCGAGTCGACCGAGGTGCTGAAGGCATCGGAGCAGTTCTCCTCGCCGGACGAGATCCCGGCCGTGCTCGTGTACGAGCGGTCGAGTGGCGTGACCCCGGCAGACCAGCAGGCCGTCGCCGCCAACGTGGCGGCGTTCGGAAAGCTGCCGGACGTGGACCGTGAGGTCGTCGGCCCGATCCCGTCCGAGGACGGCAAGGCGTTGCAGGTCATCGTGCCGATCAACGCCGGGGCCGGCGGCTGGGAGGTCATCGGTGACAGGGCCGACGACATCCGTCGTGTGGCCGCCGAACGCCCGGACGGCCTGTCGTTCCACCTGACCGGACCGGGCGGATTCGCGGCGGACTCCCAGGAGGCCTTCGCCGGCATCGACGGCAAGCTGCTGTACTCGGCGGCCGCGGTCGTGATCATCATCCTGCTCCTCACCTACCGCAGTCCGGTGCTCTGGCTGCTGCCGTTGATCTCGGCCGGCGTCGCGCTGTTCGGCGCGCAAGCCGTCGTCTACCTGCTGGCGACCAAGGCCGACCTGACGGTCAACGCCCAGAGCGCGGGCATTCTGACGGTGCTGGTCTTCGGCGCGGGGACGGACTACGCCCTCTTGCTGGTCGCCCGCTACCGAGAGGAGCTGAGGCGACACGAGGACCGGCATGAGGCGATGGCGTTCGCCCTGCACCGCTCGGGACCAGCCATCGTCGCGTCCGGCTCGACCGTCATCGCCGGCATGCTGTGCCTGCTGCTCGCCTCGATGAACTCGACCCGCGGCCTCGGGCCGGTCGCCGCCGTCGGCATCGTGGTCGCCCTGTTGGCCATGCTCACTCTGCTGCCTGCCCTGCTGGTGATCTGCGGGCGCTGGGTGTTCTGGCCGTTGCGGCCGACGTACGGATCGGCCGACCACACCGAGACCAGCGTGTGGGGCCGGATCGGTCGACGGATCGCACGACGGCCACGGCTCACCTGGGTGACCACCTCCGTGCTGCTCGGAGCCGCAGCGCTCGGCATGTTGACCCTCGACGCGAACGGCCTGTCCAACGAGCAGTCCTTCACCGGAACGCCCGACTCGGTGGTCGGCGAGAAGGTCGTGGCCGCTCACTTCCCGGCAGGCTCCGGCAACCCGCTCGTCGTGGTGAGCAACGCCGACAAGGCAGCCGCCGTGCGCAGCGCGATGGCGTCCACACCTGGCATCGCGTCCGTGGCCGAGCCGAGGACAGCGGACGGGCTGGCGTACCTCGAGGGCACCATGACCGACGCGGTGGACAGCCAGGGGGCCAAGGACACCGTGGACCGGGTGCGGGCCTCGGTGCATGCCGTCGAGGGCGCCGATGCGCTGGCCGGCGGTGGGGCAGCCATCCTGCTCGACACCCAACGGGCGTCGAACCACGACAACAAGGTGATCATCCCGGCCGTCCTTGCAGTCGTGCTGATCATCCTGGCCCTGCTGCTGCGGGCGCTGGTGGCTCCGGTGTTGCTGGTGGC
>DASTVQ010000170.1:0-20556 GCA_035759015.1 Kribbella sp.
GGCCCAGAAAGGCGTTCAGCTGACCCGTCGGGACGCGCGTCTGCCAGCCATCCAGCGCCGCCTCGATGGCCGGCACCAACCGATCCATGTGGCGGCCGGTGAAGGCGCTGATGTTGACCCGCGGCGCCCAGCGGAACTGGATCAGGTCGCGGTCGATCTCGCGCTCCAGGTAGTACCGCCGGTCCTCGTCGACGATGTCCCACTTGTTGTACGCGATGACGAGCGCCTTGCCGGCCTCCTCGACCGCGGTCATGATCCGCAGGTCCTGCTCGGTCATCGGCTCCGAGGCGTCCACCACCACGACGACCACCTCGGCGCGCTCGATGGCGCCGTGAGTGCGGAGACTGGCGTAGTACTCGTGGCCGGAGGCGGTACGGACCCTTCGCCGGATGCCGGCGGTGTCGATGAACCGCCAGACCTTGCCGCCGAGGTCGATCAGCTCGTCCACCGGGTCGACCGTCGTACCGGCCAGGTCGTGCACGACGACGCGGTCCTCCTTGGCCACCTGGTTGAGCAGCGAGGACTTACCGACGTTGGGCTTGCCGACGATGGCGACCCGGCGGGGGCCGCCTGGCTCGGCATCGTGTTCGCGCGGGGCATCCGGCAGGGCGGTGAGCACCGCGTCCAGCAGGTCGCCGCTGCCCCGGCCGTGCATGGCCGAGACCGGGAACGGCTCGCCGATGCCGAGGCTCCACAGGTTCGTCGCCTCGGCCTCGGTGCGCTGGTCGTCGACCTTGTTGGCGGCCAGCACGACCGGCTTGCCGGACTTGCGCAGCACCCGGACGACCGCCTCGTCGGCGTCGGTGATGCCGACGGTGGCGTCCACCACGAACAGCACCGCGTCTGCCACCGAGATGGCGACCTCGGCCTGCGCCGCGACCTGCGCCGCCATCCCGACCGCGTCCGGGTCCCAGCCACCGGTGTCGACCACGGTGAACTGCCGGCCGCCCCAGTTCGCGTCGTACGAGACCCGGTCGCGGGTGACGCCGGGCACGTCCTCCACGACGGCCTCGCGGCGCCCGATGATCCGGTTCACCAGGGTCGACTTGCCGACGTTCGGCCGCCCGACGATGGCGAGCACCGGGAGCGGACCGGAGTCCTCCCGCTCGTGAATCGTCTCGCTGTAGCCGGTGGGCAGGTCACTCATGAGATTCCTTCTTGTCTGGCGCACCCGGAAGCGGGTTGCCGGTGGCAACGACGGCCTTCCGGACATGTGCCCGCAGAACCTCGCCGATCTCGGCAGCGACCGCACGTACGTCGGACTGCCTCCGGGGAAAGGATACGGGGTCCACGGAGAGTGGCTGACCGAAGACCACGTCGATCCGGCTGCCCCGGGGCGGGTGCGCGTCGACGCTGCCCCCGGCGAGCCGGGTCCCGAGCAGTGCGACCGGCACCACCGGAGCGCCCGTCACCATCGCCAGGTACGCCACCCCGGACCGGACCCGGCCGAAATCTCCAGAGCCTCGCGAGCCCTCGGGATAGACGCTGATCACCCGGCCGTCACGCAGCGCCCGGACAGACAGCCGGACCGCCCGGGCGTCCACGACCGAGCGGTCGATGGAGATCTGCCCGAACCGCCGCAGCAGGTAGCCCTGGATCCCGCCGAAGGCCTCGACCTTGCCGATCGCGTGCAGCATCCGGGGCGACACCGCGTTCAGCAGGGGGCCGTCCAAGATGCCGAGGTGGTTGGGGGCGAGGATCGCGGGTCCGGTGGCCGGCACCAGGTGCGCGTCGTGCAGCGATATGTCGAACTGACGGTTCAGGTAGAACCGCACGGGACCCTGCAGCGTCTGGCCGAGGCGGTACGGCAGAGGCCGCAGATCGGACGTCCGCGGCAGTTCGTCGTGGGAGTCGGTCTGCCTCGTCATGACTCCCGGTCCCGCGCGACGGCATCGGCCTCCTTGGCCAGCCGGCAGACGGCATCGATCACCTCGTCGAGGCTCAGGTGCGTGGAGTCGATCTCGACGGCGCCGTCGGAGGCGACCTGGAACTGGGCCACGGTCGAGTCGTCGGCGTCTCGGCGAAGGATCTGGTCGCGCAGCTGCTCGGCGGTGACGCCCTCGGTCAGCTCGGCCTTCCGGCGCGACATCCGGGCGTCCTGGTCGGCGGTCAGCAGTACCTTCAGCCCGGCGTCCGGCGCCACCACCGTGGCGATGTCGCGGCCCTCGACCACGATGCCGCCGCCCGGCCGGGCCTCGTCGATGATGGCGCGCTGGCGCCGGACCAGCTCGGCCCGGACCTCCAGGTTCGTGGCGATCTTGCTGACGCTGGCGCTGATCCGCGGGTCCCTGATCGCCTCGGTCACATCGGCGCCGTCGGCGCGGAACTCCGCGCGCTCCGGGTCGGTGCTGATGCCCAGCTCCAGGTCACGGGCGCGGTCCGCGACAGCAGCCGTGTCCTCGATGTCGATGCCCCGGTCCAGCACGGACCAGGTGACCGCCCGGTACATCGCGCCGGTGTCGAGATAGCGGAGGCCCAGCCGGATGGCAACGCCTCGAGCCGTGCTCGACTTGCCGGAACCGCTGGGACCGTCTACTGCGATGATCATGGGCCAGAGGCTACCGGTGGACCGCCCACCCACGCTCGGTCAGGACCCTTACGAGCTGATCCGCCGAGCCTGGCTTGACCGCCAGCTCGACCTCACCGGCGGGCCGACCGGGGTTGTGGTCGATCCGCAGATCCTCCACGTTCGCCCCGGACGCGGCCGCGTCCGCGAACAGCCGGGCCAGTTGTCCCGGCCGGTCCGGGATCGTCACCAGCACGGTGACGTGCTCGACGTGCGGTGTGCCGTGCTTGCCCGGCACCCGGACGGCGCCGGACACCCCCAGGTCGAGGATCTCGGTCAGCTCGTCCGCCGTCTCCCCCTTGCCAAGGGCAACGAGCATCCGGTCCAGCTCGCCGCGGATCTGCTCCAGCAGGCCGGTCAGCGCGGCCGAGTTCGCCGACACGATCTGGGTCCACAACCCGGGGTCGCCACCCGCGATCCGGGTCACGTCCCGCAATCCCTGCCCGGACAGCTCGAGGTGGGACGCCGGCGCATCGACCAGGGTCCCGGCCGCCAGCGCGGACATCAGGTGCGGCAGGTGGGACACCCGCGCAACCGCAAGGTCGTGGTCCGCTGCCGTCAGCTCGACCGTCCGGGCTCCGCATGCCTCGGCCAGCCGGCGTACCAGCTCGACCGCCTCCGGGGCGCTGGTCTCGTGCGGCGTGATCGCCCAGGTAGCGCCGTCGAACAGGTCCGCCCGGCCGGCAAGCGGCCCGGATCGCTCGGACCCGGCCATCGGGTGGCTGCCGACGTACCGGGACAGGTCGTCGGTGAGTGCGGCGGCATCGGCCAGTGGCTTGGACTTCACACTCGCGGCGTCAGTGACCACCGCCTTGGTTCGCCGGAGCTGTTCGGCCACCACTGCGCCGACGTGGTCCGGCGGTACGGCGACCACGACCAGCTGCGGCTCCGCCTCCACCAACCGCGAGCCGGCGCCGATCCGCTCGGCCATCAGCCCGGCGTCCGGGTCGGCATCCACCAGCTCGACCACGACGCCGAGCCGGACCAGCGCCAGGCCGATCGACGTACCGATGAGGCCGGTGCCGATGATCCGGACCGGCCCACGCAGGCCCTGCCCGGTCACCGGGTCGCCGGACGCATCACTGGGCGCCGGTCAGGTCCGGGCGCAGGCTCACCGCGCCGTGCAGGTAGATGTGCTGGACCTTCTCCCGCGAGCGCGGTGAGTCCGCATGCACCATCATCCGGACCACCCGCGGCAGAGCGTGCGGCACGTCGATCTCCCGCGCGCACATCAGCGGTACGTCGACCAGCCCCACCTGCCGACCCGCGACCGCCGGGAACTCCGAGTGCAGGTCCGGCGTGACCGTGAAGAGGATGCTGATGAGGTCGTCGGGGGTCAGGTCGTTGGCCTCCAGGACCGCGTTGACGAGTTCCGCGGTCCGGTCGAGCAGATGCTCCCGCTCGTCCACGTCGAGCTGGGTGGCACCCCGGATCGCCCGTACTGCCACAGTGCATGCCTCCCTTCAAGGTCTGCTGAACGACATCAACCCTAGGTCAGACCGGCAGCGGCCTCGCGCGCCGTCTCGGATAGCGCCTCCGCGGCGTCGACCGTCTGCTCCAGCAGCAATGCGATGGTCATCGGCCCGACCCCACCCGGCACCGGCGTCAGCAGGCCCGCCACCCGCTCCGCCTCCTCGAAGTCGACGTCCCCGACGTTGCCTTCGTTGTACCCGGCATCGATCACCACCGCGCCCGGCTTGAGCCAGCTGCCGCGGACGAAGTTCGGCTTCCCGACCGCCGCGACCACGATGTCGGCGGTGGCCACGATCTCCGGAAGGTTCCGGGTCCGGGAGTGGCAGTACGTGACCGTGGCGTCCGCCGCGAGCAGTAACATCCCGACCGGCTTGCCCAGGATCGGACTGCGCCCGATGACGACGGCGTGCATCCCGGACACCCGTACGTCGTACGCGTCGAGCAGGCGGAGGATGCCGCCCGGCGTACAGGAGCGGAATCCCGGTTCGCCGAAGGCCATCGCCGCGAACGAGTGCATGGTCACCCCGTCGACGTCCTTGGCCGGGTCGATCGCCTCGAACGCGGCGCGCTCGTCGATCTGTGCCGGTACCGGGTGCTGGAGCAGGATGCCGTGCACCGTCGGGTCCTCGGACAGCTTGCGCAGCTCGGCGACCAGCTCCTCGGTCGTCGTCTCGCTTGGGAGCACGACGCTGCGGAAGGCGATACCGGCCGTGCGACTGCGGTTCTGCTTCATCCGGATGTATGTCACTGATGCGGGGTCCTCCCCCACCAGCACCGTCGCCAGACACGTCTGCACCCCGGTCGTCTCCCGCAACACCCTCGCCCGCGCGGCAACCCGCTCCACAACCCCCGCCGCCACCCGATCCCCCACCATCAACCGGGCGCCCACCGCGCTCGCGGCGCTCTCCGCGCCTTCCACGCCCGCCGCGCCGCCGCGCACTTCCGGATCGATCGGTCCCAAGCCGCCCTCGAGGGGCGCTTGGGAAGGATCCGACGCAACGGAGAAGGGCGGTTTGGGACCGATCGATCCGGAAGTGTGGGGGGTGGTCATGGGCGCTCCTGGGGAGAGAGTTGAAGAGCAAGGAGGGTGCCCAGGCGCGCGGCTGTGCCCGGCTGGATCGCGGGCGGACCGTTCCCCGGTGGTGCACCACCTCAGCGCCAGTCGCGGTCCACCAGACAGCCTACCGAGAGCCTCACGATGCGTGTCCCGTCGTACGACGGGCGCTTGGCGAGGAGGTGCTACGGGACCGGCTGGATCACAGCGGGCGGTTGTCGTCAGGCTCCTCGGGCGGAGCGACGGGTGCGTCGTCCTCCGGGGGTGCCACCGGCGCCTCGTCGGTGGAGCCAGTCGAGCCGGTCTCCTCCCCGGCCTCGGGCGACGAGCTCTCGTACGACCGGCCGTTCCCGGAGTCGGCCACGCCGGCATGCTCATGGGCGGCGCCGTGCTCGGCCGGTTCGGACGGGGCGGTGTCGGGCTGGGACTGGGACAGGATGCCGGCCAGTGTCTCCTCCGACATGCGCTTGAACTTGCGCACCTGGGTGCGGGTCCGGTCCAGCACGGCGACCTCGATCTGGTCCGGCTGGAGCTGCCTGATCTCCGTCCCGTCGTGGCCGAGGGCGTCCACGGCCAGCCGGAGCGCGCCGGCCAGGGAGATGCCCTCGGTGTAGTGCTCCCCCACGTAGTCGGCGACCTGCTCCGCCGGTCCGCCCATCACCGCATAGCCCCGGACGTCGGCGATGGAGCCGTCATAGGTGAGCCGGTAGATCTGGTCCTCGGCGACGGTGCCGCCCACCTCAGCCACCAGGATCTCCACCTCCAGCGGCTTCTCACCGCCGGAGGAGAAGATCGCGCCCAGGGTCTGGGCGTAAGCGTTGGCCAGGGCCCGACCGGTGACGTCGCGCCGGTCGTAGGAGTAGCCGCGCATGTCGGCCAGCCGCACCCCGGCGATCCGCAGGTTCTCGAACTCGTTGTAGCGACCGACGGCCGCGAAGGCCATCCGGTCGTAGATCTCGGCCACCTTGTGCAGCGCTGGTGACCGGTTCTCCGCGACGAACAGGATGCCGTCGGCATACTGCAGGGCGATCGCGCTGCGACCCTTGGCGATGCCCTTGCGGGCGAAGTCCGCCCGGTCCCGCATCAGCTGTTCGGGGGAGACGTAGAACGGAACGCTCATGGAGATCCTTCGTGGTTCGAGAGCAGGCAGGACTCAGGTGAGGGACGCGGAAGGGCCGTCGGGTCGCTCCAGCCGTCCACCGACGACGGCGTCGACGATGCCGCCGACCTCCTCGTCGGACATCCGCTGGTAGCCGTCTGCGGTGACCACGGCGACCACCGGGAAGATCCGCCGGGCCATGTCCGGGCCGCCGGTCGCGGAGTCGTCGTCGGCCGCGTCGTACAGCGCCTGGATGATCGCCGTCACGCACTGGGTGGCCGTCATGTCCTCGTGGTACAGCTTCTTCAGCGCGCCGCGGGCGAACAGCGAGCCCGACCCGACGCTGTGGAACGCCTGCTCCTCATACCTCCCGCCGGTCGGGTCGTAGGAGAAGATCCGGCCTCCGGAGATGTCGTGGTCGTAGCCCGCGAACAGCGGCACCACGGCCAGGCCCTGCATCGCCATCGCGAGGTTGCCGCGGATCAGCGCGCTCAGCCGGTTGGACTTGCCGTCCAGGCTCAGCGTGGTGCCCTCGAGCTTCTCGTAGTGCTCCAGCTCCACCTGGAACAGGCGGACCATCTCCACCGCGAGACCGGCGCTGCCGGCGATCCCGACGCAGGAGTACTCATCGGCGGGGAACACCTTCTCGATGTCGCGCTGGGCGATGATGTTGCCCATCGTGGCCCGCCGGTCGCCGGCCATCACGACGCCACCCTCGAAGGTGGCGGCCACGATCGTGGTGCCGTGTGGAACGTCCTTGGACAGGTCACCCGCCCCAAGGTTGCGCCGCGCCGGCAACAGGTCCGGGGCGTGCCCCGCCAGGAAGTCCATGAACGACGAACTGCCAGGAGTCAGGAAGGCTTCCGGCAGCCGGCCGGAGGCATCGGAAATCATCGAGCGGTTCACTCTCCACCCTTTTGCACGAAGCCGCGGACGAACTCCTCCGCGTTCTCCTCCAGCACCTCGTCGATCTCGTCGAGGATCGAGTCGACGTCGTCGTCGAGCCGCTCCTTGCGCTCGGCGACGTCCTCCGTCGCCTTGACCTCGGTGACTTCGTCCTCGGTCGTGGAACGCTTCGACTGCTTGTGCTGCTGTCCGCCGTCCTTCGCCATCGCACACCTCCTAGAACCGCTGAAGGCCGCCCAACCGGCCGTCTACAGCGACCCTACCCGGCGGCGCCCCCAGTGATGGTGCGAACCAGCTCACTCGCGGTGTCGCACTGGTCCAGCAAGGCTCCGACATGCGCCTTGGTACCGCGCAGCGGGTCCAGCGTTGGGATGCGTTGCAGCGACTCCCGGCCGGGCAGGTCGAAGATCACCGAGTCCCAGGAGGCGGCGGCGACCTGGCCGGCGTACTGCTGCATGCAGCGGCCGCGGAAGTACGCGCGAGTGTCGGTCGGCGGGTGCAGGACCGCCATCCGGATCTCCTCGTCGCTGACGAGGCGCTGCATCCGGCCGGCCTTCAGCAGTTTCAGGTACAGGCCCTTGTCCGGCCGCAGATCGGCGTACTGCAGGTCGATCAGGTGCAGCTTGGAGTCGTTCCACTCCAGCCCGTCACGATCGCGGTAGGACTGCAGCAGCTTGAGCTTCGCCACCCAGTCGAGCTGGTCGGCCAGCGCCATCGGGTCGATCGCGAGCTGGTCGAGCACCTGCTCCCACCGCTGCAGCACGTCCTTGGTCTGTCGGTCGGCGTCGTCGCCGTACTTGTCCTCGACGTACTTGCGGGCCTGCTCCAGGTACTCCACCTGAAGCTGCACCGCGGTCAGCTTGCGCCCGCTCTTCAGGGTGATCAGGTGCGTGCAGGTCGGGTCGTGGCTCACCTCGTGCAGCGCAGTCACGGGCCGGTCGACGCTCAGGTCCTCGGTGAACCAGCCGTCCTCGATCATGGCCAGCACCAGCGACGTCGTCCCGACCTTCAGGTACGTCGAGATCTCCGACAGGTTCGCGTCCCCGATGATCACGTGCAGCCGGCGGTAACGGTCAGGATTCGCGTGCGGCTCGTCCCGGGTGTTGATGATCGGCCGCTTGAGCGTCGTCTCCAGCCCGACCTCGACCTCGAAGTAGTCGGCGCGCTGGCTGATCTGGAAGCCGTGCTGGTTGCCGTCCTGGCCGATGCCGACGCGGCCTGCCCCGGTGACCACCTGGCGGCTGACGAAGAACGGCGTCAGGTGCCGCACGATCGACGCGAACGGCGTGGAGCGTCGCATCAGGTAGTTCTCGTGCGACCCGTACGACGCGCCCTTGTTGTCGGTGTTGTTCTTGTAGAGGTTCAGTGGCGGCGACCCCGGGATCTGGCGCGCCTGCCGCGCACCCTCCATGATCACCAGCTCACCGGCCTTGTCCCAGACCACGGCGTCTCGGGGGTTGGTGCACTCGGGCGAGGAGTACTCCGGGTGAGCGTGGTCGACATAGAGCCGGGCCCCGTTGGTGAGGATGACGTTGGCCAGGCCGGTCTCCTCGTCCGTGAGCTGGCTCGAGTCGGCCACCTCACGGCTCAGGTCGAAGCCGCGGGCGTCGCGCAGTGGGTGCTCCTCGTCGAAGTCCCAGCGCGTCTTGCGCGCCAGCGGCTGCGTCTGGGCGTAGCCGTTCACCACCTGGCTCGAGGTCAGCATCGGGTTCGCCCCGGGTTGACCCGGGACCGAGATCCCGAACTCGGTCTCGGTCCCCATGATCCGCCGCACACTCATGCGATCGAGCCTACGCGGTGTCCACACCCTTTGGCGCCGGTGAACCCCTGTTGCGACGCACATGTGAGACTGCCCGGATGGACGAACTGGTAGCACTGCTGGACGACGCGGGGCAGGTCTGCGGCACCGCCCCTCGCTCCGTGGTCAGGCGCGACAACCTCCGCCACGCCGCAACCGGCGTACTGGTGCGCAACAGCGCGGGCGACATCTACGTGCATCGCCGGACCACCACCAAGGACGTGTTCCCCGGCTGGTACGACTTCATGGCGGGTGGGGTCGTGGCCGCCGGAGAGGAGCCGTACGAAGCGGCGGTCCGCGAGCTGGCCGAGGAGCTCGGCATCAAGGGCGTCGAGCTGGAGAGACTGCCCGAGGGCGACTACGCCGACGAGTTCACCTCGTACCGGGCCTACCTCTACGCGTGCGTGTGGGACGGCCCGATCCAGCACCAGCCGGAGGAGATCGACTGGGGAGCCTGGATGTCTCCGGCCGAGCTGCTGGAGCGCCTGGAAGACCCGGACTGGCCGTTCGTCCCGGACTCCAACACCCTGATGGTCCCGCTCATTCGAGCGCTCGTATGACGATCGCCGACGGCAGGACCCGGGTTCTGTCTTCCTGAGTCAGGCAACCGCGGGGCGGCGGTGCGGACACTCCCTGGTGTGAAGATCACCTTGATCGACGAGACGAGGTCCACCATGGCCCCTGGACCGGCGCGGGCGGGTCGCGATCCGGCCCGGCCAACCAGGGATCACCTGCCAGTCGCGATGCCTGGATCCGACCCCGACGTGTGGAACCGGATCCGGGACGGCGACCAGAGCGCCCTCGGTGAGCTGTTCGACCGGTACGCCGACGACGTGCACGCCTTCGCGTTCCGGCGGACCGCCTCCTGGGCGGCAGCCGAGGACGTGGTCCAGGCGACGTTCCTCAGCACCTGGCGGCGGTTTCAGCACAACGATCCGGGGCCCCTGACCGGCGCGAGCGCGCGGGGCTGGCTGCTGGTGGTCGCCAGTAACGAGTGCCGCAACCTGTTCCGCACCGCCCGCCGCCTGCGCGCCCTGGTGGACCGCTTGCCGGCGCCCTCGCACGACCCCGACCATGCCGCCGAGGTGGCGCGCCGGCTCGACGACGAGCGCCGCATGTCGTCGATCCGCCGGGCCCTGACCAAGTTGCCCCGGCACGAACGCGAGACGCTCGAGCTCGTCGTCTGGTCCGGGCTGACCATGGCCGAGACCGCGGCCGTGCTCGGCGTACCCGAAGGAACCGTGAAGGCGCGGCTGCACCGCGCCCGCCGCCGACTTCCCGACCTGTTGTCGCGGGTCGCCATCTCCGAGGAGCTCTCATGAACACCCGCCTGGAACCGCCGCCCGTCCCGCCGCTCAGCCCGTCCCAGCGCTCGCGCCTGCGCAACCGCGTCCTCGATGGCGCGGGGACGCAGCCCGTGAGCCACTACAGGCGCTGGACCGTTCCCGCAGTCGCCGTGGCAGCTGTCGGCGCGGTCATCGGCGGCACCCTCCTCGCCGGCAGTCAGGCGGGCGGACCCGCGCCGGGGACACCGCCCGTCGCCGGCACCGGCGGCACCACCGGGACGACAGGCAGCGCGACACCCGCGTCAGCTGCGGTCAAGCTGGATCGCGGACCGGCCACGGCTGCCCAGATCTCCCGGGCCATCAAGGCCTGCAATCCACTCGGATGGGAACAGGATCAGGCTGTCTGGAGCCGCCAGGTCGTCGACTTCGCCAGCGGGAAGCCCAAGCCGTACGTGCTGGTCCTGATCAAGCGGATCGGCGATCCGCCGACCGAGCTGGGCGCGGAGCACAAGCTGGGGCTGATGGCCTGTACGCCTCCAGGCGGCGGCTCGGCCGTCCTGGACAAGGTCTGGACGCAGACGCCCGGTCGGGCCGAGGGACTGGTGTCGTTGGGCGGACTGGGCTCCATCGGCGGGAGCCCTGGTGGGACCGTCGCCCACTTCCCCACGTATCACCGGGCCCGGCCGGAGATCGCCCGGATCGAGTCGCGCATCACCTGGAAGGGTGGCGCCGGGAAGTGGTACGAGGGCGTCGTGGCCGACGGTATCGCCTACACGTCGAGCACGGCCGAGCTCCCTGCGGGCGTCTACACCCCACCGAACCCGGACGGATCGGAGACCAGCTCGGTGAAGGAGGAGATTCGCGCCTTCGACGCTCTCGGGAACCGTGTGCCGGTGAAGTGAACCATCGAGCGGCTCCGGCCTCGCCGACACTCCGGCGAGCCGGGGCCGCCACTCGCGTGGCAGGCCGTCGTACGGGGTCAGCGGCCGACGAAGCGGCTGACGGAACGGGCGAGGTTGATGCCGACCAGCCCACCCCAGCAGATGATGGTCGCGAAGACCCCGCCGTTCTCGGCGGCGATCGCGGTGATGGGGATGCCGGCGGCGACGGAGACGATCGCCAGCGCGAGACCGCCCGGATCCCCTGTCCCCGTCGCGGGTTGGGCTGGGTGCTGGGTAGGCACGACGTCGCGGGCCGCGAGCCGGGCGTCCAGCTTCTCCAGGAAGGCGTCGATGATCTCGGGTTCGTAGTCCGGGCCCAGCTCCTGCCGCGCGGCCACAGCCGCCCGGAGGTCCTTACGTGTCTCATCCGCCGCCATACGAGGAACGTACGACACCCACGGGGTCCGACGGATCGGGGACAACCCTTACCCGCCCCCAGATGCTGGGAGACTTTCTTCGTGAAGAAGCAAGTCGCAGCGGCCGTCGCCTGCGTCCTGGGCCTCGGCCACGCGGCATTCAGCGCCTACTGGGCGCTGGGCGGCACCGGCCTCCTGGACACGATCGGAGGTTCCCTCGAGGAATGGGGCCGGCGTCGGGAGCCCGCACTGATCGCCGCCCTGTGGGTGATCGTGGTGTTGAAGGTCGTGGTGGCGGCAGCCGCTCCTGTTCTGCAGTCTCGCCGCCTGCCCGCGTGGACCCGCGGCCGTGTCCCCCGGATCCTCAGCTGGATCGCCGCCGTCTTCCTCGTCCTGTACGGCGGACTGCTGACCACCGGCGGCCTGCTGATCGAAAGTGGGGTGCTCGCGAGTGCCGCCGACGCGGACCAGCGGGCACTGGCCTGGCACGCCTACTTCTGGGATCCGTGGTTCCTGCTCTGGGGTATGGCCTTCGCGCTCAGCCTCTGGTGGAGCCGGGCCGAGTCGCCGGACGTGGTCGAGCGCTCCGCTCAGGCCAGGGACCCGCGCTAGGGCGGCGGTCCGCGGACCGAGGGCACACAGAACCGCCGGGCGACAGGCTCTGGCCTGTCACCCGGCGGCTCTGGTGACGCGCTGACCGGTCCCTACAGGTACTGGCCGGTGTTGGTGGCGGTGTCGATCGACCGGCCAGGCTCGGTGCCCTGCTTGCCGGAGATGAGCGTCCGGATGAAGACGATCCGCTCGCCCTTCTTGCCGGAGATGCGGGCCCAGTCGTCCGGGTTGGTCGTGTTCGGGAGGTCCTCGTTCTCCTTGAACTCGTCGACGCACGCCTGCAGCAGGTGCTGCACCCGCAGACCCTTCTGGTCGTCGTCCAGGTAGGCCTTGATCGCCATCTTCTTCGCCCGGTCGACGATGTTCTGGATCATCGCGCCCGAGTTGAAGTCCTTGAAGTACAAGACCTCCTTGTCACCGTTGGCGTAGGTGACCTCGAGGAAGCGGTTCTCGTCGGTCTCGGTGTACATCCGCTCGACCGTGCGCTGGATCATCCCGTTCACGCACTCGACCCGGTCGCCGCCGAACTCGTTCAGGTCGTCGGCGTGCAGCGGCAGCGTGGTGGTCAGGTACTTGGAGAAGATGTCGCGCGCCGACTCGGCGTCCGGCCGCTCGATCTTGATCTTCACGTCCAGCCGGCCCGGCCGCAGGATCGCCGGGTCGATCATGTCCTCACGGTTGGAGGCACCGATGACGATGACGTTCTCCAGGCCCTCGACGCCGTCGATCTCGCTCAGCAGCTGCGGGACGATGGTGTTCTCCACGTCGGAGGACACGCCCGAGCCGCGGGTGCGGAACAGCGAGTCCATCTCGTCGAAGAACACGATCACCGGCATGCCCTCGGAGGCCTTCTCCCGGGCCCGCTGGAAGACCAGCCGGATGTGCCGCTCGGTCTCGCCGACGTACTTGTTGAGGAGCTCGGGGCCCTTGATGTTGAGGAAGAACGACTTCTGACCCTCGATGCCGGTCTTCTCCGCGACCTTCTTGGCCAGCGAGTTCGCCACGGCCTTCGCGATCAGGGTCTTTCCACAGCCTGGCGGGCCGTACAGCAAGACGCCCTTCGGTGGCTTGAGCTCGTGCTCGTTGAACAGCTCCTTGTGCAGGTACGGCAGCTCGACCGCGTCGCGGATCTGCTCGATCTGACCCCCGAGACCACCGATGTGGCTGTAGTCGATGTCCGGCACCTCTTCGAGGATCAGCTCCTCGACCTCGGACTTCGGGATCCGCTCGTAGACGTACCCGGAGCGAGGCTCGAGCAACAGTGAGTCACCGGCTCGCAGGGGCTCGTCCATCAGCGGCGAGGCGAGCCGGACGACCCGCTCCTCGTCGGCCTGCGCGATCACCAGGGCACGCTCGCCGTCGGCGAGCAGCTCCTTCAGCATCACCACGTCGCCGACGACCTCGAACTCGCAGGCCTCGACCACGTTGAGCGCCTCGTTCAGCATCAGCTCCTGGCCGAGCTTGAGCGCGTCCAGGTCGACCGTCGGGCTGGCCGCCACCCGGAGCTTGCGGCCCCCCGTGAACACGTCCAGCGTGTCGTCGTCGTTGCGGCCCAGGAAGGTGCCGAACCCCGACGGCGGTTGCGCCAGCCGGTCGACCTCCTCCTTGAGGGCGATGATCTTCTCACGGGCCTCGCGCAGCGTTTCCGCCAACCGCTCGTTCTGTGCGGTCACGCTCGCCAAGGACGCCTGGGTTTCGGACAGCCTGCTCTCAAGCGACCGGCTATCCGCCGGATGCTCCAGCAGACGGCGTCGCAACGCTGCGACCTCCGCCTCCAGATAGCGCACCTGATTACGCAGCTCTGCCGCGGTAGGACTCTCGTCTCCAGCCACGATCATCACCTCACCATGTGGGGCTCGACCCTATGGACCTTACCCAGAAAACCCTGGCGGGCAAGCTGTATCCCATCACGTGTCGGTTGCGGATGGATCGGTTGGTCCGGACGCGTCATCCCCGGTATCGGACCGACGAGGCCCGGAATAGTCCTCGCCGTACGCCCCGGGTGCCGGCCGACGCTTCTTGCGCGGTGCCATGACCCCCGGTGCCATCCGTCGCGCGGTGACCAGGAACGCCGTGTGCCCCTGCATCCGGTGGGCCGGCCGGACCGCCAAACCCTCGACGTGCCAGTCCCGCACCATCGACTCCCAGGCCCGCGGCTCGGTGAACTCGCCATGCGCCCGCAGAGTCTCCACGAACCGGCTCAACTGGGTAGTCGTGGCGACGTACGCGCACACGACCCCGCCCGGCACCAGGGCACCCGCGACGGCGTCCACGCACTCCCAGGGGGCCAGCATGTCCAGCACGACGCGGTCCGCGTCCGTCACGTCGAGGGACTCCACCAGGTCCCCGACCACGAGGCGCCACGCCGGGTGCTCGGCACCGAAGAAGTTCGTCACGTTGCGCCGAGCCACCTCGGCGAAGTCCGCGCGCCGCTCGTACGAGACAACCGAACCGTTGATGCCCACCGCGCGCAGCAACGCGGTGGTGAGCGCGCCCGAGCCCGCCCCGGCCTCGATCACCTTCGCCCCCGGGAAGATGTCGACCATGGTGATGATCTGCGCGGTGTCCTTCGGGTAGATCACCGCCGCACCCCGCGGCATCGACACGGAGTAGTCCGACATCAGCGGCCGGAGCGCCAGGTACTCCACGCCACCGTTCGACCTGACCACCACGGCATCCGGCCCGTCGATCAGCTCGTCGTGGCTGATCCCACCCTTCGTCGTGTGGAAGATCTTGCCCCGCTCCAGCAGGACCGAGTGCCGCCGCCCCTTCGGGTCGGACAACGTGATCCACTCCCCCGGCTGCAACGGCCCGTGGTGGACCCCGGAGAAGGACGCGTCGGGAAAATCGCGAAGGTCTGACATAGGGCGATCAGACTACTGTCCGCCGCCGACGGCTCCCCGGCTGACCCGCACCCCACCCTGCGGTCAACGGCCGCTCCGGGCCTACGGCCGACCAACGGGGCCTTTGGACGACTACAACCTTGTCCGGCGCCTGCTTCACCCGTCCCCAGATCCGGGGGTCGGGCGCGCTTCACCCAAACAGCTCAGCGGTTGCGGAACGCTTGCTCGACGTCCGCGGTCGCCAGGACACCGTAGACCTGACCGTTCGCGTCGAGGACCAGGTACTCCGAGGCCGGGTGGGCCCTCATCGTCGCCAGGATCTCCTCGCCGGTGTCGTTCACGCCGAGGATGTGGCCGGCGTCGATCCGGACCGCCACCTCCGCGCTGCTGATCCACGGTCGCTGGGCCGGTGCCACCGCGTTCACCGCCTTTTCGGACACCAGGGCATGTGGCTTGCCCTCGCCGTCGATCACGACGACCGCTCCGGCCTGCTGTTCGCCGGCCAGCCGGATCGCCTCCGACACCGGCGTACTGGCATGGACCGCGACCGCGCGGCGGGCCAGCGTCCGGACCTGCAGGGCGGGCAGCTTGCGGCGCATCCGGGCCTGCATCAGCGAAGCGGTCGAGCCCATCCAGAGGAAGAAGCCGACGGCCAGTGCGATGACGAAGTCGACGACGCTCGGGGGCCGGTTCAGCACCTCCTCGAGGTACACGGGCGCCACCAGCACCGCGACGGCCAGGATCCGGCCGGCCCAGGCGGCGGCGATGGTGCCGGTGTGCATGTTGCCGCTGAGCTTCCAGACCACGGCACGCAGTACCCAGCCGCCGTCCAACGGCAGGCCGGGCAGCAGGTTGGTCGCGCCCACGATCAGGTTCGCCACGGCCAGCTCGAACAGAGCGACCTCGGCCACGCCCTCGTCCAGCGACCGGGACCCGAGGTAGGCGAGTCCGCCGACGACCAGCGAGGCGATCGGCCCGACCACCGAGATGGCGAACTCCTCGAACGGGGACTTGCGCTCCCCCTCGATGTGGGTGCCGGCCGCGAAGAAGCCCAGGTTGATCTCGGTCACCTGGATCTTGAACCCCAGCGCGACCAGCGCGTGGGCCAGCTCGTGGATCAGGATCGACAGGGTGAACGCGACCACGAAGGCGAAGGACGCGACGTAGCGCCAGCTGCCCAGGTACGGGAACTGCTGCTCGAACGCGCTGGAGAAGACGACGGCCAGCAGTACCGCGACCGGGATCCAGGTCACCCGCATGGTCAGCCGGATCCCCTTCACACGGCCGAGCACCCAGGTGCCTGGCGGTGGGCCGGACGGCTGGGTCGGGGCATGGGGATCACGCGGCTCTGACATCGGGTGCAACGCTACTGCCCAGACGGTTACCGGACGTCACACGGCCACGGTGAGCCGGGCTACGTATCCGTCCTGCACGCTGCCACTGGCTGTCGCGAGCTGCCGTACGCCGCCATCGTCGCCGAACACGTTGTCCTGCTCCAGGGAGGTACGCGACAGGTTCTCCGCGCTGCCGTCGTACCCCGTGGAGGCGTAGACGGCGTGGCAGGGTTCGGCCGGCAGAGCCAGCTGTGAGGTAGCGCTGATCTTTCCGGCGGCGGTCGCTTCGGAAAGGCTCGAGTAGACCTCGAAGTGGATGTGCGGCCAACGTCCGGAGTAGGCCGCCGGGAAGATCGTCGTGAACGTGACCTTGCCGCTCGCATCCGCGGCCTGGACGCCGCGGAGGTAGTTCTCGTTCTGAGCACCGTCGGAGTAGAGCGAGTACCGGCCCTGGGCGTCGCAGTGCCACAGGTAGACCGCCGCCCCGGGAAGGGCCGCGCACTTCTCACTGTCCTGCACGACGAGCTCGACCGTCAACGGAACACCGTCGGCCACGCCGGACGACGAGCCGAAGCTCTTGGTCAGGTCGCTGCGGACGATGCCGCTCTCGGTCAGCACGTTCGGGCCGTTCGACCCGTCGCCCGGGTACGGGCCCGCCGTCTCGGTGGGGATCTCGTCGGCACAGGCCGCCGTACGGGTCGTGCTGCCGGACGACGGGCCCGCCACTGTGGTCGAGGGAGCGGTGGCAGGCGGCGAGCTGGTGGTCTTGTCGTCGGCGCAACCGGCCAGGGCGGCGAGGCCCACGCCCGCGAAGAGGCGCAGAGCGTTGCGCCGGCGGAGCGTGCCCAGGTCGTGCAGCAGGCCCAGGTCGTGTTCGTGCGGGTGCGTCATCTCGTCCTCCGTCAGGTCTGGCCGGCCCGGTCGGCCGCCTGCCGTCCATCGTGACGACTGGCACCGGTGGTTTGCCGGGAGTCTCCTGGGAGTTCGCTGTGAGCTCACGCGGTTCGTTTCCGACCGATACCGCGGCGAGGTGTGCCGACACTGTCGGCGGGCTCATTTAGCCTGACGGTCATGAGCGTGACTGCAGCGATCGACGAGCACGGACACCCGCGCGGGGCGTTGTCCCCGTCCCGGGCCGCGGACTTCATGAGCTGCCCGCTCAAGTATCGCTTCCGGGTGATCGACCGGCTGCCGGAGAAACCGTCCTCGGCCGCCGTCCGCGGCACCGTGGTGCATGGCGTGCTCGAGCGCCTGTACGACCTCCCGCGCGGCCAGCGCACGCTCGAGCAGGCGGTCGGGCTGGTCGAGCCGCAGTGGCAGCAGGTGCTGGCCGCCGAGCCGGCGGTGGCGGAGCTTTTCGCGGACGACGCATCCGGCGAGGACCTGGCCAACTGGCTGGCCGAGGCCCATCAACTGCTCGGCAGCTACTTCACTCTCGAGGACCCGAACCTGCTGGAGCCCGCCGAGCGCGAGCTGTACGTCGAGGCCGAGCTCGCCTCGGGCCTGACCCTGCGGGGGTACGTCGACCGTCTGGACGTCGCGCCCACCGGGGAGATCCGGGTGGTCGACTACAAGACCGGCCGGTCGCCGTCGGAGTTCTTCGAGGCCAAGGCGCTGTTCCAGATGAAGTTCTACGCGTTGGTGCTGTGGCGGCTGCGGGGGGTCGTGCCGTCGATGCTCCAGCTTGTCTACCTGGGCAACGGCGAGATCGTCCGCTACGTCCCGGACGAGGCGGATCTGCTGGCCTGCGAGCGCAAGGTGTCGGCCCTGTGGACGGCAATCACACGCGCACTGGAGTCAGGTGACTGGCGGCCCAGCCCGGGTCCACTGTGCGAGTGGTGTGACCACAAGGCGCTCTGCCCGGCCTGGGGCGGGACGCCGCCACCGCTGCCCGATCGATCGGTCGAGGAGGTCGCCCAGGAGTCCGCCGGGGTGGACCTGGTCGGCGTCGACGGCTGAGGTCCTGACCATGACAAAGCCCGGTCGGTGCCGTATCCGACCGACCCGCTCGGATACGGTCGAGTCATGAGTCATCCGCATCCCGAGCTCGGCCCACCACCCCGACTTGCCGACGGCGCCCTGCGCGTCGTCGCCCTGGGAGGCCTGGGCGAGATCGGTCGTAACATGACCGTCTTCGAGCACCGGGGCCGCCTGCTGGTGGTGGACTGCGGGGTGCTGTTCCCCGAGGAGCACCAGCCCGGCGTCGACGTCATCCTGCCGGACTTCAGCTGGATCCGGGACCGGCTGGACAAGATCGACGCGATCGTGTTGACGCACGGCCACGAAGACCACATCGGCGGCGTGCCGTACCTGCTGAAGGAACGCGCCAACATCCCGGTGGTCGGTTCCAAGCTGACCCTCGGCTTCCTGACCGCGAAGCTCAAGGAGCACCGGCTCAAGCCGAACGCGGTCGAGGTCAAGGAGGGCGACCGGCGCCGGCTCGGGCCGTTCGAGTGCGACTTCCTCGCCGTCAACCACTCCATCCCCGACGGCCTCGCGGTGGCGATCCGGACCAAGGCCGGCGTCGTGCTGCACACCGGCGACTTCAAGATGGACCAGTTCCCGCTGGACCGCCGGCTCACCGACCTGCGTGGCTTCGCCCGGCTCGGCGAGGAGGGCGTCGACCTGTTCCTGACCGACTCCACCAACGCCGACGTACCGGGTTTCACCACCGCCGAGAAGGACCTCGGCCCGGCGATCGAGTCGGTGTTCCGGACCGCGCCGGGGCGCATCATCGTGTCCAGCTTCGCCAGCCACGTGCACCGGATCCAGCAGGTCCTCGACGCCGCCAAGGCCAACGGGCGCAAGGTGGGGTTCGTCGGCCGCTCGATGGTGCGCAACATGGGCATCGCGGGCGACCTCGGCTACCTCAAGATCCCCAAGGGCCTGATCGTCGACCTCAAGGCGCTCGAGAAGCTGCCCGACCACAAGGTCACCCTGGTCTGCACCGGCTCCCAGGGCGAACCGATGGCCGCCCTGTCCCGGATGGCGAACCGTGACCACATGATCCGGATCGGCCAGGGCGACACCGTGCTGATGGCCAGCTCACTGATCCCCGGCAACGAGAGCGCGATCTACGCCGTCATCAACGGCCTGACCCGGTGGGGAGCGAACGTCGTCCACAAGGGCAATGCCAAGGTGCACGTCTCCGGCCATGCCAGCGCCGGCGAGCTCGTCTACTGCTACAACCTGGTCAAGCCTCGCAACGTGATGCCCGTGCACGGCGAGTTCCGACACCTGAAGGCCAACGCCGAGCTGGCCGTCAGCACCGGTGTGCCGGCCGATCGCGTGATCATCGCCGAGGACGGCGTGGTGGTGGACCTGGACAGGGGCCGGGCCCGCATCACCGGGACCGTCGAGGCCGGTTACGTGTACGTCGACGCGATGACGGTGGGCGGCGTCACCGAAGCATCGCTGAAGGACCGACGCGCGCTCGCCGAGGAGGGTGTGGTCACGGTCGTCCTGATCGTCGACGCCAACACCGGCAAGCTGGCCGAGCCGCCGGACTTCCTGGCCCGGGGATTCGTCCACGACGACACCACGTTCAAGGCCGTCATCCCGGTGATCGAGGAGGCGCTGGGCCGGGCCGCCGACGAGGGCATCGGCGAGGCGCACCAGCTGGAGGAGCTGATCGGCCGCGCAGTCGGCAGCTGGACGTACCGGACCTGGCGCCGCCGCCCGGTAGTCATCCCCATCGTCATCGACGCCTGACCCGGCACCAGACGCCGGCGGACACCCCGTCCGGCTGTGGGTTATCCCGCCGCCCACCGGGAACCCACCCCGGCCGGGTCAACCCAGCCTACGGCGCCGACGGCTCAGGGCCGACGGCTCAGGGCCCCGGTCAACGCCAGCCACACGCCGCGCCTCCCGCCACACGGTGGGATACCCCGGCCCGTAGCGCGTTACCCCGCCGCCTACACCGGGAGAACCCACCACAACCGGGGTCAACCCCGCCTACGGCGCCAACCGCTCAGGGTTCCGGTCAACGCCGGCCACAAGCCGTGCCTCGCGCCACACGGTGGGGTACCCGGCCCGTGGCGGGTTACCCCGGCCTGCGCGGGATATGCCGCCGCCCACACCGGGAGAACCCACCACAGCCGGGGTGAACCCCGCCTACGGCGCCGACGGCTCAAGGCCCCGGTCAACGCCAGCCACAAGCCGCGCCTCCCGCCACACGATGGGATACCCCGGCCCGTGGCGCGTTACCCCGCCGCCTACACCGGGAGAACCCACCACAACCGGGGTCAACCCCGCCTACGGCGCCAACCGCTCAGGGTTCCGGTCAACG
>DASTVQ010000171.1:0-12681 GCA_035759015.1 Kribbella sp.
AAGGGCGTAGGTTCCATAGCCTCGAGGGCGGTCGTGCACGCTGCTACCGGCATGCGCATGTTCTCCGCGCCGCAAGTCAATCCATGTGCCGAGGGCGTCGGTCGCTCCGTCGAGTTCTATCGAGGGCCGCGGTAACGGCCGTTGGCGCCGGCATGCGGCTACAGTCTTCCGGTGGACGCAACGATCCTCCCAGCACGTGTGGACGACGACTCGCCGGAACGGCCGCGTCAGTCTGTCCCCGTGTCTTCCGCGGTGAGGGGAGTGCTCGCGCTGGCGGTCGTCGTCGCCGGCGCGGTGGCCGCGGTGTGGATCGGGGCTGCGATCCTGACCGCAGGCTACGGCTTCGACATCACCGATGAGGGCTACTACCTGCTCTCGTACCGGTGGTGGAGCAGCAACCACCTGGCGCCCACCGGAGTCCAGTACATCTATGGCCCGATCTTCGAGGCGCTTGGCTATGACATCGCGAGCCTGCGCCTGTTCCGCCTGGTGACGGTTGTCGGCATCCACGTCCTGTTCGGCTGGAGCTTCGTGCGCTGGCTCCGGCTGCGCCGACCCGAGGCGCCGAACACGCCGCTCTGGGAGGCCGCCGGCATTATGACCATCCTCGCCGCCGGTGGCATGTGTTTCAGCTGGCTCCCGCTCAGCCCCGGCTACAACGACGTGGTCCTCCTCGGGTCGCTGCTGGCGACGTCGGGCGTCTTGTGGGCGGCGGTAGCTGTGGACCGGGGTGCCAAGGTCACGGCTTGGGTGCCCGCGGCAACGGGTTGCGTGATGACCGTCATGGTTGTGGCGAAGTGGTCCTCGATCGTGGTGATCTCACTCATCGCGCTGTCGGCGATCGTGGTGCTGGCCGCGCAAGGCATTCGTAGCGTTGCCCGTGGCATTGCCTGGGCGTTCGTGGGATCGGTGATCACCGCAGGGCTGATGCATCTGCTCGTCGTCTCGTTGAACGTGGCGATCCCGGGGATCTTCGCGGTCAACCGGCTCATCGCCAACACGTCCCACTCGCCGAGCGATCTGCTGGGCATGTACTGGTCGACGGGCTTCGAACTGTTACTCGAGACGGTGCGACAGCACACGCTGCTACTCGTGGCAGCAGTGGTTGCCGCTGTCAGCCACCAACCACTCGTACGCCGGGCGGCTTGGGTGCTCGGCATGGTGGGCATCGGCCTGTCGATCTGGCGGGCGCTGAACGATGGCGGCCTCGGCGGCGGCCCGGTCAACATGACCCGCTACACCGTCACTCTGCTCGCCGCCGTGGTGTTCACGCTGGTGACGGTCGTCGTGGTGATGCTGGTCGATCGGTTGCGTCGCAACCCCGAGCCGTCATCCAGGTCCTCAGTCGCCAAGGAGAAGGTCCGAGGCTGGGTCATCCTCGGGCTGCTGACGGTATTGCCGCTGGTCCACGCCTTCGGTACCAATAGCGCGCTGTACACGATCGGGTTCAACGCCTTCGCGGCCTGGATGGCCCTCATGCTGGCAGTGATCACCGGCATCGAGGCGGCGCCGAGGGTGGCCCGGGCGATGACCGCGACGGTGGCGGCGGCCGCCATCTTGGCGGTTGCGTCGATCTCCTTCGGCGGACTCTGGCTGAACCCGTACCGGTCCTTCGCCCACTCGCAGTTGACGACGACCGCGTCCGGGGTTCCTTCGCTCGCATCGATCAAGCTCGATCGCGCCACGGCGGAGGGTTACACAAGCCTGTACGAACGCCTGCGGCCGTATACGCAGCCTCCGGGGCGGGCCGTGCTGGCGTTCGACAAGATCGCCGGCATCGTGCTCCTCCTGGATGGCAGACCGGTAGGAGAAGCGTGGGTCTCACCCAGAGAGCCGGATCGGACAGCGGCCGGGATCGAAGCGGACTGCACGAGTGGCCGGCCCTGGTGGGGCTCGCGTGCGCCGATTCTGCTGTTCAACCGCAAGGTGACCAACCGGGAGGTCCGGGCGCTGAGTGCGTGTGGCCTTGACTTCGCGTCGGACTACACCCTGCTCGCGCCGCCGAACGAAACGATCGGCCTCCAGGTGTACCTACCGACCGGCGAGGCGGCCGGGGGCCATCGGTAACAGCGAAGGACCGTCCCACCGGGGATCTGTCGGGTGGCTCTCGCGGGTTGTCGGAACCCGGGGCTAGTCTGCAAGAACCGACCGTTACCCAACGTGGGGAGGATCCGATGGCGTCTCGTCTCAACCCGTACATCAGCTTCAGTGACAACGCGCGGCAAGCCATGGAGTTCTACCAAGAAGTCTTCGGCGGCACGCTGACACTCAACACTTTCGGCGAGTTCGGCGCACAGGACTCACCGGACGCCGACAAGATCATGCACGGCATGCTCGAGACCGACAGCGGCTTCACATTGATGGCCGCGGACACCCCGGCCGAGATGTCCCACACCCCCGGCGACAACATCTCGGTGAGCCTGAGCGGCGACGACGCCGACGAGCTGAGGGCTTACTGGGAGAATCTGTCCGACGGCGGCACCGTATCGGTTCCACTGGAGAAGCAGATGTGGGGCGATGAGTTCGGGATGTGCGTCGACAAGTTCGGGATCGGCTGGATGGTCAACATCGCGCAGACGACCTGATCCGCAGACGACCTGATCCACGGGGCTCCCGGCGACGCATCAGGCGCGAGCGCGCACACTCCAGGCGGAGGCGGCCACCTCGAACGGCGCCTCCGGGAGGAGCTGCGCGCATCGATCCCTCAAAGCACCGCGCTGCTCCTGATCCAGCGCGGCGACATACGCGCCCGCCGGCCCGACGCCGAGCGTGAAGGGCTCCCACCAGTCGGTGAACGTCGCGAACCGGACCTTGACCGTCAGCGTCGTGGGCTCGACCTGCTCCAGGCCGGCGGCCTCGCACAGTTCGGCCAAGTGACCCTCCCGAGCGCCCGCGAGCCCGGACTCGTCGTGCACCTGCGGATCGATGTCGCGCGCGGCGCGCCAGAAGGTGGCAAGCGGACCACTGCCGCCGGCGTGGTCCCACACGCAGGCTGCGACAGTCCCGTCGGGCCGGGTGACCCTCGCCATCTCACGCAGCCCCGCCACCGGGTCTGTCATGAAATGGACGACCAGCTGGGCGAGCGCGACATCGAAGCCGTCGTCCGGAAAGGGCAGGTCCTCCGCAACCCCCGAGCGCGCGTCGACCTCGGGAAAGCGTTCGCGGATCGCGTCGACGAACGGAGGCGAGGGGTCGATCGCCGAGACTGCCGTCGCACCCAGCCGATCCACCAGTTCCGCGGTCAGCGCACCGGGCCCGCACCCGACATCGAGCGCCCGCTGACCCGCCCGCACCTGAGCGAATACCGCGAACTGCACAGCCAGAGGCTCGGAGTACTGCCCCATGAATCGCGCGTACGCATCGGCCGTAACGTCGAAGCTCATCCCTGGAATGTAGCTCTGCAGGTGCGTTGCGGACACCGGCCGCTCCGTTCCTCCGCAAAGCTCCGCGCATGCAGTCAGGTCAGCCGGCGGGCGGCCTCCTCGATCCGCCGGACCCAGTCGGTCGCCTCGTCCGACTCGGGCGGTGTGTTGGCGAGTGACAGGATCCCCTGAGACGCCGCTGCCGCCAGAGCCTCCCTGAGCCCGACTGTCCGGCCGTACGCCGCGATGGTTTCGTCCCACTGCTTCGGCTCGACGGACGACACCAGCAGCCACGCCAGGTCCGCTACGCCTGGTGCTGACCCGACGTCTTCCCAGTCGATCAACGCAACCTCTCCGGCCGGGCCGGTCCGGATGTTCCGCATCGACGCGTCGCCGTGCACGAGGGTGGGTGGGCCGCTGACTGCCGCAACCCCTTCGACCGCGGGGATGCGACCGACGAGCCGGTCACCGAGATTGCGTACGACGGCCGTGCAGTCCGGCCTGCTCGCCACCTTCGGCCAGGTCTCGTCGAAGTAGGCGGCGACCACGTCGATCCCGGCGTCCGGGCGGCGCAGCCAGGGCCAACGGTCGCCGGCCACGCCCTGCCATTGCTGGTGCATCCCGGCCAACAGGCGTGCCGCAGCGGCTGGTTCGGCACCCTGCCGCCACTCGGACAGATTCTCCAGCAGCAACAGCGTCGCGCCGTCTTCCTCCTCCGCGTGCAGGCATTCGGGTACCCGAACGCCGACGACCGGCGCTATCTCGCGGTAGAAGCGGACCTCGGCGACGAACATCTGCAGGACGTCGGGGATCGAACCGGGAATCGGTCGTTCCCGACGTTTGACGAACGGCTCAACCATCCCGGCATCCTCACACATCACGGCCGGAAAGGCCCCTGATAGCGGGTTAGCCTGACGCGGTGACGCTTTCGAAACGGCAAGGACCGCGCCCTCGCACCACGACGTCCGGGCCGCACGCCCAGCTCGACCAGCAAGCACCGCCACAGCTGTGGGGGCGACTGGTCTACGAGGCGTTCCGATTGCCGTATGTGGTCGAGGGCAGGAGCCAGGTGTCACCCGTTTCGTCACGTGCATTGTTGTTCGAGGATCTCACGCAGGTACACGTGCCCGAGGCATCATTGGCTCCGAAGGCGCCGCTCGAACCGGCTCACCTTCATGGCGTGACGGACACGAGCATCCACCTGTGCCTGCCGCCCGAACGAGCCGTCGAGGTATGCGAGCTGGGCTGGGGAGAGCCCCACGGCTATGCGGAGCGCGAGACCGAGATCATGGTCTACGGACCACGTGACGATAGCGAGCTCGAGGTGGTGCTGGGTCTGCTTCGCGAGAGTGTCGCGTTCGCCCGTCAGGCGGCCTCGGCGCAGTGATCTAACGGCAGACCGTCGTACGGAACTCGGCCAGCGAGACGGTCGCCAGCGGATTGTCCGGGTCCGGCCGGTCCGGGTCCGGCCCCGCGTTGAACAGCACCTGGCCGGCCTTCCGCGAGGTGGACTTCCTCCGCGCTTCCGCTCGTACGGCGAGCGGCAACGCCGCCGCGGAGCATGAGCCGGATCCCGCCTCACGGGTTGCCGAGGTCCTCGAAGACCAGCGCGGTCTGGGTGCCGAGGACCTCGGGGATGGCTTGGAGGTCCTCCATGACGACCCTGCGCAGGCCGGCGTTGTCGGCGGCACGTACCAACAGGATCGCGTCGAAGGCACCACCCACGAGGGCGATGTGCTTCACCTCCGGGATACGGCGCAGCTGGTCGCGCAAGGTACGCCACGAGCTCTGACGGAGGCTCAGTGTCACGTACGCAGAGGTGGCCAGGCCGAGCTTGAACGGATCGACCGTCGCGGTGAAGCCGGTGATGACCCCGGTGCGGGTCAGCCGTTCGACCCGGGCGTAGGCGTTGGCGCGGGAGATGTGGACCTTCTCCGCCAGCGCTCGCATCGACAGCCGCCCGTCCGCGGTGAGCTCGGCGATGATCCGCCGATCCACCTCGTCCGGGCCCCCGGCCATCTGTCCAGACTCACCCGCCAGTACGGGCACCTGATCGGACATTTTGCTCCCGTCTCTTCGCTCGGCCGACCAACAGTCTCGCATCTGCGCCAGGGATGGATCCGATTGGCCGGAAGGACGACGATGAGGCATCCGTCCGTCTCCGGTGCAGGAGGGTTCATGGCCACCATCGAAGAGCGCTTGCTCCCCTCCGAGAGCCCCGTTCAGCTGATCGACGAGCAAGGCGTACCGCATCAGCACGCGTCGTACGGGCTGCCGGCCGTGGCGCAGCTGCAGAAGGGGTATGCCGAGCTGGTGGCCGGCCGCAGGATCAACGACCAGGCCGGGGCGCTCGTCCGCCAGGGGCGGCTTGCGGTCTATCCGTCGTCACACGGCCAGGAGGCTTGCCAGGTCGCGGCCACGATGGTGCTGGCGGACCAGGACTGGTTGTTCCCGACCTATCGGGACACGGTCGCGATCATGAGCCGAGGCGTCGACCCGATCGAGACGCTGACGCTGCTGCGCGGTGACTGGCACTCCGGGTACGACCCGCACGAGCGCAAGGTGGCACCACAGGCCACGCCGTTGGCCACCCAGCTGCTGCATGCGGTGGGCGTCGCGTATGCGGCGAAGTTGCGGGGCGAGAGCACGGTCGTGATGGCGCTGTGCGGTGATGGGGCGACCAGCGAGGGGGACTTCCACGAGGCGCTGAACTTCGCGGCTGTGTTCCAGGCGCCGGTGGTCTTCTTCATCCAGAACAACGAGTACGCGATCTCCGTCCCGCTGTCCCGACAGACGGTGGCGCCGTCACTCGCGCACAAGGGGATCGGGTACGGCGTACCGGCGGAGCGGGTCGACGGCAACGACCTCGCCGGCCTGCTCGCCGTTCTGGGCACGGCCGTCGGGCGGGCGCGAGCCGGGGAAGGTCCGCAGCTGATCGAGGCGCACACGTACCGCGTACAGGCGCACACCAATGCCGACGACCCCAGCCGGTATCGCGACGAGGACGAGGTCACGCCCTGGCTGGCCCGCGATCCGCTGAAGCGGCTCGACGCATACCTCACCGCAGCGGGGCTGCTGGACGACCGCGGACGTCAGGAGGCGGAGGCGCGGGCCGACGGGATCGCGGCCGCACTACGCGACGGGCTGATGACGGACGTCGCGCCGGATCCGGCCGAGCTCTTCGCGAACGTCTACGCGCAGCCGACCAGGCAATTGCGCGAGCAGGCGGCCTTCCTGCAGGACGAGCTGGCGCGAGAGGAGGCCTGACGAGATGACGCACACCAAGCTCACCATGGCCCAGGCGCTCAACCAGGCGCTGCGGGACGCGATGGCGGCCGACGAGTCCGTGCTGATGTTCGGTGAGGACGTCGGCGCGCTCGGCGGGGTGTTCCGGATCACCGACGGTCTGACCGCCCAGTTCGGCGAGAACCGTTGCTTCGACACCCCGCTGGCAGAGTCGGGCATCGTGGGGATGGCCGTCGGCCTGGCCATGAACGGGATGCGTCCCGTCGTGGAGATGCAGTTCGACGCGTTCGCCTACCCGGCGTTCGAACAGGTGGTCAGCCATGTCGCGAAGATGCGCAACCGGACCCGGGGCAAGGTCACGCTGCCGATGGTCATCCGCGTCCCGTACGCCGGGGGCATCGGCGGGGTCGAGCACCACTGCGACTCGTCCGAGAGCTACTACGCCCACACGCCGGGGTTGACGGTCGTCGCGCCCGCGACCGTCGCCGACGCCTACACCTTGTTGCGCAGGGCAATCGAGTTCCCCGACCCGGTGGTCTTCATGGAGCCCAAGAAGCTCTACTGGGCCAAGGAGGAGGTCGACCTCGCGCAGGACGAGCCCGGCATCGGCAAGGCCGTCGTACGGCGCGAGGGCTCGGACGCGACCCTGATCGCGTACGGCCCGGCGGTGCCGGTCGCGCTGGAGGCGGCAGAGGTCGCGGCGGCCGAGGGGCGGCAGCTGCAGGTGGTCGACCTGCGCTCGATCGTGCCGTTCGACGACGAGACCGTCTGTGCGGCCGTCCGGAGCACCGGGCGGGCCGTCGTCGTAGCCGAGGCGACCGGCTTCGCCAGCGTGTCGTCGGAGATCGTTGCCCGGGTCACCGAACGGTGCTTCCACTCGCTGGCCGCGCCGATCCGCCGGGTCACCGGGTTCGACATCCCGTACCCGCCGCCGAAGCTGGAGCGGCATCACCTTCCGGGCGTGGACCGGATCCTCGACACCGTGGACGATCTGCAGTGGGAGGACTCGTGACGGTACAGACCTTCCTGCTGCCCGACCTCGGTGAAGGCCTGACGGAGGCCGAAGTGGTCCGCTGGCTCGTCACCGTCGGGGATGTCGTCGCGGTCGACGCGCCGGTCGTCGAGGTCGAGACGGCCAAGTCGATCGTCGAGGTGCCGTCCCCATACGCGGGAGTCGTGGCCGAGCTGCACGGCGAGGAAGGCGGCAAGATCGATGTCGGCAAGCCGCTGATCACCATCGGCAGCCTGCCGGAAAGCGCAGCTCCAGTGGCGAACGACCAGGCGGCCGAGGCCTATCGTGAGGAGGAGCAGGCGGGCTCCGGCAATGTCCTGATCGGCTATGGAACGCCGGAGGGCGGCGCCCCGACCCGCCGCCGCAAGCCGCGGGCCATGAGGATGGAGTCCTCAGCACCCGCGCCCACGGGCGTCCCGTTGGTGATCTCCCCGCTGGTACGACGCTTGGCCCGCGACGCGAAGGTGGACCTCACTCAGTTGACCGGTTCCGGCGCCGGTGGCGTCATCACCCGCCGAGACGTGGAGTCCGCTATCGCGCCGCCGCCCCCGTCGACGCCCTCGTCGAGGCCCGCAGCAACGGACAGCCGAACCGGCCTGCCGGTGCTGCTCCGGACCCCGATGAGCGGCTTCCGGAAGGCTGTCGCGGCCACCCTGAGCCGCAGCCGCACGGAGATCCCCGAGGCCACGACCTGGGTGGACGTCGATGCCACCGCGCTCGTCGACCTCCGCGACTCGTTGCGTACGACATCTGACCCCGGCCCCGGCCTGCTCGCCCTGATGGCGCGCTTCGTCGTCGCCGGCCTGCAGAGGTACCCCGAGCTCAACGGCGAGGTCGACACCGAACGCGAGGAGCTCGTCCAGTACGACGGCGTCAACCTCGGACTCGCCACTCAGACCGAGCGCGGGCTCGTCGTACCGGCAGTGGTGGGAGCCCAGGCGATGACGGCCCGCGGCCTGGACGCCGAGATCCGGCGGCTGACCGCGGCCGCACGCGACGGGCGACTGACGGCGAGGGAGTTGTCCAGCGGAACGTTCACCCTGAACAACTACGGCAGTTTCGGTGTCGACGGCAGCGCGGCGATCATCAATCACCCGCAGGTCGCGATCCTCGGGGTCGGCCGGATCATGGACCGGCCCTGGGTCGTCGATGGCGCGGTGGTAGTCCGCAAGCTGACGCAGTTGTCGCTCGTCTTCGACCACCGGGTCTGCGACGGCGGCACCGCGGCGGGCTTCCTCCGTTTCGTCGCCGATGCCTTCGAGTCGCCGACGTCGGCGTTCGCGGATCTCTGACGAGTCCAGCAGGCGGGGATGCCGAGCATTCGCCTCGGTGAGGCCGGTGAACATCAGCGCGATCGCGCTCGCCTGCCTGGCCTTCGGCACCAATGAGGCGGCGACCACCGAGCCGACCCCGAAGAAGGCGCCGTGCGACAGCGCGGCCACGATCCGCCCGGTCATCAGCACGCCGTACGAGGGAATGCTGGCCCCGAAGTCGGTGGCGACCTCGGGCAGCAGACCCATGATGACGAACTCGGTGGTGCCCATGCCGAAAGCACCGATGGCCAGCGCCAGGAGAGCGGCAGACATGAGCGGTCTTCTCCTCGAAGTAGTCTTATGACTGTTACCGGCGTGCGCGATAGTTGCACACGCGGACTATTGCACGAGCGTAATGCTGCTTCATGCAAGGGTGGGTTCAAGCTGCGCCGTTGGAGGAGGACCCGTGGGAGTAGCGGATGACGCCGTCGAGGCGCGAGCGCAGGGGTGGCGCACTCTTGCCGCCCTGCACGCGCGGATCGAGGACGAGCTGGAGCGCGCCCTGCAGCGCAGCCACGGGCTTTCAGTCAGCGAGTACAGCGTCCTGGACGTGCTCGCGCGGCAGGACGACTACCACCTGCGCATGAACCAGTTGTCCAACGCGGTCGTGCTGAGCCAGTCGGCCACGACTCGGCTGGTGAACCGGCTGGAGGATCGCGGGCTGCTCCAGCGGTATCTGTGTCCGACGGACCGCCGGGGCATCTACACGGAAGTCACCCAGGCGGGTCGCGACCTGCTTGCCGAGGCCCGTCCGACGCACGACGGCGTCCTCTCTGCGGCACTCGAGAAGGCTGCCGCGCTGCCGGAGGTCGCCCCGCTGGTGGACGCACTCGCGCACCTGGCCCTCCCAGCAGAGGTCTGACCGGGACGAGGAGCGCCGGATGCGTCATTTCGACAACAGGCGTGCGTACTTCTGGCTGATGGGGACCTGCCTCGGCCTGATCGGGCTGGCCTGGTTCGTGGTGCGCTACTTCTCGATCCCGGCGGCGATCGCGATGAGCATCGTGGCCGCGGTTATCCCTCCGATCGCCGTCATCGTCGCCAACAACCATCAGGACTAGGTCGCGACCAGGTCCAGCCGCTTGGCGACGTGGTCGGGAAGCAGTTGGGCGTGATCAGTGAGTACGTCGATGAACGCCGCGGCCAGGGGATCGGGCTCACCCCGCGTGTACGCCGTCAGGGTCCGGCAGACAGGTGGATCCGGCCGCAGCAGGTGCCCATCGAAGCTCGCCGGCAGGATGTTCGCGGGGACCAGCGCAGGGCCGAGTCCGGCAGCGGCCAGCGCGGGTGCGGCGGCGGTCTGCTCGGTGTGGACGGCGGGCCTCGGCTCGAAGCCGGCCTGGGCGCACGCGCGGTTGAGCACGTCGGCCAGCCCGTGCCCGGGCGTGTAGTGCACCCAGCTCCGGTCGGCCAGCTCGGCCAGGGCGATCGTGGTGGCTCCGGCCGCCGGATCGTCGGCCGCCACCACCACGACGAGCTCCTCGACACCCACCTCCCGAACTGATCCACCCCAGCCGGTCGGTGCCGGACCGACGGCGAGGTCGGCCTGCCCTGCGCTCATCGCCTCGCCGAGCTCATCGGTGTGCCGGTGCTCGAACAGGCGGATGCCAACGTCGGGGTGAGCCTTGCGCCACGCCTTCAGCGCAGCGGGCAGGACGCCCAGGCTGATCGAGTAGAGGGTCGCGATCTGCAGCTCACCCGTCTCCAGACCGGCCGCCTGCCGCGCCGCGCATCGGGCTCGATCGGCATCGGCCAGAGCGGCCCGGGCATGCGGGAGCATGGCCCGGCCGGTCGGCGTCAGCCGCACACCCCGTGGCAGTCGTTCGAGCAGCGGGCCGCCCGTGGTCCGTTCGAGGACCCGGATCTGATGGGAGAGGGCCGGTTGGGTGACGTGCAGCATGTCGGCCGCACGAGTGAACGAACCCTGATCGACCACTGTGACGAGGTACTCGAGCTGCCGCAGCGTTGCCATGAGCACAGTTTATGGCTCTGGTGAAGAACAAGCCTTGGACTAATCGCTGACGCGAAGCCAGGGTTGAGGACATGACAACAACGACCGAAGCGAAGGTGGCCCTCGTCGTCGGAGCGCAGGGGGTGATCGGCCGGAATCTGGTCGAGCACCTCGTGTCACTGCGGGACTGGCAGGTGATCGGCCTGTCCCGTCGTGGCGGCACCGCGAGTGACCGGGTCCGGCATGTCGCGGTCGACCTGCTGGATCCCGACGACGCGCAGGCCAAGCTGTCGGGGCTGACCGAGGTGACGCACATCTTCTACGCGGCGTACCAGGACCGGCCGACCTGGGCGGAGCTGGTCGCACCGAACCTGGCGATGCTGGTGAACGTCGTCGAGGTGGTCGAGCCGGTCGCGCGCTCCCTCCGGCACATCAGCCTCATGCAGGGCTACAAGGTCTACGGCGCGCACCTGGGACCGTTCAACACGCCGGCCCGCGAGGACGATCCGCCGCACCTGCCGCCCGAGTTCAACGTCGACCAGCAGCACTTCCTGGAGCAGCGCCAGCACGGCAAGGACTGGACCTGGTCCGCGCTCCGGCCTTCCGTCGTCGGCGGGGTCGCACTCGGCAACCCGATGAATCTGGCCGTGGCGATCGCGGTCTACGCCTCGATGTCGAAGGCGCTGGGCGTGCCGCTGCGCTTCCCGGGCAAGCCGGGCGCCTACGACAGCCTGCTGGAGCTGACCGACGCCGGACTGCTGGCGAAGGCCACGGTCTGGGCCGCGACCGACCCGGCAGGCGCGAACCAGACGTTCAACATCACGAACGGCGACCTGTTCCGGTGGAACCAGCTGTGGCCGAAGCTGGCCCGCTGGTTCGACCTGGAGGTCGCGCCGCCGTTGCAGCTGTCGCTGCAGGACGTGATGGCCGACAAAGAGCCGCTGTGGAAGCAGCTCCAGGCCGACCACGGGCTCGCGCCCACCTCGTACGGGGAGGTGTCGTCGTGGGGATTCGCCGACTTCGTCTTCAGCTGGGACTACGACTTCTTCGCCGACGGCTCGAAGGCCCGCCGCGCCGGGTTCCACGAGTACGTCGACACGGAGGCGATGTTCCTCGGCATCTTCGAGGACCTGCGGCGCCGGCGGATCATCCCTTGAGTCGCGCGTGGAACCTACCGCCGCCGCACGCTGACGTCCGTGGGCACAGCAGGCTCATCGCCGCTGCAGCTGTCGATTCCTCAGCGGGCACCAGCTTGGCGGTTGGGCGCCCACAGTCGGTCGGCGTCGCCGGCGGTGAGCCGGCCTCGGTAGACGTTGATCTTGTGGTCGATGAGCTTGAGGTTTTCTTGCACCTCAGCGAGCTTGGCGGTCACGTCGGCGCGATGGACCTCCATGAGGGCAAGTCGTTCCTGCTCGTTGCCGTGCCCGGCGGATACGAGCTGGGCGTACCGTCGGATGGTCTTGATGGGCATTCCGGTGGCCCGCAGCTTGGTGCAGACGACGATCCAGTCGAGGTCGAGCTGGTGGTAGCGCCGCCGGCCGCCGGCGGTGCGGTCGACGGGGGTGACCACAAGGCCGGCGCGTTCGTAGTAGCGCAGGGTGTGCGCGCTGACCCCGGTGCGGCGGGCGGCCTCGGCGATGCTGAGACCCGCCGGGGAGTCGGAGCGAGCGGGCTCGGGTACCGGCTGCTGCGGCTTGACTTCGAGCATGGTCTAGATTCTAGCGTCGTAGGTATGACAGCTTCAGCTCCGTCGACGGCCGCCGCCGGCGAGCGTGGGCCGGCGCGGCCCAGCACGCC
>DASTVQ010000172.1:0-20130 GCA_035759015.1 Kribbella sp.
GCCCGCTCGATCCTGGTCGAGCGGTTCGCCGAGGATGCGGACCTGATCGGAGAGCTCCGCGAGCGGCTCTGGTCACGCGGCCGACTCGCCTCGACAGTGCGTGAGGGCAAGGAGACCCAGGGCGCGAAGTTCTCGGACTACTTCGAGTTCGACGAGCCGTTCACGAAGATGCCCTCGCACCGGATCCTGGCGATGTTCCGCGGCGAGAAGGAGGACGTCCTGTCGCTCAGCATCGAGCCCGAGCCCGCTGACGCCGATCCGGCCGGGGCCGCCGCCGGACCGACCGAGTACGAGGCGACGATCGCCCGCAAGGTCGGCATCGAGAACCTGGGCCGTCCTGCCGACCGGTGGCTGGTCGACACCGTCCGCTGGGCCTGGCGCACGAAGATCCTGGTCCACCTGGGCATCGACCTGCGGATGCGGCTGCGCCAGACCGCCGAGGACGAGGCCGTCCGGGTGTTCGCGGCGAACCTGCGCGACCTGCTGCTGGCCGCACCGGCCGGCACGCGCGCCACCATGGGGCTCGACCCGGGCTTCCGGACCGGCGTCAAGGTGGCCGTGGTGGACGCGACGGGCAAGGTCGTCGCGACCGGGGTGATCTACCCGCACGTGCCGCAGAACCAGTGGGACAGGTCGATCGCCACGCTCGCCCAGCTCGCCGCCGCGCACCAGGTGGAGCTGATTGCCATCGGCAACGGTACGGCGTCACGCGAGACGGACAAGCTGGCCGCCGAGCTGATCGCCAAGCACCCGGAGCTGAAGCTGACGAAGGCGGTCGTGTCCGAGGCGGGTGCGTCGGTCTACTCCGCATCGGCCTTCGCCTCGCAGGAACTGCCGGGGATGGACGTGTCCCTGCGTGGCGCGGTCTCGATCGCCCGGCGGCTGCAGGATCCCCTGGCCGAGCTGGTGAAGATCGACCCGAAGTCGATCGGCGTCGGGCAGTACCAGCATGACCTGTCGGAGAACTCGCTGTCCCGTTCGCTTGACGCCGTGGTCGAGGACTGCGTGAACGCGGTCGGGGTGGACGTCAACACCGCCTCGGCCCCGCTGCTCACCCGGGTCTCCGGCATCACCCCGGGCCTCGCGGACAACATCGTCGGGCACCGCGACCAGAATGGTCCGTTCCGGTCGCGCGTCGCATTGAAGCAGGTGCCGCGGCTCGGTCCGAAGGCGTTCGAGCAGGCGGCCGGCTTCCTTCGCATACCCGGTGGTGACGACCCGCTGGACTCGTCCAGCGTGCACCCAGAGGCGTACCCGGTCGTACGCCGGATCCTGGCCGCGACCGGCCAGGAGCTGAGGTCGCTGATCGGGAACACCCAAACCCTGAGGTCGGTGAAGCCGTCCGACTTCGTCGACGAGACGTTCGGCCTGCCCACCGTGACGGACATCCTGGCCGAGCTGGAGAAGCCCGGCCGGGACCCTCGCCCTGCGTTCAAGACGGCCGTCTTCGCCGAGGGTGTCGACAAGATCGCCGACCTCAAGCCGGGAATGCGGCTGGAGGGGCAGGTCACGAATGTCGCGGCCTTCGGCGCGTTCATCGACATCGGCGTGCACCAGGACGGCCTGGCCCACGTGTCGGCCCTGTCGAAGAACTATGTCAAGGACCCGCGCGAGGTGGTCAAGCCCGGCGACATCGTCAAGGTGAAGGTGCTCGAGGTCGACATCCCCCGGCAGCGAATCTCGCTCACTCTCCGGCTCGACGACGAGCCCGGCGCGGCCGGCTCCGACCGCGGCGCCCGTCCCGGCGAGGCCCGTTCGCAGAATCGCGGACCGGGTCAAGCCCGTGGTGCGGGTCAGGGCCCCGGTCCGGAGCAGCGTCGCGGCGGCAAAGGCGGACAGGGCCGGGGGGGCGCCCAGGGCAGGGGCGGCTCACAAGCAAAGGGCACCTCACGGGGCGGCTCGGGCGGAGCCGACAAGCAGACGCCGCTCGACGAGGGCGACCTCGCGGACGCGTTCCGCCGCGCCGGCTTCACCGTCCGCTGACCCTCACGCACCGGAGCAGCAGAGCGCAGAGGTCGTGGGGCAGCCCTCCGACCGGCTGACCCACGACCTTCGGGCTATCCGTTGCCATCGGCAAGTTCGTACCCGGCTTCCTCGACCGCACCGCTGACCTCGCCGACCGTCAGCTCGCGATCGCTCGTCACCGTCACCGAACCCTTCGCCACATCCACCGCGACCGCGCTCACGCCCGCGATGCGCTCCACCTCCTCGGTCACGAAGGAGGCGCAATGCCCGCAGGTCATCCCGGACACCTGGTAGGTCTGCTTCGTCATGCCGGTTCCTCCGTCGCCGCCCGCGTGGCCTGGACCGTACGACGGATGCGGCCGTCCGGGCTCACCTCACCGAACAGGTAGACCTCAGTGGACAGCCGTCGGCCCTTCCGCATCTCCGCGTGGATCGTGAATCGCGCGGCGATCCGGTTCCCGCTCCGCAGCGCCTCGTGCACCTCGTACCGGCAGCCGACCACGTTCTTGCGGACCGGGCGGAGGTGGTCGATCAGCCTGGCCCGGTCGAGCGCGATGCCATCCGCCACCTGCACGACGTCAGGTGTGTAGTAACGGTCCACCACGGCCGCCGCCTCATCCGCGCCCGCCAGGATCTCTCGCGTGAACGAAGTGAAGAACTCCTCGACGAACTCCGCCGGAGATATCTCTGCCGCACCCTTCACTGCTGCTCCTTCCATCTTATCTTTGACGATGATGTCAAAGATAAGATGGAAGCGGTAACCTTGACAAGGTGTCTGATCAAACCCCGGCCCGCAAGCGTCGTCGTCGCGCGGATGCCGATCGCAGCAGGGCCGCGATCCTCGACGCTGCCACCACGCTGCTGGGCGAACACCCGGACGCGAGCGTCGAAACGGTCGCGGCGGCGGCCGGCGTCACTCGGCAGACGGTCTACGCGCACTTCCCCTCGCGCGAGGGGCTGCTAGGGGCTGTCGTCGACCGGATCAGCGCGGAGACGATCGCGGCGATCAGCGCGGCCGACCTCGACAAGGGATCGGCGGCCGACGCACTGCTCAGACTGATCGACACCAGTTGGCGGACCTTCGAGCGCTATCCGTTGCTCCTCCATCCGGCCGCCTCGTCGGGGGACGCCGAACGTCACGAGCCCGTGACCGAGTTGCTCGAGCGCCTCATCCGCCGAGGCCAGACGGCCGGGGAGTTCGACCGATCCCTGCCGGTTGCCTGGCTGGTGGCTGCGACGATGGCGCTCGGTCACGCCGCCGGTGAGGCAGTGGGAGCAGGACGGCTCACCGCCGAGGAAGCCACCGCAGCCCTCCGCCCCAGCCTGCTCCGCCTCTTCGGCGTGGCCGGCCCACAGGGCCGGCGAGCGTCTCCGAGCGACGTTGCCTAAAGCAACCTGCCAAGGTGACCGCCGGGATCGCCGAGGTGGACGGCCGTTGCGCTGGGCGCGAATCCGATACTGCGGTACACGCGATCTGCGCCGTCGTCGCCCGGCGTGAGCCAGGCGAGTGACGCGTCCGCATGCTCGAAGGCGGCCCGAGCGGCCTCGGCTGTCGCGATCGCTCCCAGGCCACGCCGGCGATACTCGTGCAGCGTGCCGACGCCGGCGACCTCGGTCACACCGTCAGCCACGGCGGTCCAGGCGGCCGTGGCGACCGGTGTGCCGTCCCAGCGCACGAGCACGCAACCACCGTTCGCCGCGTCCGGCTGGAACGAGGTCGCCAGCTCATCGGCCTCGTACGCCGCGACGGCCACGGCATCGACCTCGAGCTGCTCCTCAACCGACGAGACGAGGGATACCGTGACCTGCTCCGGCCAGACCGGCGACTTCAGCCCAGCAGGCTCGACGGCCAGCAAAGGCGGTCTGGACACGATCGTCATACCGTTCGCCGCCAAGGCATCGGCCAGTCCCGGGTTGGCCTCCTCGATCAGCTCGGCACTCACCCAGCGCCCCTCGGCGGCAAAGGCCTTGCGGATGGTGTCGAGCGCCCACGGCACTTCGTCCGGCTCGAAAGGCTCACCGGGCGTCGCCGCGACCACCGTCGACAGGAACCAGACTTCGCTGTCGTGCAGCAGCCCGACCAACGGCCCAGCGACGATCTGGCGACGCGAGCGGCTCAGCCCGTGCAGTTGAGCGGACGCGATCCGCGCGGCGAGTTCCACGCTGACGACCCTAGCCCCCCGCGCAGCATCGTGCGGGTGGCATAACCCGCACGGTCATTCTGAGCCCTCGGCAAGTGGTCGACGACGCCTGCCACCCACTCTGATCCGTCCAGCGACTACCGCACCGCCACGGCAGCGGACGGGGTGGCGGGGGACGCCGGCGAGTCCTCTCCGTGTCCGGGCGGATGCCACGCGTGACAATCTGCATTTCCCTCTACCGCGGAAAATGGCGGCATGCCCGAATCGTTATTGATATACCCCGGCAAACGTTCTTGACAGGACAAAGCCGGGCAGCCGGCCGGAACGGTCTCGGCCGCTCTGACCAGCGGTTTCGCCCCGATTGGGAGACCTCCGTAAGACGTCTGTAAAGGTCCTCCGTTTGCCGTATCCAGCCGACCATTTTTGCGATGTTCTTTTCTTACGTCCGCCAGCACTCTGGTCGCGATCACCGGGCACTTGCCAGCCGGCTTTCGTGTCCACACGGCGGGCCCTGGACATCGCCCGAGAGTTGAAGGAACGCTGATGACCGAGTCGGTCGAGATTCCCGCCTCGCACCGCCGTGTGCGGGTCTGGTTCGGCGCTCATCCCATCGCAGACCACATCGCCGACGCCGACCAGGCCGCGCAGTACGAGGAGGCGATGCGCCGGCGGTTCGCCTCCCTGCGGGTGACCAGCGAGCCGGTCCTCGCCAGCTCGGGCGCGTCGGAGCTCGCGCGATGACCGCCCGGCCTTTGCTGCTGGGTTACGTTCGCGCCGACGCACTCGGCACTCATGAGGAACTTGCCGCGGCGACCGACTCATTGGCCGCCTTTGCCAGTGCCGAGGGATTCACCCTCGGCTCGGTGTACACCGAGCGCGATGCGGCCGAGTCGGCCGCGTTCCATGCGCTGCTGGACGAGGTGAAGCGCCGCGACGTGCGAGCGGTCGTCGTACCGACCCTCCAGCACCTGGGAGCGGTCGGTGAGCCGACAGCCATGAAGCAGCACCTCGAGTTCCACAAGGCCACGGTGATGGCAGTCGATACGAGGTAACCCCAAGACAAGCGGAGCTGGCGTCTTGACCCCTGCATCGGCGCCGGTTCCGCTCTCCACCCCCATGGCTGCACCGGGCGACCGGGCGGTAGTGGACCCGACGGAACCCCACCGGCTGCTACCGGTGGGGTTCCGTTGTCGTGTCAGTTGGTGATGACGTAGCCGTAGCGCTTCATCACCGCGCCTGCGCCCGGTCCGCGCCCCACATCCCGCTCATCACATCGTGCACTCCATCGCGCCGAGCGAGGCTGGGACCATCGCGACGGTGCGGTTGTTCAGCCGGCACCCACGCCAGCTGACCCTTGCCTCCGGCATCGATCCGACCGAGGATCTCATCCGCGTCCTCCTCCGGCCTCCCACGGCTACCGGCGTCGCGGCCACCCCTGACCGACGGCACGTGCTACCAGGGCCACACCACCGGTGCGGTCACCGGCGCGTCCAGTTCCTTCCCGATTCGATGTGTGCGACGCATCAGGCTGGGTAGGAGACAACAGTCCCGCGGTTCGGTCGGCCCCATTCGGGCATGGGTGGCGCTCACCGAGCCGCGAATTCTCCCGCTGAGGGGCGGGGGAACGACCGAGGGTGGCGGGCGCGCTCGACGTTGCGTCCGCCACCTGGCCGTTCCGGGCACCAACGATGCTCGGCGTGAGCCATCCGGCGACGGCTCCCAGATCCTGGCATGACGGAAGACCCAGCCGGACGCGGGGCGGCCGCGGCGAAACCACGGCGACCCGGCGCGACGAGGCGGGCATCTTGTCTGTCAGCGGGTTCTAGTGGGCTGGGGCGAAGTTGATGAACCCGACGACCTCGCGGATCTTGCCGTCGGCGTCGAGCGTGACGACGTCGGTGCCGCCGGCAACGGCCGGCTGCCCGTCGGCGGCCAGCTCCCAGCTCCAGCGCAGCCGGTTGTGGTGCGTGTCGACGTCACCGACCGGCCGGAAGGAGTGGCCGGGGAACATCTGCTGGGCGGTGTCGACCATGGCGCTCAGGCCGTCGTGCCCGCTGACCTCGAAGGTCGGGTCGACGAAGACGCCGTCGAGCGACCAGACGCCCGCGATGATCTCCGCACGGCGGCCGCTGTCGGCCTCGTTCCACATCGCGATGTACCGCTCGGCGAGCGCTGCCGGCGTGATGGTGAGAGTCATCCTGTCTCCTCTTTCGAGTGGTTGGGGTTGATGACGAGAACACTGCCGCCACAGCGCGGAACCGGTCGATAACCTCCGAGGTAATGGCGAGTGCCACCTCAGCGGTTACGGTCTGAGTCATGACTGCGACGGCCGAGCACACGTTCCAGCGCCCGGTGGGCGAGCTGTTGCGCGGCTGGCGGGAGCGCCGCCGGCTCAGCCAGCTCGAGCTGGCCAACCAGGTGGAGGTGTCCACCCGCCACGTCAGCTTCGTGGAGACGGGCCGGTCCAAACCGAGCCGAGAGATGGTGCTGCGACTGGCCGAGCACCTCGACGTACCGCTGCGGGATCGTAACCAGTTGCTGCTGGCGGGCGGGTACGCACCGATCTACAGCGAGGCGTCGCTGCACTCGCCGGCGATGCTTGCGATCCGCGAGGCGCTGCGGCGGTTGCTGAAGGCGCACGAGCCCTATCCCGCTTTCGTGGTCGATCGATGGTGGAACATCGTCGAGGCCAACGCCGGGATCCACCTGTTCACCGACGGCGTCGGGCCGGAACTGCTGGTCGCCCCGGTCAACGCCTTGCGGCTCACCCTGCACCCTGACGGGCTGGCGAGCCGGATCACCAACGTAGGCGAAGTCCGCGCGTCCGTGCTGGGGAGCTTGCAGCGCCAGGTCGCCAGTACGGCGGACCCGGAGTTGCAGGACTTGTACGACGAGCTGCGCGGCTACTCGCGCGACCAGTCCGGCCCCACCGCGGAACCACCCGGCCCGAGTGACGTCGTCGTACCGATCAGGCTTCGGTACGGCGATCGGGAGCTTGCCCTGTTGACCACGATCGCCACGTTCGGCACTCCGCTGGACGTGACGGTCTCGGAGCTGATGATCGAGTCCTTCTTCCCTGCCGACGAAGCAACGGCAGCCCTACTGCGGGAGTTGTGATGCCGGAGCCCGACCGCCACCTCAGCGACACCATCGAGCTGCATCTCGCCTACCTCGACCACTACCGGTCAGTGATCGAGGACAAGCTCACGGGACTCAGCGAGGTCGAGCTGCGGACCAGCCGGTTGCCATCGGGCTGGTCCCCCCTGGAACTGCTCAAGCACCTGGTGTTCATGGAGCGACGGTGGCTGCGCTGGGGCTTCGCCGGCGAGGCTGTCGACCAGCCGTGGGGCGATTCGGGCGCTGATCCGGACGGGCGTTGGCAGGTCGGGACGGACGAGACCCTGACCGACCTGTTGAGGCTGCTCCGAGCCGGGGGCGTCAGCACCCGTGCACTGGTCACCGGGCAGGACCCGGCCGTGCTGGGCGCGAGCGGAGGACGGTTCGGCGCTGACGATCGGCCGACGCTGAACTGGATCCTCTTCCACGTCTTGCAGGAGTACGCCCGGCACGCAGGCCACCTGGACATCGTGCGCGAGCTGGCGGACGGCGCTACAGGCGAATGAGAAACGGCCGGGCACCCGAGGCTGCCCGGCCGATTCCTCGTCTGACCACCTCGTTCGATCGAAGCCGGCGGTCCTTGCGCGATCGTGGCCAAGGTTCTTCGGACGCTCGAGGTGGATAACCACCTGCCTGCCTGTGTCCCTACTTCGCCAGCGGGTCCCGGGCGGACGAAGGGAACTTGCTCAACAGAGTGCCGTCCTTGTCGTAGACGAAGACGGCCGGCTTCGGAACCACCCGCCGGTGCTTGGTCTCGGCCTCGCCCTTCATCTCGACGGAGGACTGGACCCAGCCGGGGATCTCGGCCAACCGGTAGATCTTCCCGTACCAGGCCTGGTCGCCCATGGTGTAGACGACTGTGGCGGCCTTGTCGTTCTCGAACACCGAGTTGAAGACAACGCCTGCCTTGGTGCCGGAGCTCTGCAGACCCGGCTCGCTCGGCCTACCGAGATTGTCGTTGCCGACCGTCGCCCGCCAGCCGAACGGCTCGTACGACGGCTCGCCGGGCACGTGCTGGGTGATGGCCCACTGGGTGCCGCGGGTCTGGAACCAGTGGTCAGCCCCGATCTTCACCCGTTGGCCCGCCGGCAACGTGCCGACAGCCTGCGGCCTGTTCTGGAACTTGTAGCTGTTCCTAGTCGACAGAGAGTCCGGTGTCGCCCCTTTCGCCGGTACTGCCAGGGGCACGCCAATCTGCGGAGCAACGGCCGCAGGTGCTCCCGCGACACCGGCCCGATCGTCAGCGGGTCCGCCGGTCCGCGCCAAGGCGACCCCGGCGATCGCAACGCCGGCGACGGCGGCTGCGGCAAGTCCGGTCGCCCCGAGCCGCAGCATCCGTCGAGGCCCCGGGTCCATGGACTCGGTGGTGCCAATCGGGCCTTCGCCATGAGGGATCTCCTGGATCAGTTCGTTCGTCATGCCTGCCTCCACGAGGGTTCGCGTGCTGTTCCGGGCTGAAGGACGCGGTTGCGGCACCGCAGGTTCTGGCCCGACCCAGGACGTCCGACGTACCGGCTCGGCGGGCCCACCGGTACGGACGCAACAGCTGCCACCTACCCCACCGCCACCCCCGCGACGGTTCGCTCACCCAGTGCCGCCCGGGCCCGCGCGGGCCGACCGCCCGCCCATCTCCAGCCCGAGGTGATCCACCCCCCTCGCCGGCACCCCCCTAGCGCCCAGGCTCATCCCCCCTTGGGGAAAACCCTCCGGCGATTCGTCGCTTCTCGGCCGTGTCTGGGGCACCAACGCGGCCGACCCGCACCAGAACTGACGAATCGGCGGGAGCCAGTCCACAGGCCGGGAAGCGGTGGACAAGATGTCAGCAGCCGTGGTTGATGTGGGCGCAGGTTTGTTTGCCCCAGGCAAGTTGGAGGTTGGCCGCCATCGTGCCGTCGGCGCGGAGCGGGGTGACGGTTATCTCCGGTCGGGTGAGGTCGCTCTGGCCGGGCGGGATCGGCTGATACTCCTGGTACTGGATCATCCAGAACCGCCCGTGAACCACCGCATCAGCGGTGCCACCATCCGGGAACGCGAAGCGAACCTTGGCTATCCCGGTCGGCAGCACACCGGCCGACCAGTAGCGGTTGTGCAGCCGACCACCCTCGTCCACCGCAAGATTGCTCACCGCGAACGCATCCGGATCGCTCGCCGAGGGCGGCTTGAGCCGTTGCGGCCGCAGCATGCTGACCTTGCCGTCCTTGTACGAGCCGTCGTCGCAGCCTACCCAGTACCGACTGTCCGCGAGGATCAGAGTGGTTCCCGTCGGGCCGTTGAGCCGTGCCGCCACGGTGGCGGCCGCGCTCGGCTTCGGGCCGTCGTACTGGTCGAGGGCCTCGCGACAGCGCTCGGCCAGGTCATTGGCCGGGTTGGACGACTGCATGGTCGGATCCACCTTCTTGGTGGTCCCATCTCCGGGTACGGCGCTCGTTCTCGGGGTGGTGCCGCTGCTCGCCATGGGCGGGCTGGGCATCGTCGTACTGCTTGGCGGCCCCGGTGAGTCCGGACCACCGGCCACGGCGGGCCCTGGCGGTGCTGCACCGGACAGACCGTTCGCCGCGGCGAGAATCCCGACGGTCGCTATGGCGACCACGGCTGCCGAAGCCACGCCGGCGGCGGCCAGGCTGCGGATCCGGCGTCGGCGGGCGCCCGCGATCACCTTGGTGGGATCCAGTGGCGGAAGGTCCGCCGCCGGCCGGCCGAGCGCGGCGCGGATGTCGTCGTCGTTCATGTCCTCCGCCCTGCTACGTAGCTGCCGGTCAGCTCAGGAGCGCTTCGCAGCTTCCTCAGTGCCCGGGCGGCCGTGCTCTTGACTGTGCCGACGGCAACGCCGAGGGTCGCCGCGGTCTCCGCTTCGCTCAGGTCCTCGACGTACCGGAGGATCACCACGGTCCGTTCCCGCCTGGTCAGCGTTGCGAGCGCGTCGGCGATCATGAGCCGGTGGTCCACTTCGCGGGCGGGGTCGGGGACGTACTGGCCCGCCTCGTCCAGCTCCGCAGCCGCTCCGCTCGGTCGCTCCCGCCACGGTCGGCGCCGGAGCCAGGACAGGTGCTGGTTGACGACCGCCTGGCGGACGTAACCGAACGGGTCACCGAGCTCGATCCGCTCCCAGCGCAGGTACGCCTTCTCCAGCGCCGTCTGCACCAGGTCCTCGGCCAGGGCGGCGTCGCCGCAGAGCATTCTTGCGATGTGCACCAGCCGACCGGACCGGGCCAACACGAAGGCGGTGAAGTCCTCGTCCCGGCTCGCCGAGCGTTGCATCCACACTCCTGTCGTCGCGCTCCCCAGGCTGAGAGACGCACCCCGGACAGGAAAGGTTTACGAGGCGCCAGGCCGCGTCGGTGAACCCGTGCAGTTCACCGCCACGGCCTAGCTTTGGTGCTGGTCTGACGGCGTCATCCGGCCGAGCCGGGCGAGATCGGCGGACAGGCAGTCGGCCGCCAGCCGGACCTTGTCGCGACCTGCCGCCTTCGCGGCGTACATAGCGCGGTCGGCCCGCAGCAGGAGGTCGTCCACGCCGCTGCCGTCGGCCGGGTAGACCGCTACCCCGATGGACACCGTCAGCCGGAAGGTGTCCGGGTCCAGGCCGGGATCGTCCAGGACGCCCGCGCACATCGCCGCGAGCGGGCTCGCCGCCACCGCGCTGCGCAGCCGGTCGGCCGTCACCGTGGCGTCGTCCAGGTCGCTACCGGGCAGGGTGATGACGAACTCCTCGCCGCCGAACCGGCCGATCACGTCCTTGGACCGGATGGCTCCGCGCAGGATGGTCGCGATCGCCCGCAGCGCCTCATCGCCGACCAGATGACCGTGCCGGTCGTTGACCAGCTTGAAGTGGTCGATGTCGATCAGCAGGACCGCCATCGGCTCGAGCTGGGGCCGCGCGTGCCTGAGCATCTCCTCGGTCCGGCGGCGCCACCAGTCCACCCGGCCAAGACCCGTCTTGGGATCAGTCTGCGCATCGGACTCCAGTTGCCCCAGCAGCAACGCCCGCTGCGCCGTCAGCGTGATCGGAATCGCCAGGAAGGCGAACCAAGGACTGGTCACAGTGGCCGCCGCGAGCAGGCATCCGAGGGTCGCCGCAGTGCCGTCGACGCACAGGTCGTCCATCCCGCCGACGGTGTCGCGGCGACTGCTGCCGGGCACGATCAGCGAGATCGCCAGCCCGCACAGCAATGCGTCGGTCGCGACGAAGATGACAGCCGCCGCGCCCATCGACACCACCTGGCCGAACGAGTTGCCGGCGGTCACCTCCCGGGCCGAGCCGTAGACGGCATTCGCGGCACCGATCGCGAGCACGTGCACGGCCGTGGAGAAGGCCCAGCGGTACGGGATGCACCGGCCGGCCCGGATCCGCCACCAGGTCCGCAGCAGCAGCGCGACCAGGATCGCCAGCGCCGGGTGCAGCACGATCGCCGCGGCGATCATCCAGGCCGGTGCCAGATCCTTGTGCAGGGCGCCGCCGCGGCGACGGCGACTCTCCACGCGGCGCGCGCCCTCCACCGCGATCAGGGCCGACAGTGTCAGCGCGAACACCGCATCGAGTCCCCGCAGGGACGGCAGGTCCGCGAACATAACCACGCCGTAGCCGACTGCCGCCACGTCCACGAGCATGACGACGGCGAACGCGGGGACCGTCAGGGTCCACAACGCCCAGTGCCGAACCGCTCGCCTACTCTCCGCAACCATCGCCCCACACCGTACGACGAGTGAGGGTTCGGTCCCAGTGCGCTACGGCGCGCTGCGGGTGACAGATTGGTGACATTCAGCGGCGGCGCCGCGCGGAGCCGAACAGTCCGCGCACGATCTCCCGCCCTGCCGACCGCGCGAACTGCTTGAAGGCCGACGATCCGATCACCTTCTCCACCGTCGACTTCTCTTCGCGCCCGGAGGTCCGCGGCTCCGGCTGCGCCGGCGTCCGGGCCTGCTCCGCCTCGGCCTCGGCTTGCTCGGCCCCGGCCTGCACCTTGGCGGCCAGCTTCTCGTACGCCGACTCGCGGTCGACCACCTCGGTGTACTTGGGGTAGTTCGCCGAGGCCTGCACGGCGGCTGCCAGCTGCTCGGCCGGGGCGGGTGCCATCAGCGACTGCGGCGCCCGTAGTCGGGTCCACGCAACCGGGGTGGGCGCCCCCTTCTCGTTCATCACCGTCACGATCGCCTCCCCGATGCCGAGCTGCGTCAGGACCTCAGCCAGGTCGTACGACGAGTTGGGGAAGGTGGACACGGTGGCCTTCAGCGCCTTGGCGTCGTTCGGCGTGTGCGCGCGCAACTGGTGCTGGACCCGCGAACCGAGCTGGGCCAGAACGTCGTCCGGCACGTCCTTGGGGGTCTGGGTGACGAAGAAGACGCCGACTCCCTTGGACCGGATCAGCCGGACGGTCTGGGCGATCGAGTCGAGGAACGCCTTCGACGCGTCGTCGAAGAGCAGGTGCGCCTCGTCGAAGAAGAACACCAGCTTCGGCTTGTCCACGTCGCCCACCTCGGGCAGGTCGTGGAACAGGTCGGCCAGCAGCCACATCAGGAAGGTGGAGAACAGAGCCGGCCGGTCCTGCACGTTGGGCAGCTCCAGCAAGGAGACGACACCCCGGCCGTCGCGCTGCTGCATCAGGTCGGCGGTGTCGAACTCCGGCTCGCCGAAGAAGGCGTCCGCGCCCTGGTCGGCGAACCCGATCAGCGCCCGCAGGATCACCCCGGCGGTCGCGCTGGACAGGCCTCCCAGCTCCTTCAGGTCGGCCTTGCCCTCGTCACTCGTCAGGTGCTGGATGACGGCGCGGAGGTCCTTCAGGTCCAGCAGCGTCAGCCCGTTCTTGTCGGCGTAGTGGAAGATCAGCCCGAGGGACGACTCCTGGACGTCGTTCAAGCCGAGCACTTTCGAGAGCAGCACCGGGCCGAACGAGGTGATGGTGGCCCGGATCGGTACGCCCGTGCCCTGCCCGCCGAGAGCGTAGAACTCGGTCGGGAAGCCCGAGGCGGTCCACTCCTGCCCGATCGTCGTCGTACGAGCCAGCAGCTTCTCGTTCGCCACCCCCGGCTGCGACACCCCGGACAGGTCACCCTTGATGTCCGCGGCGAACACCGCGACCCCGGCCGCCGACAACTGCTCCGTCATCAGCTGGAGCGTCTTCGTCTTGCCGGTGCCGGTGGCGCCCGCCACCAGGCCGTGCCGGTTCACCATCGACAATGGGATCCGCACCCCCGCGGCCGGGTCCGGCTTATCGTCGACCAGCAGTGCGCCGAGCTCGATCGCCGGTCCCTCGAACGCGTAGCCCTGCTTGACGGTCTCGACCACGTCAGGTGCCTCGGCCATGATCAGCATGCCCTTTCAGGAGGCGGCCCAACAGCCGCAAACGGTTCACCCAGCCCGTTCGCAGCCTAGTGCGAGCCGCCCCAACCCGCCCTGTCCCCGCCTCAGCGAATGACGACGACCTTCGTCCGACTGGTGGTGAAGTACCAGATCGCCTCGGACATCGCCTTCGAGACGCGGATGCACCCGTGCGACTCGCGGTAGTTGGTGCCGAGCAACCAGTCGGCGTGGATCTGGGCACCGCTGCTCATGTACGTCGGGATCTGGTGAAAGCCGATTCCGCACGGGGCGAACCGCACGAAGTTGTTCAGGTACAGCCGGCCGCCGTCCGTGTTCCGCTTGATCCTCCCGGCCCGGCCACACTTGGAGCCGGTGTAGTAGGTGCCGGGCCTGAGGTAGGTCGGGTTGTCGATGATGCCGCCGTTGCGCACCAGCTTGCCGGTGGCGTCGACCAGCCAGACCCAGTTCTGACCCTGGCTGATCACGATCCGGCGACCTGAGCCGCTGCCGGCCGGGACCGGCCGCAGGTCGCAGCGCCTGGCGGAGGCGCCGAGCAGCCGGCTGTACGTCGTACTGGTGAGCGTGCCGCTCTGCGCGATCCGGTTGGCGGCCTGGAATCGGACGGTGGCGGCCCGGGTCATCGCACCGATCCTGCCGTCCACGGGACCTGACTGGCAGCCGAGCTTGTTGAGCCGCGCCTGCGCCGTCTTGGCCTGGGTGATCGTCAGCGCATCGGCCGGAAGTGTCGTACCGGCGGCCGCTACAACCACGAGGGCGGTCGCCACGACCGCCTTGGCAATGCTCTTCATTCGCCCTACCCTTCGATGTCTGCGCACGCGCGCAGAGCGGTTCCGACCGTGGACGTTGCCGCCCTCTAGCAGGTTGAGACGCCTGACAGCACCAGAAGGTTGAGTGCTCCGCGCGATCCTCGAGGTGATCTTCGCGACGGATTACGGGACCCCTGGCGACCGCTAGACTTTGGTGGGTGATCTTCAAGCGCGTCGGCGAGGAACGGCCGTATCCGGAGCACGGGTACAAGCCCAAGGACTGGTCCGCCCTGCCTCCGCGGCAGGTGCGGCTCGATCAACTGATCACCACCAAAGGCACGCTCGACCTGAACGCACTGCTCGATGAGGACTCCACCTTCTACGGCGACTTGTTCGCGCACGTCGTGGAGTGGAAGGGGGAGATGTTCCTCGAGGACGGCCTGCACCGGGCCCTCCGCGCCGCTCTACAGCAGCGCCTGGTGCTGCACGCCCGGGTTCTGGTCGTGGACTGATCCCGATGACCGCCCTCCAGCCCCAGCCCAGGCCGCGTCGGCGTCGGCGGTTCCACTGGCAGACACCGGTCACGCTGGTCGTGCTGATCGGGTTCCTGGTCGGCGGCGCGTGGTGGGGCTGGAACTCGCTCACCGACAGTACGGCCGAGCCGAACTGCGTCGAGCAGAAGCTGCCGAACAACCGGCTCGTGCCCAAGCAGGTCGTCGTCAACGTCTACAACGGCGGCGCGAAGGCGGGCACCGCGGGCAAGACTGCCGCCGATCTCCAGAAGCGCGGCTTCAACATCGGCAGGGTCTCCAACGAGCCGAACGGTGACAAGGTCGACATCCTGGCCGTCCGCGGCGCGGACGCCAAGGCTCCCGAGGTTCTGCTGGTCGCCGGCCAGCTGGCGCAGAAGGCGCCGGTGGTGGTCGACCAGCGCGAGGACCACACCGTCGACGTGGTCGTCGGCAAGGGCTACACGAAGCTCAACGCGAAGGGACTCACCTCGGTCGCCGTTCCCGCCGAGGGCACGGTGTGTGTCCCGGTCGTCAAGCCCTCCCAGCCGATCCCCTCCGGCCAGAACCCGAGCTGACGGCACTCCGCCGTGCTGGTCAGTACTGCTCTCGCCCGCGCTCGCCGAACCAGCCCGCCAGGCGGCCGGCCCGGCTGACCGCACGCAGCCTGCGTACGGTCTGTTCCCGGAGCGGGCTCGGCGCCACGACCAGCAGCGCGTCCCCGGCGCGCAGGACGGTACGACGGTCGGGCACGAAGGCCTCCTGCTCCCGGATCACGAGGGAGACGGAGACACCGTGCGGCAGCCGGAGCTCGCCGATCTCCACGCCCGCCAGCCTCGACTCGCTCGGTACGTGCACCTGCAGCATGTCCGCACCGAGCGACTCCAGCGGAGCGACGTCGATGTCGACCTCGACCGCCGCGTTGTCGTCGAGCACCCCCAGCCGGCGGGCCAGCCAGGGCAGGGACGGGCCCTGCAACATCGTGAAGAGCAGCACCAGCACGAACACCACGTCGAAGATCCGGTCCGCCTGGGGCACCTCCTCGGCCAGCGGGATGGTGGCCAGCACGATAGGAACGGCACCGCGCAGGCCCGCCCAGGCCAGGAAGGTCTGCTCGTTCCAGCGCAGCCGGAACGGCGTCGCCGCCAGCGCCACCGCCGCGAACCGGCCGACCACGGTCACCGCGACCCCGATCACCAGCGCGACCAGGACGTCCTCCATCCGGATTCGCTCCGGCGAGGCGAGCAGGCCGAGCATGACGAACAGCCCGATCTGGGCCAGCCAGGCGAACCCGTCGACGAACGACCGCGTCGCCATCCGGTGCGGCAGCTCCGCCCGCCCGAGGACCAGGCTGGTCACATACACCGCGGCGAAGCCCGACACGTGCAGCAGCACCGAGCCGCCGGCGTACGAGACGACAGCCATCGCGACGATCGCCAGCGGGTAGAGGCCCGCTGACCCGAGCGCCACCCGGCGGAGCAGGCCGGCGCCGGCCCAGCCGATGAGGAACCCGAACAACGCGCCGACGACCAGCTCGTAAACCACCAGGCCGCTGAAGTGCAGCAGGCCCTTGTCAGCGACCTCGCCGGTGCTGACCATTGTCACCAGCAGCACGGTCGGCGCATCGTTCAGGCCGGACTCGGCCTCCAGCGCGCCACGTAGCCGGGGCCGGACGGGGACCCGTCTCAACACCGAGAAGACCGCGGCGGCATCGGTCGGCGACGTGACGGCGCCCAGCAGGACGGAGAGCTGCCAGTCCAGGCCGAGTACGAAGTGCGCCACGCAGGCGACCACGCCGACACTGACGGCCACGCCAACGGTAGCCAGGACGACACCCAGGGGCATCACCGGCCGGACCTCGTCCCACCGGGTGGTGAGTCCACCTTCGGTCAGGATGATCACCAGGGCGGCGAACCCCAGCGCGTGCGCGAGCTGCGCGTCGTCGAACTCGATCCCCAGGCCGGACTCGCCGAGCACCAGGCCCATCCCGAGGTAGATCAGCAGCGACGGGAGGCCGAGCCGGCCGGACAACCGCACAGCGACGATCGCCACTAGCAGCACCGCGGCGCCGGCGAGCAGGATCCGGTCGAGTTCGGCGACGTCCACAGCCGTCGGTGTCCTTACGGTTGGGGACTGCATCCTATTGGAGCCGTGCCGCCGGCAACGAATCAGCGCCCGAATTCGGACCTGTCTGCCACCCTCGCGGCCGGTGCCCGGCCCAGATGCCCCGCCCCGCCGCCAGCGCCCCTCTGGTCCGTCCGTTCGTCGATCAGCCGGAAAAGACAGGACCCTGACGCATCACACAGCATCAGGGTCCCGGCTCAACAGCCCGAAGGCCGCCTGGCGGTGGCGGAGGGATTTGAACCCTCGGAGGGGGGATACCCCTCACGCGCTTTCGAGGCGCGCTCCTTAGGCCGCTCGGACACGCCACCGCCGCAGAGGCTATCAACTCCGGTGCCCGGTGAAGAAATCGCGTAGCCGCGCCCCGGTCTCGTCGGCCATCACGCCGCCCACCACCTCAGGCCGATGGTTGAGCCGCCGATCCCGGACGACGTCCCACAGCGACCCGACCGCGCCCGCCTTCTCGTCGTACGCGCCGAACACCAGCCGGTCCAGCCGGGCGAGCACGATCGCGCCGGCGCACATGGTGCAGGGCTCCAGCGTGACGACCAGGGTGCAGCCCGTCAGCCGCCACTCGCCGACGTGCCGGGCCGCCTCGCGGATCGCCAGCATCTCGGCGTGCGCGGTCGGGTCGCCGGTCGCCTCGCGTTCGTTGTGGCCGCGGCCGATCACCTGACCGTCGGCGTCCACCACAACGGCACCGATCGGTACGTCGGCACTCCCCTTGGCCTGCTCGGACTCGGCCAGGGCGAGCGTCATCAGCCGGGCCCAGTGCCGGTGAGCCGGGTCAACCAATGGCTTCGATCGCCTCGTGGAACTGGATGCCGAATCCGAGCGCCTCGGCGATCTCCTCGAGCATCTCCTCGGGGTAGAGGTCGACGTCGTCGCAGAGAGCACCCAGATCCATCGCGCTGACGCCGAGGTCGGCGATGATGCCCAGGTCACCGGCCGGCACCTGCTCGTCGTCGTCGTCGGCGAGCGGGATGCCCAGCTCGTCCACCACCTGCTTGGCCAGCGGCCACTCGGTGGCGGCGGTGACGTCGGACAGCAGCAGCCGGGCCCGGCCGCCGATCACCCGCAGCAGGATGAAGAAGTCCTCGTCCACCGAGACCATCCCGATCACGCCGGCGTCCCCGGGATATCGCCGCAGCGCGGAGACCAGAGCGGAGAGGTCGGGCTCGCCGCGGAGCACCAGTGGCGTGACCTGCCAGTCCCCGTCCTCGGTGTAGGCCGCGACCGCGAAGTCGAGCTCGGTCACGGTCGTGGGCCCAGCTGTGGGATCAGACACGCGCTCATCGTCGCAGACTCCTGCCCCGGAGGGGAGGTCAATGACCGGTTCGAAGCCCATTCGTACCGCCTGCGCCCCGGTGTCCACGATGTCGTGTGGGACTGACCACCGATCCTCTGATGGGTAAGGAGGTGGTTGCGCGTGAAGGACGTTCATCGAGACCGAGCAGTTTCGGAAGGAGACCGAAGCCTGGTCCAGCGCCTCCGGGGTGCGGTGGCGAATCGCCGACGGTACCGTTCCGGCCATGCAGATCCTCGTCGTGGACCACCCGCTCGTCGCCCACAAGCTCACCGCGCTGCGCGACGAGAACACGGACTCGCCGACGTTCCGGCGGCTGACCGAGGAGCTCGTCACACTGCTCGCCTACGAGGCGACCCGGGACGTCCGGACCGGCCCGATCACCGTACAGACGCCTGTCGCCCGTGCCGATGGGATCAAGTTGACAGCCCCGAAGCCGTTGGTGGTGCCGATCCTGCGCGCCGGGCTCGGCATGCTCGAGGGCATGTCCCGGCTGCTCCCGACGGCTGAGGTCGGCTTCCTCGGCATGATCCGCAACGAGCAGACGCTGGCCGCCTCGACGTACGCGGAACGGTTGCCGGAGGACCTGTCCGGGCGGCAGTGCTACGTGCTCGACCCGATGCTCGCGACCGGCGGCACGTTGGCGGCGGCGGTCCGGTTCCTGGTGGACCGCGGCGCCGACCAGATCACCGCGATCTGCCTGCTCGCAGCTCCTGAGGGCGTGAAGCGGATCGAGGACGAGCTGGCCGACCTACAGATCCCGGTCAAGCTCGTCGTCGCCGGGATGGACTCGCACCTGAACGAGAAGGGGTACATCGTCCCCGGCCTGGGCGATGCCGGCGACCGCCTCTACGGCGTGGCCCAGTAACCTTCAGCCGCTACGGCGTTGACCGACAATCCCACTGCGCACCTCGGACCAGACGCCCGCCGTCCCTGCGATGGTTCGTCAACCACCCCGGGCGACGCCTTTCCCAGTCGCGTGCGCACGAACCGTCGCCAACCAGACCCGACGAATCCCCGGAAGGTTCTCCACACCTGTGGGGAACCTTCCGGGGAGGTCGAGGCCGCCTCACGGCGAGGGGCCGCGTCACGGTCGCCTTGGGCAGCTGTGGACAACCTGCCCGCGATTCGTCGGATCTGGTGCGCCCGCACCCACGCGGCCCGACACGGCCGGAGGTTAGAACGCATAAGGGTACGGCGACCAGTCGGCCGGGCGCTTCTCCAGGAAGGAGTCCCGGCCCTCGGTGGCCTCGTCGGTGCCGTAGGCCAGCCGGGTCGCCTCGCCGGCGAAAAGCTGCTGCCCGACCAGGCCGTCGTCGATCAGGTTGAACGAGTACTTCAGCATCCGCTGGGCGGTCGGCGACTTGGCGCAGATCTTCCGCCCCCAATCCAGCGCGACCTGCTCGAGCGAAGCGTGCGGGACGACCTTGTTCACCATGCCCATCCGGTAGGCGTCCTCGGCGGAGTACTCGTCACCGAGGAAGAAGATCTCCCGGGCGAACTTCTGCCCGACCTGGCGAGCCAGGTAGGCCGAGCCGAAACCGCCGTCGAAGGACGCCACGTCCGCGTCGGTCTGCTTGAACCGTGCGTGCTCGGCGGAGGCCAGGGTGAGGTCGCAGACCACGTGCAGGCTGTGCCCGCCACCCGCGGCCCAGCCCGGTACGACACAGATGACCACCTTCGGCATGAACCGGATCAGCCGCTGCACCTCCAGGATGTGCAGCCGGCCCACCTTGCCGGGATCGATCGAGGCGGCGGTCTCTCCCTCCGCGTACTTGTAGCCGTCCTTGCCGCGGATCCGCTGGTCCCCGCCGGAGCAGAACGCCCAGCCGCCATCTTTCGGAGAGGGCCCGTTGCCGGTGAGCAGCACGCAGCCCACGTCGGTGCTCATGCGGGCGTGATCCAG
>DASTVQ010000173.1:0-4856 GCA_035759015.1 Kribbella sp.
TCCTCGGACAGCGAGGGGTGGACCGGCAGCGAGAGCACCTCGGCCGCGGCCTTCTCGGTCTCCGGCAGGTCCAGCTCACGCTTGAACGACGGCAGCCGGTGGTTCGGGATCGGGTAGTAGACGCCGCAGCCGACGCCGTACTCGTTGCGCAGCGCGTCGGCGAAGCCGTCACGGTCCTCCGTCACCCGGATCGTGTACTGGTGGTACACGTGGGTCGCCTCGGCGGCGACTGCCGGGACGGTGACACCCTGCAGGTTCGCGTCCAGGAAGGCCGCGTTCTCCTGCCGCTGCTTGGTCCAGCCGGCCAGCTTGCCCAGCTGCACCCGGCCGATCGCCGCGTGCAGGTCGGTCATCCGGTTGTTCAGGCCGACGAGCTCGTTCTCGTACTGCTTGAGCATGCCCTGGTTACGCAGCAGACGCATCCGGCGTTCGATGTCGGCGTTCGCGACCGAGTTCATGCCGCCCTCACCGGACGTCATGTTCTTCGTCGGGTACAGGCTGAACATCGCGAACTCGCCGAAGGTGCCGACCTGCGCGCCGTTCCAGGTCGCGCCGTGCGCCTGCGCGGCGTCCTCGTAGATCTGGATGCCGTGCTTGTCGGCGATCGCCTGCAGCGCGGTCATGTTCGCCGGGTGACCGAACAGGTGCACCGGCATGACCGCCTTGGTCTTCTCGGTGATCGCGGCCTCGACCGCGGCCGGGTCCAGGCAGAAGTACGTCGGCTCGACGTCGGCGAACACCGGGGTGGCGCCCGTCAGCGCGACGCTGTTCGCGGTCGCGGCGAAGGTGAACGACGGCACGATGACCTCGTCACCCGGTCCGACGCCCGCGGCCAGCAGACCGAGGTGCAGGCCTGACGTGCCCGAGTTCGTCGCGACGCACGCACGGCCGGAGACCAGCGCTGCGCCGAACTCCTGCTCGAACGCCGCCACCTCGGGGCCCTGGGCCAGCATCCCGGACTGCATGACACGGTCGACGGCCTCGCGCTCCTCCTTCCCGATGATCGGCTTCGCGGCCGGAATCGGCTGCACCATCAGTTCTCCTCCATGTCTTCACCGGCCGGCCGCAGCCGTCCGTCGGTTTCGATGTACGTCTCGCCCGTGTTCGGGCACTTCCACTCGCCGTTCCCGACGTCGAGCAGTGGAACACCGGCCTTGCCGACCCACTTGAGCCGACGGGCCGGAACGCCTGCGACCAGCGCGAAGTCTGGCACGTCCTTGGTGACCACCGCACCCGCGGCGACAGTGGCCCAGCGACCGATCGTGACCGGCGCCACGCAGACCGCGCGCGCACCGACCGCGCTGCCCTCTTTCAGGGTCACGCCGACCGGTTCCCAGTCGTGCCCGCTCTTGAGCGAACCGTCCGGGTTGATCGCCCGCGGGAAGTGGTCGTTGGTGAGCACCACGGCCGGGCCGATGAACACGCCGTCCTCGAGCGAGGCCGGCTCGTAGACCAGGGCGTCGTTCTGGATCTTGCAGTTCTTGCCGATCCGCACCCCGGACCCGACGTAGGCCCCGCGGCCGACGATGCAGTTCTCGCCCAGCACCGCGTCCTCGCGAATCTGGGCCAGGTGCCACACCGACGACCCGTCGCCGATCGTGGCGCGGTCGTCGACGTCGGCGGTCGGTGCGATGCGGGACGTCACAAGATCTCCTTCGCAATGAGCCAGCTGGTGAGTGCCTGGGCCGAGCGGCGTCCGTCGTGCAGCTCCGCCACGAAGCCGGGGCCGGCGGCCGCCCGCTCGGCGGCGGCGTCACGATCGGCGATCAGGCCGGTGACGACGTCACCCAGGGTGTCGGGATCAGCCTCCACGATCGGCACCTCTCGCCCCGTCAGACTACGCACCCGGTGGCGCACCGCGTCACCGACGTACGAAACCACGATCCGCCCGGCGGCCAGCGCCTCGGCGGCCGCCACGCCGTACAGACCGATCCGGAGTTGGTCGACAACGATGTCGGCGTCGCCGATGACGCCCGGCATCCGGTCGTGGGCCACTCCGGTGATGCGCCGGTACTCGATCTGTCCACTCTGGTGCAGACCGGTCAGGACGGCGTCGATCTCCTCGGTGCCCTTGAGCTTCGCGTTCGACGGAACGTGCGCGATCACGGGCTTCGCGCCGGAGAACAGCGAGCGCGCGGCCCGTTGCCACGGCGCCGGGTCGATCGCGACCGGCAGCCACTGCGCGTCCGGTACGTCGTCCAGCAGGTCGACCGTGGATACGAAGACCGGCAGGCCGAGGCTCTCGATCAGTTCGGCGTGCCGGCGGGCCTGCTTCTCCAGGCGCTCGGTCAGCTCGTCACCCGGGGTGAACGGCGACCACTGCTCACGCTTCGCGTGCCGGCTGGGCAGGCGGATGTCGGAGCCGTGGAAGAGCAGCGACACGTTGATGCCCTGGTCGAGCATCGTGGCGATGTCGGCGGCCGCGTCCGGGTAGCCGCGGGAGCCGAGGATCGGGCGCAGCGACTCGACCATGACGTGGGTGTACGACGTCAGGACGTGCTGCTGCTGTGCCCGCTGCCAGCGCGGCTGGCCGAACCAGGCGAGCGGTACGCCGTAGTCGTTCTGGAACTGGAACTGGCCCTTGCGGTGCAAGGAGAACGAGACGGCGTCGACGTCCGGCAGGGTCTTGGCGGCCTGTGCCCAGGCGTGGCCCTGACCGGCGGAGTTGGTCGGTCCGACCAGCATCCGCACGCGCGTCGTCGCCACCGGCGGGAACGCCGGCAGTTGCGCGTACGAGTACCGCAAGCCACGCAGGCGCCGCCGGACCGCTCCCGCGGTCCGGGCCAGTGGCTCCGGCAGGTGCTCGCGAATCGAACGCGTCACCGTCATCGTGTCACCCATTACCTGCCGAAGCCTTCAACTGATCCAGCTCCCGCCGAGCCGCCGGGATCCCGAGCACGACGGGCGTACTCGCCCGGCGCTGCCCCAGATTCCACCCGGCCCAGATCGCGCCCGCATCCAGCGCGACCACCACATCAGCCTTCTCGATCGTCGCCATCACGTCCCGGCGGCTCAGGATCCGGCCCCAGTACGTCTTCCCCAGATCCTTGCCGGCCCGGTTCCCGCGCAGGAACTTCACCGGCGCCGACGTCTTAATTGCCTTCGGCAACATCCGCCCAGCAACCTTCCGAGCCCTCCGAGCCCGCCACTGCACAGCCTTCACGACGCGCTTCGCACCAGTAGGCCGCGGCTTGGCCGCTCCGGCCGCCCTGGTGGCGGCGCCACCGGCGCTCGGCTGGGTGGAAGAAGCCCCAGCGGGCTTCTCCCCGGCGGGTGCGGCGGAAGCGGCGGCAACCTCATCCGCGGCATCGGCAGGGACCTCAGCCGCAGCCGGTGCCACCTCGGCCTCGCCGACGACGGACTCCGGCTCGGCGACCGCCTCGGGGGCGATGACCGCGTCCGGTGCCTCCTCCGTGGGGTCGGCGACGGGCTCCGGGGTCGGAGCTACCGGCATCCGGCCGGGCCCGATCAGGGTGAAGGTGTGGACCTTGTCGGCGACGGGGCCGGCGGGGGCTACCCAGCCGACGACGTCGAGGGTGATCTCGGCGTTGCCGAGGTCCTCCCGGACGGTGTCGAAGTACGTGGGTGGCAACCGGCGCGTGCTGAGCAGGACGACGTTCTTCATGCCGCCACCTCCTTCACGGCCGCGGCGAGCGCTTCGATCCGCGGATCCAGCTGCAGATCACGCCGGTACGACGCACCGAACTCGCGCGCCTTCGCCCGGATCCCCTCGTCGGCCGTCCGGGCCGCGTGCGCCGCCTCGGTCAGCGCCGCCGCGATCGCCTCCGGCGTCACCTCCGACACCGGGAACCACAGCGGATGACCCCGCAGTACGTCAGACGCCGCGTTCTCCGGGTCGTGCACCGACACGATCGGCAACCCGGTCGCCAGGTACTCGAACACCTTGCCGCTCGTCACATACCGCCCCTTGCCCAGCATCAGCAGCTGGACGTCGAACTCGTCGTACGCCTTGGCGATCTCCGCCTTGCCGACCGGGCCCTCGTAGCTGACCCCGGCCTCGGACGCGTTGTTGATCGTCGCGAGCATGTCCGCCCGCGGCTGGGCGTAGTACCCGAGGTAGCCGTGGATCTTGGCCTTCGCGCCGGCCAGCTCCTCCGACGACGAGCGCGCGAGCTGCCAGCCCTCGACGAACTCGGCCAGCGGGACCTTCGGCGACACGGTCCCGACGTACCCGAAGACCAGCGGCCGGTCGGTCACCGGGCCGCGGTCGTGGGTGTCCGGCACCAGGTCGGGGTCGAAGCCGTTGGCGACGGTGTGCATCTTCGCGGCGTGCGCCGGGTAGAGCTTCTCGTGCCACTCCTTGATCGGGTCGTTGACGAACCAGACCTCGCGAGCGGACTCGACCAGCTTCTTCTCCCACTTGGCCGCGCGGCTGTTCGGCTCGTGCAGCCGGTCGCCGGTGAACACGTCCAGCAGCCACGCGTCCCGGTAGTCCATCACGTACTGGACGCCGTGCTTCTTGTGCAGGTGGTACGCCGCGGTGAACGCGACGTGCGGGTTCGCGGTGGCGACCGTCAGGTCGACCTTGTCGGCCCGGTGGATCCGCTCCGCGGCCTTCTCGATGATCGAGCGCCACGGCCCGTACCCGGTCTCCGGGAACGGGATCTGATCCTGCTTCGTGCGCCACTTGCTCCACAGCTTCGGGTTGGACGCCCGGGCCTTGGACCACTTGCGCAGGTCGGCTTCGAGGATCGGCCATTCGAACGGGACCCGGACCACCTCGATGGACGGATCGACCCGTTCCTCGAGGGTCAGATCCGCGCCGGTGAACCGATGGAAGGTCTCGCGGTCGGCCGTCAGCACGGTCACCTTCCAGCCGAGCGCGGCGAACCGGT
>DASTVQ010000174.1:0-12187 GCA_035759015.1 Kribbella sp.
AACCCGGACCTGCCGGACTCGTTCCGGCTGGAGCTCGCCCACGCCCTGCTGGCCCGCGAGCTGTTCCCCGCCGCGCCGCTGAAATGGATGCCGCCGACGAAGCACATGACCGGCGACGTGTTCCGCGGCTACCTGCTGGACGGATTCTTCAACCTGGCCGGCGCGATGACCGGCCAGGGCATCCTGCTGGTCGGCATGATGACCGAGGCGGTGGTGACGCCGTGGATCTCCGACCGCGACCTCGCGCTGCAGAACGTCCGCTACGTGATGGGTGCCGCCGGCAACCTTCACGAGGACTTCCGGCCGGCGCCGGACGGGTTCATCGCCCAGCGCGCCCGGCAGGTCCTCGCCGAGTCGGTCGACCTGCTGGAGCAGATCGTCGACGACGGCCTGCTGAACGCGATCGGCGACGGCACCTTCGGCCTGATGAAGCGCCCGCAGGACGCCGGCCGCGGGCTCGACGGTGTCGCCAAGCGGTCCGACGCGTACTACAACCCCGCCATCGAGCTCCTCGAGAAGCAACCCGCGAGCTCCGGCCGGCGGGCCGATTCCAGCACAGCGAAGGGCGAGCGGCGATGAGCATCATCAGGCCGTACGGCGACATCACGGGCGACGGCATGGTGCAGCTGTCGTTCACCCTGCCGGTTCCGCACGACAAGCGGGCCGAGGGCGCGGCGGTGCAACTGGCGAACAAGATGGGCATCGAACCGGCGCTCGTGGTGCACGCCAAGGCGATAGGCCCGGACTTCACCTTCTTCATCGTCTACGGCCCGGTGCACCACCTGGTCGACACGAGCAAGGTCGAGGTGGTCGAGCGGGACTACCCGCTGCTGAGCCCGAAGGACGCGAACCTTGCCATCCGCAAGGGCCTGCGCCGCCGGCTCACCGTGGTGGGTGCTTGCATCGGCACCGACGCGCACACCGTCGGCATCGACGCGATCATGAACATCAAGGGCTTCGCCGGGGAGAAGGGCCTGGAGTACTACCGGGAGCTGAAGGTGGTCAACCTCGGCGCCCAGGTCGCCGTACCGGAGCTGGTCCGGCGGGCCAAGGCCGAGAAGGCGGACGCCGTCCTGGTGTCGCAGGTGGTCACCCAGCGCGAGGCGCACGTGCTCAACACCAAGGAGATGTCGGCCGCGTTCCGCGAGGCCTACTCCGAGGAGACCCGGCCGATACTCGTTGCCGGAGGCCCCCGTTTCACCGAGCAGATGGCCGAGGAGCTCGGCGTGGACCGGGTATTCGGCCGTGGCACCAAGCCCGGCGAGGTGGCCAGCTACCTGGTCGACGCCCTCGTCACCCGTCGAAAGTCCACGCCGAGCAGGAGATCCGCATGACCAAGGCAGTGGTCGGACTGACCGTGACCCATCGCCGCTACGTGCCCTACAGCCATGCGCACTACGCCGGGAACCTGGTCGACGGCGCCTACGTGCTCGGCCTGTTCGGCGACGTGGCCACCGAGGTCTGCATCCAGGCCGACGGCGACGAGGGACTGTTCGCGTCGTACTCGGACGTGCAGTTCCTGCAGCCGTTGCGAGCCGGCGATGTTGTGGAGACCAAGGCAACTATCACCCGGGTGGGCAACCGCAGCAGGCAGCTCGAGCTCGTCGCCACGGTGGTGTGCCGTGGCCGCGCAGACCGGTCGGAGTCCGCGGCCGAGGTGCTTGCCGAACCCCTGGAGATCACCCGCGCAACCGGCACGGTCGTGGTACCGGGTTCGTGATCCGCGGATAGCGGTATGTACCGGATCGGCGCGTGTCGAGACGGCTCCGTGCCGTTATTCCGGGTGCTGGCACCGGCACGTGGGCCAATGTGTTGCGAGGCCTTGAAAGTGGCTGCGGAGAGGTTGACACGCTCGCGCCGAGCGAGCATGGTTTTGGGAGTTGTCGTATCCCAGTTTTCACCAACGGGTCATGAGAAGTTCGGCCGCCGGATGATCCCGCGACGCTGACCAGGTCAGTGCCAGGCTTGAGTCGACGGGGGCTGAGATCGCCGGTGGTTCGCCCCCCGCGGGGGCAGAAGTGGAAGAGGCTCGGTGCCCCAGTAGACAACGGCCGTGCGGCTCGCAACCAGCGGGTTGGCGGTCGGTCCGAAGGAGCGCCGAGTCTCTTTCCTTGCCCTGGCAACAGCCGCCCGAACAGTCCTCGTGGCGGTGCACGCCACTGACCGGATACATCTGTGTCGCTCGCACGTTGTACCGTCGTGCGACCGGCGTTGGCCGGTCGGCGACCGAGGGAGTGCATCTGTGGAGCGGCTGAGCGCGATGCGGCGGGGACCTGTCGCCCGCATCCTGCCCCGGCTGCTGGTGGCGATCGCCGCCGGGGGCGTCCTGGGGCTGGCCTTCGAACCCCACGACCACCCGTGGCTGACCCTGCTCGCCGTCCCGGCGCTGATCGCCGCCCTCGACGGCGTGTCCGTCCGGGTGGGCTTCCTGGTCGGCACCGGCTTCGGGATTGCCTACTACGCCGTGCTGGTGCCGTGGCTCACTGTCATCGGCGGGGACGCCGCGATCGCTCTCGCGGTCCTGGAAGGCCTTTTCTACGGCGTCTTCGGCGCGCTTGCCAGTCTGACCCTGAGGACACGCCTTTGGATGCTGTGGGTGCCGTGCCTGTGGGTGGCCACGGAGTACGCGACCGCCTCGGTGCCGTTCGGCGGGTTCCCGTGGGGCCGGCTGGCCTGGGCGTTCGCCGACTCGCCGCTCGGCAAGGTTGCCTCGCTCGTCGGGATCCCGGGTCTCAGCTTCACCGTCGCCTTCCTCGGCGTCTTGGTCTATGCGCTGTGCCGGCGGCGGAGCGCCCTCCCCACCCGGGCGATCGCCTTGGCGGCCGGCGTCGCCATCGTCGGGCTCAGCGCGGCCATCCCGCTGTCGACCGACGGCGACGGCAAGACCGTGACCGCGGCCATGGTCCAGGGCAACGTGCCGGGCAAGGGACTGGAGTTCCTCGGTCGTGCCCGCACGGTCACCCGCAACCACCTGGCAGCGACCCTGAAGCTGCAGCAGGAGGTGACCGCCGGCACCGTGGCCAAGCCGGACGTTGTGATCTGGCCGGAGAACTCGACCGACATCGACCCGTTCAAGGACGCCGAGACCAAGGCCGACATCGAGCAGGCGGTCCGGGCGGTCGGCGTACCGATCCTCGTCGGCGCGGTGCTGGAGGGGCCCGGGCCGAACGAGCGGCAGACCACCGGCGTCGTGTGGGACCCGGTCACCGGCGCGGGACAGATCTACGCCAAGCGCCACCCGGTGCCGTTCGGTGAGTACATCCCGTTCCGTGAGCAGTTGCTGCCCTACATCAAGCGCCTGGAGCTGGTCGGCCGGCAGACGGCGCCTGGCAAGGTGCCCGGGGTGGTGCCGATCAACGGCATCACCTACGGCGACGTGATCTGCTTCGAGATCGCCTACGACGACGTGGTGTCCGACGTGATCAAGGGCGGCGCCCAGGTTCTGGTCGTGCAGACCAACAACGCGACGTACGGCGGCACCGGTCAGCCGGAGCAGCAGTTCGCGATCACCCGGATGCGTGCGATCGAGACCGGCCGGACCGTGCTGATCGCCTCCACCAGCGGGATCTCCGGCGTGATCCGGCCGGACGGTTCGGTCGAGCACAAGTCGGGCCAGTTCGTGCCGGACGTGCATGTCGCCTCGGTCCCGGTGCGCGACGGCCATACGCTGGCGACGACACTCGGCGACTGGCCGCAGTGGGTCTTGACCGGGTTGGGGATCATGGGAGCAGTGCTGGCGTTGCTGGCACGGCGCAAGCACCCTGCGACCCCGCCGGCACCCACCCCCGGTCCCAGCCGCGAGAAGGTGCCGGTGTGACGGTCGAAGCAAGTCCCCGGAGCTAGGAGAGCAGCAAGCGTGAGTACGCCTGACGGATTCGCCGATCTCGGCAGGATCCTCGTCATCGTCCCGACGTACAACGAGGCCGAGAACATCGAGCCCATCGTCGCCCGGGTGCGCCGCTCCGTGCCCGAGGCCTATGTGCTGGTCGCGGACGACAACTCACCGGACGGCACGGGCGACCTGGCCGACAAGCTGGCCGGTGACGACGACCACGTGCACGTCCTGCACCGCACGCGCAAGGAGGGGCTCGGCGCCGCCTACATCGCCGGCTTCCGCTGGGGCCTGGACCGCGGGTACGGCGTGCTCGTGGAGCTCGACGCCGATGGTTCGCACCAGCCCGAGCAGTTGCCCCGGTTGCTCGAGGCGCTGCGCGATGCGGACCTCGTGCTCGGGTCTCGCTACGTCGCGGGTGGCGCGGTGCAGAACTGGCCCAAGTCGCGGGAGATTCTCAGCCGGGGCGGCAACCTCTACACCCGGCTCGCGCTGGGCGTTCCACTGCGGGACGGGACCGGCGGTTACCGCGCCTTCCGCCGCGAGACGCTGGAGGGGATCGGCCTGGATCAGGTCGCCTCCGCCGGGTACTGCTTCCAGGTCGACCTGGCCTGGCGGGCGATCAAGGCCGGCTTCCGGGTGGTGGAGGTGCCGATAACCTTCGTCGAGCGCGAGCGCGGCCAGTCGAAGATGTCGCAGTCGATCGTGGTCGAGGCGATGCTGCGGGTCGGCCGCTGGGGCCTGGCACACCGGGCGAAGCAGCTGCGCGGCCTCGTCACCGGCAGGAAGCGCTGATCACCATGCCTTGGTTCGTCGCGGTGGCGCTGCTGGTGGTCCCGATCGTGGAGATCTATGTGATCATCCAGGTCGGGCAGGTGATCGGTGGCTGGCCGACGCTGGCCTTGCTGCTGGTCGAGAGCGCGCTCGGTGCCTGGCTGGTCAAGCGGGAGGGCAAGCGCGCCTGGACGGCGTTGCGCACCTCGCTGCAGACCGGCCGGATGCCGGGCCGTGAGCTCGCCGACGCCGCACTGGTGCTCGTCGGCGGCACACTGCTGCTGACGCCTGGGTTCGTCACCGACGTCTTCGGCTTCTTCTTCATCCTGCCGTTCACGAGGCCGCTCGCCCGCCGCCTGCTGGCCGGCATCATCGGCCGCCGCCTGGTCGCCCAGCTCGGCGGCAACCCGATCACCGGCTTCATGCCGGGCACGTACCGGCCACCGGCACCCGGGACTCGGCCGACCAAGCCACCGGAGGACGACGTGGTCAAGGGCGAGGTCATCGACCCGGAGGACCGCTGATCCGTTGCGGTCCTCCGGCGTACGTCCGGGCCGTGATCAGTGGGGGTCGCGACCACCGAAGGCCGCGAGCCGGTCGTACAACGGGGCGTCGTCCGGCACCTTCACCTCGGGGCCGATCTGGGCGCCGTCTGCCTCGTCACCCCGGAACTCCGGAAGCAGGTTCTGCCTGCCCCAGTCCAGGGCCCGCTGACCCAGCTCCGGGTCGAGATCGGTCGACTGACCGGTCGCCTTCGCGATGTCCCAGGCGTGGCTCGTCAGCTCGGTGATCTGCTGGTCCACCGCCCACGCCGCCGGCACCTCGCCGAAGGGAAGTTGCTGCGGACGCTCCAGGGCCCCCGGTGCACGCCAGGCGACCAGCAGCGCCGCGGCCGCTGCCTCATAGCCACCCTCCGTTGCCTTCTGTCCTCCGGTCACGGTGGCGAACCGGTTGACCTCGTCCACGACGTGGTCGAGCAGATCCCGGACGTTCCAGGATCTGCACGGAGTCGGTAGTTCCATCTGGTCGGGCTGCACCTTGGCGATCAGGTCACCGGTCTGGTTCAGTGCGCGCTCCAGCAGGGGAATGCTCATGACTGCTCCTTGTCGAGGTCTCGCAGGTAGTCCGCGAGGCGGTTGAATCCTTCGGTGGTGCCTTGCCGCATGCCGGTCGTGAGGACCGCGTCACGCGACTCCCTGGACGGATAGCGGATCGTGCAGGTGATGGTCGTCCTGTCCTCCTGCTCGTCGAAGTGCACGGTGTTGACCGTCGCCGTCCTGCCACCGTCGTACGACTCGGTGTAGACGAGCCGCTCGGGCGGATCGACGGCCCGGTACACCCCGGACATCGCCAGCTCGGAGCCGTCCGGTCCGCGGTGCACGAAGCGCCACGCCCCACCCGGGCGGAGGTCGACCTCGCACACCGGCAGGGTCCAACCGCGCCGGCCGAACCAGTGCGGCAGGTGCTCGGGCTCCGTCCAGGCCGCGAAGACCAGCCGTCGTGGTGCGTCGAACACCCGCGTGATCACGATCTCGGTGTCCGACGGCGTCTCGTACGTCGTGGTGCTCATGGCGCCTGCTCCTGGTCCTTCAGTTGCTGCAGGTAGGTGTCCAGCCGCTCGTAGCTGTCGTCCCAGAACCGGCGGAAGTCCTCGGCCCAGACCGCGACCTCCTTCAGCGGGGCGGCCTCCAGCCGGCACGGCCGCCACTGGGCCTCGCGGCCGCGAACGATCAGGCCGGCCTTCTCCAGCACGCGGAGGTGCTTCGATACGGCCGGTCCACTCATCGAGAACGGGGCAGACAGTTCCTTGACCGTGGCCGCACCGGTGGTGAGGCGGGACAGGATCGCCCGCCTGGTCGGATCGGCGAGTGCCGCGAAGGTGACGCTCAGGGTGTCGGTCGTCATCACAATCCTTAGGGAACCAATTGGTTATCTAACCTACTGGTTCTCTACGACCTCGCGCAACCCTTCCGACATCTCGAAGGGGCCGCCACCGCTGATGCGGTGACGGCCCCTTCGGGATGTCTCGGTCAGGTTCTGGGCTTCAGCTCAGGCGCTGCGCTTCCCGGTCGAGCGGGTGCGGTGCAGGTGCGCCGGACCGATCTCGCCGGCCCTGAGCAGCTGCACCCGCTCCGCGAGCAGCTCCTCCAGCTCGGAGATGCTGCGGCGCTCGCGAAGCATGTCCCAGTGGGTCCTGGCAGGCTTCTCCTGCTTGGGCTCCGGCTTCTCGCCGGTGGATCGGGCGGCCTCGCTGCCGCAATGTGGGCACTCCCACAGGGCCGGCACCTCGGCGTCGTGCGCCATGGTGACTTCGACCACGTGGCCGCGGGGGCAGTCGTAAGTGATCGTCTGCCGGGGCGCGAACTCCACGCCACGGTCATCCTCGAAGCTGACCCCACCCAGCCCCGAACCACGCAGTACGCGATTAGACATGTCAAACCTCCGAGATTCGTCATCCGTGCCAACGGTCGGCCGACCCGGATGATTCCCATTTTCGCATGCCCACGGCCGCCCTACGCACCTGACAGCACCGCGGTGACTTGCTGTCATCAGTTGTTCACACACATCGCGGATCGGCCGCCACCGGAACCGGGACCTCCCACGCCACCGCATTCCTGGCCTCACCGCAACAACGCATCACCACGCTGACCCCGGCAATCGGGCCATCAGGTCTGCACGTAGCGATCCAAGAGGTCAGCGAGCGGCCTCCACCAGATGCCAGTGCCAGCCGACGTCCGCGGCGCCGTGGATCAACACGAAGGTGGTCATAACCAGCGTCGTCTCACCTGGAGACTAGACGACGACAGGTTGGCGGTTGCCGGCCTCGGTGATGCCGCGGCGCATGTCGACCCGGGTGAGCAGGACCAGGCCGACCAGGAAGAAGATGCCGAGGGCCACGATCGCCGGGCGGTAGGAGCCGGTCGCCTGGTGCACGAGGCCGAAGACGAGCGTGCCCAGCCAGGACGTGCCGCGTTCACCGGCCTGGTAGAGGCTGAAGTACTCGGCCTCACGACCCTTCGGGATCAGCTGGCTGAACAGCGAGCGGGACAGTGCCTGAGTGCCGCCGAGCACGATGCCGATGGCGACGGCCATCGCCAGGAACGGCGCGATCTGCCCCGCCGGCAGCAGAAAGCCCGAGATCACGATGAGCATCCAGACCACCAGGCCGCCCATGATGGTGCGCCGGCTGCCGTACCGTCCGGCGAACCGGCCGAACGCCAGCGCGCCGAAGAACGCGACGAACTGAACCATCAGGATAGTTGCGATCAGCACCTGCGTCTCGAAGCCGAGCTGCTTCTCGCCGTACGTCGAGGAGACGGAGATGACGGTCTGGATCCCGTCGTTGAAGAACAGGTACGCCACCAGGAACAGCAGCGTCATCGGGTAGGCCCGGGTGTGGCGGAGGGTCTGGAACAGCTGGCCGAAGCTCTGCCGGATCATGTTCCCGCCGCCAACCGGCACGACACTCGCCGGCGGCCGGTTCCGCAGCCGGACGAACGGGAAGAACGTGAACAGGCCCCACCAGAGGCCGGCACTGAACAGGCTGAGCCGGACCGCGGTGGCCTGGCTGAGGCCGAGCCCGTCGTGGGCCGTGACGACGGCGAGGTTGACAGCCAGCAGGATGAAGCCGCCCAGGTAGCCGAAGGCCCACGCCCGCGAAGAGACGTCGTCCCGCTCGTCCGGTCCGGCGATGTCGATCAGGATCGAGTCGTACACGACCAGCGACGAGCCGAGGCAGAGGTTGCCGGCGAAGAGCAGCAGCGCGCCGAGCGCCCACCGGCCGTCGGCGATGAAGACCATGCTGCAGGCCGCGAGTGAACCCACCCAGGCGAAGGCACACATCAGCACCTTCTTGCGGGGGGACCGGTCTGCCATCGCGCCGACGATCGGCAGGAACAGCGCCGAGACCAAGGTGGCGGCGGTGACGACGTAGAAGGCGAGCGAGCCGGGGGAGACGCCGACGCCGAGGACGTCGAGGTTGGTGTGGCACGGGTTGTCCGTCGTACCGACCCGGCCGCAGGCGGCGGTCTCCGCGACCGATGTGAGGTACGGCGCGAACAGGACCGTCGCGGTCGTGGTGACGTAGCCGGAGTTTGCCCAGTCGTAGAGACAGAACCCCCAGAACTCGCGTCTGTCGACGGCCGCGGGGGCGGAGAGAAATCCCATGCGGAGGAGTGTGGCAGGTGTGACGGCCGGGACTTCAGGTCCACTCGCCGCGGTCGATCAGGACGTCGCGCAGGAGGTCGGTGCGGTCGGTGATGATGCCGTCGACGCCCGCATCGAGCAGTCGACGCATCGCGACCGGGTCGTCCACCGTCCAGGCGTGCACCTGCCGACCGGCGGCGTGCGCCCGGCGGATCAGCCCCGGCGTCAGGACCTTGAGCCGGCCGTAACGGTCGGGGATCTGTACGCAGGCGCCGGCACGGCTGACCGGCCAGAACGAGACGAAGCGAAGCAGTGCGACCTCGCGGTACCCGAAGCCGGTGGCCAGCCGCTCGCCGAGCAGCCGCCGTATCCTCCGCACTCGTTTCTGGGAGAACGACGAGACGCACACCCGGTCGATGGCGTCCAGCTTCTGCAGAACCGTGGCGGCCGGCTCGACGCAGTTGTCCGCCTTGATGTCGAGGTTCAGCCGGACGTCCGGCCACCGGTCGAGCAGGTCGGCGAGCAGGGGGATCGGCTCGTGCCCGTTGATCCGCGCCTTCGACACCTCCGACCAGGGCAGTTCGGAGACCACGCCGGACCGGTCGGTGACCCGGTCCAGCCGGTCGTCGTGGAACGCCACCACGACCCCGTCGCGGGTCGCGTGCAGGTCGGTCTCGAGGTAGCGGTAGCCGAGCCCGACCGCGTGCGCGAAGGCGTGCATCGAGTTCTCATAGCCGACGTTGTCAGGGTGCAAGGCGCCGCCTCGGTGCGCCATCGCGATCGGACCGTCGTGGTCGAGGAACGGGTAGCCGGCTGCGCTCACATCGGAAGTATGGGGGATGAGACCTTGCGGGCAGGGGCGCGGCCGAGTTACGTTTCGGGCCTCAACCCGTACGCTTCGACGGCACTTATCCGGGCGCAGGCGGACCTCGCCCGACGTGTACCGCGAGTGGCGGGGCACTATGCGGCCCTCGACCCACCGAGCCGGGGGCCGCGTGCCTGCCGACCTGTAGGTCTGTCGCGTGACGGATCTCATCACACCCCGCAGCGCAGGATCACTAGAGTCGCCACCATGAGTGTCGAGGTCGAGGTTGTCAGGGTCGTTACCGATGAGGTCGTGGAGGCGTTCGAGCGGCTGCTGCCGCAGTTGTCCCGGTCCGCCAAGCCTCTCGACGCGGAGGCGCTCAGCAAGCTGGTGGCCTGGGACGGCAACCGTCTGCTCGTCGGCCGGGTGGACGGCGACATCGTGGGCGCGCTGACGCTGGTGATGTTCCCGATCCCCACCGGGATGCGAGCGTGGATCGAGGACGTCGTCGTCGACGAGTCCGCGCGAGGTCGTGGTGTCGGGGCTGCGCTCACGCAGGAGGCGGTTCGGCTGGCTCGAGCGGACGGGGCGCGGACCGTCGACCTGACCTCACGGCCGTCGCGGGAGGCCGCGAACCGGCTCTATGAGCGGCTTGGCTTCCAGGTGCGAGACTCGCGGGTCTATCGCCTCCCCGACGCAGAGTAGACCCGAGCGTTTGGCACGATGGGCGAATGCGTGCGAAGCCATCCAACCTGAGGCCTGAGTACGGCGCCTGGTTCCAGGACCAGCAGATCGTCGATGCCTACCATCATCGACCGCCGTATCCCGGCGACGCCATCGAGCAGTTGGCGAGCCTCGCGGACCACGGCCCTCGTACCGTGCTCGATCTTGGCTGCGGGATCGGCGATCTGGCCCGCCGACTTGCTCCGGAGGTGGCGCGGGTCGATGCGATCGACGCGTCCGCAGCGATGGTCGCACGGGGCCGGGATCTTCCCGGCGGCGATCATCCGAACCTGCACTGGCAGCATGGCGTCGCCGAGGACGCAGTGCTCCACCCGCCGTACGCGCTGGCCACCGCGGGCGAGAGCCTGCACTGGATGGACTGGGACGTGGTCCTGCCGAGGTTGGCGAGGGCACTCTCACCGGACGGTGCGCTCGCCATCGTCACACGAGAGTGGGGTGGCCCACCCGCGCTGCGTGCCGGCATCGGTCAGCTCTTTGCCCGCTACTCGCCTGTTCGTGACTTCCGCCCGTACGACGTGGTCGTCGAGCTCGAGAGTCGCGGGCTCTTCACCAGATCAGGCGAGCGGCACTGTGGTCCCTCGAGCTGGCGACCAACGGTCGAGGAGTACATCGAGGGCCGCCACTCGCAGGCCGGGGGATCTCGCACTCACATGGGCGACGCCGACGCCGAGGCGTTCGACCAGGACCTGCGCAGTCTCCTGCACGAGCTGGTGCGGAGCGGCGAGATCAGGATGGTCGGCGATCGGCTCGACCTCACCGTCGAGGCACGGCTCACCTGGGGCTTCCCACGCGAGCTCCGCCATCAGTCGACCGTGTGACTGCTCACCAGCTGCCGAAAGTCAGGACCCACGCCGAACCGCGAGTGCTACCTAGTGCGGTGACCACGAACGTTCACCGGTTTCTGGTCGTGGGGCGGGGCGTCTCAGTGTCGTTGTCGTTCGCGGCGAGGGCGGGCGCGTTCACGGCGTTGAGGTGATGCACAGCTCGACCTTGTTGCGGGCCCGCCCACGCCGTGCTGCGTGAACTGGAGGCGGCCGGGCTCATCAACACCCCTGAGTCACAAAACAAGCCAGCCGCGTGGCGGCTGTGTGCGGACCCGATGGTACAAAGACGCGCCTCAGTCCGTCGTCCAGCGACGGAGTTTCTCGGGGTTGCGTACTACCCAGATGTGCTTGATCCGGTTGCCTGCGACCTGGAACGCGAACACCGTCACGGTGACGCCGTCTTGCTGAGCCACCAGGCCGGGCTGACCGTTGACCGTACGCTCCAGGAACGTCATGTTGCGGGGCCTGCGGCGGGCGATTTCGACCCAGGCGTGCGCGATCTGTTCGCCGCCTTCGATGGGGTGCAGGAAGGTGGTGGCGAGGCCGCCGCCGTCGCCGATCGCGGTGGCGTCGGGGTCGAGGAGGGCGATGAGGGCGTCGATGTCCTTGGCTTCCCATGCCTGTTTGAAGTTCCTGACGATGTCGGCGTGCTGGGCTGTGGGGGTCGCGGGAGGCTGTGATGCGTGGATGCGGCGGCGGGCCGAGGAGGCGAGTTGGCGGCATGCCGCCGGTGTACGGCCGACGATCTCGGCCACTTCGGCGAAGGAGTGGCAGAAGACATCGTGCAGGATGAACGCGACGCGTTCGGCCGGGGTCATCGATTCGAGCACGACGAGGAAGGCCATGTTGATCGACTCGTCGAGGGTGACTCGGTCGGCCGGGTCGACCGTGATGTCGCCCGGCCGCCCGTTGATCCACTCCATGCGCTTGGGCAGCGGCTCGGGGATCCATTCGCCCACGTAGGTCTCTCGCCGGGCCCGTGCCGAGGTGAGTAGGTTGAGGCAGATGCGGCTGGTGACCGTGGTCAGCCAGGCGCCGGGGGATTCGATGGCGTGCTGCTGC
>DASTVQ010000175.1:0-6236 GCA_035759015.1 Kribbella sp.
GGCTTCACCCACGTCGAACTGCTCCCCATCGCCGAGCACCCCTTCGGCGGATCGTGGGGGTACCAGGTGAGCGGGTACTACGCACCGACGGCGCGCTACGGGACGCCGGACGAGCTCCGTCACTTCGTCGACGTGCTGCACCGGCGGGGCATCGGCGTGATCGTCGACTGGGTGCCGGCCCACTTCCCGAAGGACGCCTGGGCGCTGGCCCGGTTCGACGGCACGCCACTGTACGAGCACCCGGACCCCCGGCGCGGCGAGCAGCTCGACTGGGGCACGCTGGTGTTCGACTTCGGCCGGCCGCAGGTGCGAAACTTCCTCGTCGCGAACGCCCTCTACTGGGCCGAGGAGTTCCACATCGACGGCCTGCGGGTGGACGCCGTCGCCTCGATGCTCTACCTGGACTACTCCCGGCCGGACGGCGCCTGGGTGCCGAACCAGTACGGGGGCCGCGAGAACCTGGAGGCCGTCTCCTTCCTGCAGGAGATGAACGCCACCATCTACAAGCGGGTGCCGGGCGTGATCACCGTGGCCGAGGAGTCGACCTCCTGGCCGGGCGTCACCCGGCCGACCCATCTGGGCGGCCTCGGCTTCGGCTTCAAGTGGAACATGGGCTGGATGAACGACTCGCTGCGCTATCTGGAGCACGAGCCGATCTACCGGCAGTACCACCACCACGAGCTGACGTTCTCGATGATGTACGCCTACTCGGAGAACTTCGTGCTGCCGCTGTCGCACGACGAGGTGGTCCACGGGAAGGGCTCGCTGTTGCGCAAGATGCCGGGCGACCGGTGGCAGCAGCTGGCGAACCTCCGTGCCTACCTGGCGATGATGTGGGCCCACCCGGGCAAGCAGCTGCTCTTCATGGGCTGCGAGTTCGGCCAGGAGTCGGAGTGGTCGGAGAAGGGTGAGCTGGACTGGTGGCTGCTCGACCACTCCGATCACCGCGGCCTGCAGCAGCTGGTGAAGGACCTCAACGGGCTCTACCGGGACACCAAGGCGCTCTGGGCCACGGACCACTCCCCCGAGCGGTTCACCTGGATCGACGCGAACGACGCCGGCAACAACGTCTTCTCCTTCGCCCGGTTCGGCACCGATGGTGAGCCGACGCTCGCCTGCGTGGTGAACTTCTCGGCGGTCCCGCACCACCGTTACCGGCTCGGGTTGCCGCACACCGGGCGCTGGGACGAGGCGCTCAACACCGACGCCCATGTGTACGAGGGCTCCGGCGTGGGCAACTTCGGCGGCGTGGACGCCGGCGGCCCGGGCTGGCATGGCATGGCCGCCAGCGCCGAGCTGTCCGTACCGCCGCTCGGAGCCATCTGGCTGCGTCACAACGGCTGATGCTCGCTCAGGCTCCTACTGCGCCGGGCGTCTGGCGGGACTCGGCGGCCGCGTCGTGTCCGTGGGCGCTGCGGTAGCGTGCCAGGTGTGACCGCCGTTCCTCCTCAGCCCACGCTCACCGACGGCGACCTCACCCTGCGGCCCTGGCGCAGCGACGACATCGACATCGCGCACGGCCTGGCTGACGACGAGATGGTCCGCTGGTTCGACTTCCCCGGCATCCCACCGCGGTCCGGACTGGCCGACGCGGTGGAGCGCTGGCACCGCCAGTACGCCGACGACCGGGTCGTGGTGAACTTCGTCATCGAGCTGGCGGGCGAGACCGGACCGGTCGGCAACGTCGAGGTACGACGCACCGGCGAAGGCGTCGGCGGCGTGTCCTGGACGACGTACAAGCCGTACCGGGGTCGGCACGTCGCCCAGCGCGCCGTGCGGATGCTGGTGGCCTACGCGTTCGGTGAGCTCGGGCTCGAGCGACTACAGGCGGAGATCGACCCGGAGAACCACGCCTCCGCCCGGGTCGCGATCCGGGTCGGCTTCCGTCGCGAGGGCCGGCTCCGCGGGTCCGCCACGCTGGCCGGGGGACGGCGGGACACCTTCGTCTACGGCCTGCGGCGGGACGACCCGATGCCCGAGACCCTGCTCGGCTGGACCTCGGTGATGGACTCCCTGCTGCCCAAGAAGCGGGTCATCGCGCACGTGGTCGTGCGCGACACCGCGGGCCGGGTGCTGCTGTGCAAGGTGGGCTACAAGGCCGACCTGGAACTGCCGGGCGGCGTGGTCGAACCCGACGAGGATCCCGCCGCCGGCGCCCGGCGTGAGGTCCGGGAGGAGCTCGGCATCGACCTCTCGCTCGGCGACGTGGTCGCGATCGACTGGCTGCCGCCCTGGCAGGGCTGGGGCGACGCGATCGAGATCCTGTACGACGGCGGCGTCCACGAGGCCGACCTGATCGACCGGCTGCGGCCGGACGGATTCGAGATCCTCTCCGTCGGCTGGTACGGCGCCGACGAGCTCGCAGGCCAGGTCTCGCCACTCAACCAGCGCCGCCTCCCCCGCGTGCTGGCCGAGCCCGATCGCCTGCACCAACTCCGCGACGGCCGCCCCGACTGACGGCGCCTTCCAACGGGCGTCGGCCTACCGGACCAGCCGGATGGTCAGCGGGTAGCGGTACTCGCGGCCGTTGGAAGCAGCGAACGTGGCCATCACGATCACGACGACCGCAGCCACAGCTCCGATGAGGATGATCGGGATCACGATCAGCAGCCCGAGGCCGAGCGTGATCACCGAGAGCAGGACGGCGACGATGCCGTAGATCAGCAGGGAGAGCTGAAAGTTCAGCGACTCCAGCGCGTGCCGCCGGACGAAGTCCGACCGATACCGGTAGATCAGATAGATCACCAGCGGGCAGAGGAAGCCCATCGCGAACCAGGCCGCCAAGAAGGTGCCGATGTGCGCAACGAGCGCCCAGGTGCGCTCTTCCGACGGCGTCAGCGGGGGCTGGGCGGATCCCGCTCCGGGCATGCTCATGATTCAGTCAAGCACGATTCCGGACCAGGACGGAGGCCCTGACGCCTCTGCGCCGCCGCTCCGCTCCTGCTGTTGCTTGCCGCTCCGCTCCTGCTGTTGCTTGCCGCGAATACAGAAGCGCTACGCCTTGCCGGTCGACGACTGTGCCCACCACCGAGCCGACACCTGCCACAGAAAGGGTGGATCGGCCCCGCGGCCGACGCTGCTCACCTTCGTCGCCGCGGTCTCCGGTGTCAGGCACGGCGTCCACGGTCGCGACGTCTGTCGTCAGCGCCCTGCGTATGTCGTCGGGGCACGGCGTCTGCGGTCAGCGCACGACATCTGCCATCGACGCGCGGCGCCTGTCGGCGATGGCACCACACCTGCAATCAGTGCACGACAACTGCGATCAGGGCGCGGCGTCTGTCGCCAGCGCACGACGACTGCGGTCAGGGCGCGGCGTCTGTCGCCAGGCCACGCCGGCGCGGTCGACTTGCGCGAAGCGGGGACGAGTCAGTCGAGCAGCGATGCCCGGCGGCGTTTCAGGAACCGTTGCTCGGCGTCGTTGGCCGTGAGCCCGATCGCCTCGTCGTACGCGGCAACGGCCTCGGACCGCCGACCCAGCCGAGCGAGTACGTCGGCGCGGGTGGCCGGAAGGTACGCGTACGACTTGAGTGCCGACTCGTTGCGCAAGGCATCGAGTTCCTGCAGTACCGCGCACAGGTCGGCGCCCGGCACCAGGCTGTGCGCGGCTGCCCGGTTGAGCGCGACGATGGGCGAGGGCCAGCCGAGCAGCATCGCGTCGTACATGCGTACCACCTGATGCCAGTCCGTCTCCTGCCAGGACGGCGCGGTGACGTGCAGCCCCGCGATCGCCGCCTGCAACGCGAACCGACCGCGGCCTCGCTCCAGCGCCGCCGTCGCACGCGACAAGCCCTCGGCCAGTAGCCGCGCGTCCCAGCGCGACCGGTCCTGATCCGCGAGCAGGACCAGTTCACCGTCCTCGCTGAGCCGCGCATCACCACGCGCCTGCGTCATCACCAGCAGACCCAGCAGAGCTTGCGGCTCCGGCTCGGCCGGCATCAGCCGTACCAGCATCCTCGCCAGCTCGATCGCCCGCCCGGTCAGATCGGCACGCGTCAGGTCCGGTCCGGCTGCCACGTGCCCGGCCGTGTAGACCAGCTGGACCACCGTCAGTACGACGTCCAACCGCGCGGGCAACTCCGCGTCCGACGGGATCCGGTACGGAATGCCGGCGGCGGCGATCTTCTTCTTCGCCCGGGTGATCCGGGCAGCTGCGGTCGCCTCGCTGATCAACAGGCCGGCCGCGACCTCACGGGTGGTCAGACCGCAGATCAACCGGAGGGTCAGCGCGACCTGCGAGTCGCGCGCGAGCGCCGGGTGGCAACAGGTGAAGACCAGCCGCAGCGGATCGGTGGGTTGCTCGTCCTCCTCGACCTGTTCCTCGACCAGCAGCGGCAGTTTGCGCCGCAACGCGGTCTCGCGGCGCAACCGGTCGAGGGCGAACCGCCGCGCGACGGTGGTGAGCCAGCCTGCCGGGTTCGCCGGGACCCCGTCCGGCCAGGTCCGCAGCGCTTGCACGAACGCGTCTTGCGTACAGTCCTCGGCCAGGTCGAGGTCCCGGGTCAGCCGGACGGTCGAGGCGAGCACCGTGGACCAGTGACCACGGTGCGCCTCATCCACCAGGCGCGCGACATCGCGCGCCTGGGTCCGCTCAGGGCTCACGCCGGCGGCGCCTCCCCCGACGTGTCCATCACCGGCCGCACCTCGATGTTGCCGGACGGGCAGATCTTGGCCAGCTCCAGCGCCTGGTCGAGATCCTTGCAGTCGACCAGGTAGAAGCCGCCAAGCGCCTCCTTGGTCTCGATGAACGGCCCGTCCGTGATCAGCGGCCCGCCTTCGGTCTGCTTCAGCGTGCTGGCCGTCGACGACCGCTCCAGGGCGGCGCCACCGAGGATGCTGGCCCCGGCCGCCTCGACTGCGGCGGCGAAGTCCCGGTGCAACTTCATCTGGCGCTGCCACTCGTCCGGCGTGATCTGGTCGTACCAGTCCTCGGCATCGAACAGCAGGAACATGTACTGCGCCATCTCTGGCTCCCTTGCCTCGGGTTCTACTGACATCTCCCTGACGAACAGCCCACCACGGAATCGACAACTCTCCCAACAGGACTTGCCCCGCCCAGGCCGACCCTCCCCGCCGCCGGCACCGGCCCCGCAAAGAGGCTCACCCGGCTCCCCTGTCCCTCCCCCTGCGCCGCCCTCCCCTTCGCCTGCCCCCCGTGCGCCTGCCTGCCCGTGCGCCTGCCCCGTGCGCCTGCCTCAGTGCGCTTGCCTGCCCGTGCGCCTGCCCCGTGCGCCTGCCTGCCCGTGCGCCTGCCTCCCGTGCCTCCCGCCCGACGGCAGGCCGCGGACTCCCCCACCTCTACCGCCCGCTGTCACTCGTCATCCGTACCCCCAGCCACCCCGCGACAGCGATACGGCCGAGTCGATAGCGCGGGTCGCCGGGCGACGCCACCTCCCGCAGAGGGCCAGTGGAGGGGTTACCCACTCCCGTGGTGCGTTCGCGACCTGTATGCGGTGCGACAACCCACCACGGGAGTGGGTAACCCCTCCCGTGGCGGACGAGGCACGCGCGGCCGGCCGCGAACTGTCGCGTCGGCCGCGGTGCCATCGGTGCTGCAGCACGGTCTGCACCCCGCGGCTGAGGCCGCTGCGGTCCGGCCGATTTGCGGCCACAGCCGAGTTGAGTCCGCCGAGCGGCGCACAGCAAAGACCCTGGATTGCTGTGGCTTGCAGAACGGCCGTCAGCCACCGCGGGTCACGTGCGACGGTCACCTGCGAGTCGTCGGACACGGCGGTCAGATCCAGGCGTCCTCTGGCCGCCGTCAGCAGCCACCACGGGTCAGCACGACGACACGTCGGCCGTTTGCGAACCGTCAGACACGGCGGCCAGATCCAGGCGGTCTCTGGCAGCCGTCAGCAGGCACCACGGGTCAGGCATGACGACACGGCGGCCGCCCGCGAACCGTCAGACACGGCTGCCAGATCCAGGCGGTCTCTGGCAGCCGTCAGCAGATGCCGCGGTCAGGCACGACGGGCACATGCGAGCCGTCGGACGCGGTGGTCAGATCCAGGCATCCTCTGCCGGCCGTCAGCAGCCACCGCGCGCCAGGCATGACGACACGGCGGCCGCCCGCGAACCGTCAGACACGGCGGCCAGATCCAGGCGTCCTCTGGCCGCCGTCAGCAGCCACCACGGGCCAGGCACGACGACACGTCGGCCGCCTGCGAACCGTCGGACACGGCGGCCACATCCAAGCGTCGTCTGCCAGCCGTCAGCAGCCACCACGGGCCAGGCACGAC
>DASTVQ010000176.1:0-23114 GCA_035759015.1 Kribbella sp.
CTTGACGTGGAGGTTCGCACCGGGACCCAGGTGACGAGGGTGAAGACCACGTCGGCCGGGGCGGCCCGGGCCATGGCTGTTGCCGATGGCCCCGACCTGCAGGCCGACGTGGTGGTGTTCGCAACCGGTGTCCGGCCGCGGGACGAGCTGGCCAGGGCCGCCGGTCTGCCGATCGGCGAGCGTGGCGGTGTCGTGGTGGACCCGGCCTGCCGGACGGCTGTGCCGGGGGTCTCGGCGATTGGTGAGGTGGCCTGCATCGAGGGTCGCGTCTGGGGGCTGATCGCGCCGGGCTACGCGATGGCCGAGGTGGTCGCCGACCGCCTGCTCGGCGGCGAGGCGACCTTCCCGGGTGCGGACTCGGCGACCAAGTTGAAGCTGCTCGGGGTGGACGTGGCCAGCTTCGGCGACGCGTTCGGCGCCAGCGAGGGCGCACTCGACATCGTGTACGCCGACCCGGTGGCGGGGGTCTACAAGAAGCTGGTGCTGTCCGACGACGCGCGCACGCTGCTGGGCGGGATACTCGTCGGCGATGCGGCGGCGTACTCCGGGCTGCGGCCGATGGTCGGGCGTCAGCTCGGCGCCGACCCCGCGTCCTACCTGCTGCCCGAGGGGCTGCAGCCGGCCCAGGCGGAGCTGCCCGACGACGCGCCGGTCTGCTCCTGCAACAACGTCTCGGCCGGTGCGCTGCGGTGTGCGATCCGGGACGACGGATGCGACGACCTGAAGTCGCTCTGCGGCAAGACCAGGGCGGGCTCCAGCTGCGGCTCCTGCCTGCCGCTGGTGAAGAACCTGCTCGACGCCGAGCTGGCCGCCGCGGGCGTCGAGGTGAGCAAGGCCCTGTGCGAGCACTTCGCGCTCTCGCGGGCCGAGCTGTTCGACGTCGTCCGGGTGACCGGGCTGCGCACCTTCAGCGAGATCGTCGCCCGCCACGGCACCGGGCGTGGTTGTGACATCTGCAAGCCGGTGGTCGCCTCGATCCTGTCCAGCCTGGACCCGGCCGGTCACGTGCTGGACGGCGAACGAGCCGCCCTGCAGGACACCAACGACCACGTGATGGCGAACATCCAGAAGGACGGCACCTACTCGGTCGTGCCCCGGATCCCCGGCGGCGAGGTGACGCCCGAGGGCCTGATCACGATCGGCGAGGTGGCCCGGGACTTCGGGCTGTACACCAAGATCACCGGTGGTCAGCGGGTCGATCTGTTCGGGGCGCGGATCGAGCAGCTGCCCGCGATCTGGCGGCGACTGGTGGAGGCAGGCTTCGAGTCGGGCCACGCGTACGGCAAGGCGGTCCGCACGGTGAAGTCCTGCGTCGGCTCCACCTGGTGCCGGTACGGCGTCCAGGACTCCGTGGGGATGGCGATCGCGCTGGAGCTTCGCTATCGCGGGCTCCGCTCGCCCCACAAGCTCAAGCTGGGCGTCTCGGGCTGCGCGCGGGAGTGCGCGGAGGCCCGCGGCAAGGACGTCGGCGTAATCGCCACCGAGAAGGGCTGGAACCTGTACGTCGGCGGCAACGGCGGCATGACCCCCCGGCACGCGCAGCTGCTCGCCTCCGACCTGTCCGACGAGGAGTTGCTGCGGGCGATCGACCGGTTCCTGATGTACTACATCCGCACCGGTGACCGGTTGCAGCGCACGGCCACCTGGATCACCCAGATCGAGGGCGGCCTGGACCACGTCCGCGACGTCGTGCTGAACGACAGCCTCGGCATCGCGGCCGACCTGGACGCGGCGATGGCCGCCCACGTCGACTCCTACGCCGACGAGTGGCGCGCCACCCTCGACGACCCCGTCAAGCTGGCCCGGTTCGTCTCCTTCGTGAACGCGCCCGACCAGCCCGACGCCGACCTGCGCTACGTGGTCGAGCGCAACCAGCCGCGGCCGGCCACCGAGGTCGAGCGGAGTCAGCCCGGACCGGTGCTGCTGGCCGGTCCCCGATTGGAGGTACGCCGATGAGTGCCGAGACGATGACCGGTGTGGTGGTCTGCGCGTACGACGCGCTGCTGCCCGAGCGGGGCGTGGCGGCCCTGGTCGGCGACCGGCAGCTCGCCCTGTTCCGGACGCACGACGGCGCGGTCCATGCCCTGGGCAACCGTGATCCCTTCAGCGGCGCGAACGTCTTGTCGCGCGGCATCGTGGGCAGCCGCGGCGACGTCCCGACGGTGGCCTCCCCGATGTTCAAGCAGGTGTTCGACCTGCGCACCGGTCTCTGCCTGGACGAGCCGGACGTGAGGCTCCCGTCGTACCCGGTGCGAGTGGTCGACGGCCAGGTGGTCGTCGACGTCGACGCGGGCTGCGGCGATGACTGAGCACGGTCCGCTGAGCGGCTGCACGATCGCCGTCACGGCGCACCGGCGTGCGGAGGACCTGATCGCGTCGTTCGAACGCAGGGGCGCCAAGGTGCTGCACGCACCGACGCTGCAGATCGTGCCGGCGCCCGACGACCAGACCCTGATCGAGGCGACCCGGCGAGTGATCGCGAACCCGCCGGACGACGTGATCGTCACCACCGCGGTCGGTTTCCGTGGCTGGGTGGAGGCGGCCGACACGGCCGGGCTGGCCGCGGACCTGCTCTGCACGCTGGAACAGGCCCGGCTGCTGGCGCGTGGCCCCAAGGCGCGCGGCGCGATCCGCGCGGCCGGGCTGGTGGAGCACTGGTCCGCCCGGTCCGAGACCACCGCGGAAGTCGTCGACTGGCTGCAGGAGCAGGGGGTCGAGGGGCGGAAGATCGTGGTACAGCTCCACGGCCTCTCCGACCCGGCGCTGCAGGAGACGTTGCGCGCCGCGGGCGCCTCGGTGCGCGGGCTCGAGGTGTACCGCTGGGGGCCGGCCCCGGATCCCGCCGCGGTCGAACGGGTCATCGGCCAGATCTGCGCAGGCACGATCGATGCCGTCGTCCACACCTCGGCGCCGGGTGCTCAGGCATTGCTGGATGCGGCGGACCTGGCGGGTCAGCACGAGAGCATGGTGGCGGCGCTGCGGACCGGCCGGGTGCTCAACGCCTGCGTCGGCCCGGTCACCGCAGGTCCTTTCCGGGCCCTCGGGATGGAGCCGCTCGTGCCCGACAGGTATCGCCTCGGGGCGTTGATCCGGATCGTCACCGACCGGTTGATCGACGAGAACGCTCGCTCGGTCGAGACCGAGTTCGGTCAGCTCGTGATGCGTGGCGGTGCCGCGGTGCTGGACGGCGTCGTACTGCCTCTCGGGCCGGGGCCACGCGCCGTGCTAGCTGCTTTGGTGGCCGCTGGCGGAGATGTGGTCTCCCGGCCTGCCCTGCTGGCGGTGCTACCCGGTGCGGAGGACGTGCACGCGGTGGAGGTGACCGTAAACCGACTCCGTACGGCAGTAGGCCGCCCTGAGTTGGTCCGGACGGTCGTACGCCGTGGCTACCGGCTAGCCGTGGTCGAACCCTCTGTCGAGCCAGTGGGGTCGTCGTCCAGATGACGGCCGACCTGGTGGCGGCAGCCCATGGGACCGCGGATCCTCGGGGTATCCGCGAGATCCACGCGCTGGTGCGCGAGCTGGCCCGGCAGCGGCCTGACGTACCGGTCTCGCTCGGCTTCGTGGACGTCGACGTACCGGCGCTGCCCGAGCTGGTCCAGCGAGTGGTCGCCGACAGCAACCAGGCTGTCGTCGTACCGCTGCTGCTGAGCAGCGGGTACCACGTCGCGGTGGATGTGGCCGAGACAGCAGCGCGATGGCCAGGCTCCGTGACCGCCGCTGCGGCACTGGGCCCGGACCCATTGCTGGTGGACGTGATGGTCGACCGGTTGGGCGATCTGCGACACATTGATCGCGTGGTCCTTGCGGCTGCCGGCTCGTCGGACCCGCGCGCGCTGCTCGACTGTGCGGCGACGGCTGCCTTGCTGGCAGAGCGGGTGGACCGCCCGGTCGAGGTCGGTTACGTGTCCGGCGCGGGCGAGCGGCTCCAGTCGGCACTCGCGGGGACCAGCGGGCGTGTCGCCGTCGCGGCCTATCTGTTGGCCCCTGGCTTCTTCGCCGACCGGGTCCGCCGGCTGGCTCGGCGCGCGGCTTTCTGTAGTGCCCCCCTCGGTGCCGATCCACGCATCGCCGCGCTCGCCCTGGGCCGGTACGAAGCGGCCCGCGAATTGTCGGCTGCCACTGCCTGAATCTGCGACCGGCTCACCTCAATGATGCGGTGACCGACCGTTGGGAGGCCACGCCCGTGCGGTAGCGGCCGGGTGATACACCGAACTCGCGTTTGAAGGCCTTGCCAAACGCGAATTCCGACGTGTATCCGATCTGTCGGCCCACGGTGTCGAGCCGATGGTCCGAGTCACGGAGCAGGCGCTCGGCAGTGGTCATCCGCCACCACGTCAGGTAAGTCAGCGGCGGTACCCCGACCAGAGCCACGAAGCGCTGCGCGAACGCAGACCGGGACAGCCCTCCGGTGGCAGCCAAGAGCTGGACCGTCCAAGGGCGGGCCGGCTGAGCGTGTATTGCCGCCAACGCCCGACCGACGGCCGGGTCCATCAAGGCGTGCGCCCAGCCACGAGGCTCGCCTGCCTGGCGCTGGACCCAGGCACGCAGGATGTAAAGCAGCATGGCGTCGACCAATGCGGGCACGATGCCATCGCCTCCGGGCTGTCGCTGCTCCAGCTCGGCGCCGAGCAGGTCGATCGTGGCCTTGAGCCCTGAGTGCCGACCCGCCTGAGCGGGCAGATACATCACCTCCGGCAGTTCGGCCATCAGCGGATGCGGGCGGTCACGGCCGAGCTGATAGGCGCCACACAGGAGCAGTGCGGCAGCACCTGGACCGTCGAGCCGGACGTGGCCGATCGGGGACGTCGGATCGTCCAGCTCCGGCCTGAAGTCGGCCAGTGGCGTCCCCGGGTCATCGGCCAGGGCGTGCGCGCTGCCATCACGCAGCAGGACCACATCGCCGGGGAAGAGCTGCGTCGGAGCAGCGCGATCACCGGCCGGCAGCAGCCAGCAGGTGCCCTGCGCAACCAGGTGGAAGGCGGCCCCGGTGATCTCGGGGAAGCGCAGGCCCCACGGCGCGCGTACTTCCGTGCGCGCCGACCGTGGCCGCCCGGCCCGCATGGCGGCGAGCGCGTCGGCAAGAACGTCCATGGGCTCACGCTACCGCCCTGTCGTCCGAGATTGTGGACGATCGGACATGAGGTTCGGAGCATTGACCATTCATCGTCCGCTCATCCGCTTCTACGTTGAGAACGGCGGCCGAACTGGCCGGACAGAGGAGAGGGGAAAGACATGGCGGTACTAGTGCTGGGTGCAACGGGTAAGACCGGGCGACCGGTGGTGGAGGCGCTGGTCGCACGCGGAATCGACGTGCGGGCGGCCAGCCGTCACCCCGGCCCGCTCGGGGCCGGCGTCGAGCCGGTCCGGATGGACTGGTCGGACCCGGCGAGCTGGAAGCCGGCGCTGCGCGGAGTGGACGGCCTCTACCTGGTCGGACCGTACGCCGAGCCCGACAACGCCGGGCTTGTACGCCGACTCCTGGCCGCGGCCACCGGCGTACGGCGGGTCGTGCACCTGTCGATCATCGGTGTCGACCAGTTGCCGATGGCCATCCCGATGGCAGCTTGGGAGCAGGACGTCCGGGAGTCGAGCTTGGAATGGACCATCCTGCGGCCGAACTGGTTCTTCCAGAACTTCGAGGAGGGTTTCGGCGCGGCCCTCCGCGAGCGAGCCGTGCTGGAGCTCCCGGCCGGCGACGCAGGGATCGGCTTCATCGACACCCTCGACGTGGCCGAGGTCGCCGCAACCCTGCTCAGTGAGGGCGGACACGGCGGCCAGACGTACACGCTCACCGGGCCCGAGGCACTGACGCTCGCCCAAGCTGTGGCGGAGCTCGGGCGGGCGGCCGGGTCGGACCTGCGCTACCACGCCCTGGTGCCGGAGGAGTTGGCGGATCGGCTGACCGCAGCCGGCGCGCCGGGTTGGGCGGTCGAGTGGCAGCTCGCGCTGTTCCGGCTCATCCGAGAAGGCCTGAACTCACAGGTCACCGACACCGTCGAGGCGATTACGGGGCAACCGGCCCGACCGCTCAGCGCCTACGCCGATCGTCAGGCTCACAACTGGCGAAGGCGAGCATCGTGACAGCCATCTCGGCCAGGACTCGTTTGGTGATCCGTGAGGTCGCGAGCAGGTGCTCGACGCTGGGAGGTGCCCGCCGGGAGTCACGCAGCACGCACGGGGATTGCCAGAGCGGGATGATGCAGGGGGCTTTCGGTAAGGTCGCGAGGGTACGGCGACGACACGGCCTACGCCGGGCGGTAGGTGGCGATCACGACGCCGGTGGTCGTCCCTACGCAGTCGGTGAGTTCGAACTTGGCGGCCGTGCCGTCCTCGGTGAACAGCCGGCGACCGGATCCGAGTACCAGCGGGTGGATCAGCAGCTTGTACTCGTCGATGAGGTCGTGGCGGCGCAGCGAACGGACCAGGTCGCCACTGCCCAGCACGACCAGATCCTGGTCCGGTTGGTCCTTCTTCAGGGCAGCCACGGCATCGGCCGCGTCACCCGTGAGCAGGCTGGAGTTGACCCAGGGCAGCGGCTCCTCCAGCGTCCTCGACGCGACGTACTTCTGCTGCCGGTTGAGCACTTCGGTGTACGGGTTGGCCGGTTGGTTGGGCCAGTAGGAGGCGAACCGTTCGTAGGTGATTCGGCCGAGCAGCAGCGCCGCGTTCCGGCTGCCGTCGCCCTCCGCCATGAGCCGGCCCATCGCGTCGTGGCTGTAGGGCGCGGCCCAGCCGCCGTGGGTGAAGCCGCCGCGCTCGTCCTCGTCGGGGCTGCCCGGCGCCTGCATCGCGCCGTCGAGCGTCAGGTTGCAGATGACGACGAGCTTGCTCATGGTTCCTCCTTCGAGTCGGCCGGCCTCTTGCCGGGCTCTCACCCCCTACACGAACGGGAGCCCCGCAGATCGACACCGCCGACCACGCCGCGCCGCCACGCAGGCATGCAGACCCCGGCTCACTGAGGCGGCCGGCCGATCAGCCCGACCCGATCGCGGCCACTCGTATGCGTGCATGGCGGGCGAATGCCTGCAGGCCCAAATGAGCGCTCCGCGGGGCTCAACGGGTGCGCGGCGGGGCTCAACGGGTATGGCGGGGCTCAACGGGTGCGGCGGGGCTCAACGGGTGCGGCGGGGCCTACGCCCGCTGCAGGTCCTGGAGGTCGGCCTGGCAACGGCGCTCGACCTCGGCCAGCTCGAGCAGGGTCTCGTCGATGTCGCGTCGGCGCTGCTCCAGCTCGGCCCGGCGCCTGCCGATCTGGTCCAACAGGTACACGAGCTGGCCCTCCTCGCCGGGCTCCGCGTCGTACATGTCGACGATCGTGGCGATCTGGTCAAGGCTGAAGCCGAGGCGCTTGCCCCGCAGGATCAGACCGAGCCGGACTTTGTCGCGCGGGTGGTAGACCCGGACCGTGCCGCGGCGTTCGGGCGTCAGCAGGCCTCTGTCCTCGTAGAACCGGATCGTGCGCAGGGTGACGTCATACTCGGCGGCCAGCTCGGCGATCGACCAGGTTCGCAGATCCACCGGGTCATTGTGCACGTAGCCCATCGTGCTTTACGTTTACGTAAGCGTCAATCACTCGTGTCTGGAGCGTGGCATGTCGTACCAGTTGTCCCCCGAGCACCGGGAGTTCCGTCACAGCGTGCGGGACTTCGCCCGGGCCGAGATCGCGCCGTACGCCGCCGAGTGGGACCGCAAGCACCACTTCCCGGTCGACACGGTCCGCAAGATGGGCCGGCTGGGGCTCTTCGGGTTGACCACGCCGGAGGAGTTCGGCGGCTCCGGCGGCGACTTCACCAGCCTCTGCGTGGCGATCGAGGAGATCGCCCGGGTCGACCAGTCGATGGGCATCACGCTGGAGGCGGCGGTCGGGCTCGGGATCAACCCGATCCTCACCTTCGGCACCGACGAGCAGAAGCGGCAGTGGCTGCCGGACCTGGTCACCGGCGAGCGGCTGGCCGGGTTCGGCCTGACCGAGCCGGAGTCCGGCTCCGACGCGGGCGCGACCAAGACCCGCGCGGTGCTCGACGGGGACGAGTGGGTGGTCAACGGGGCGAAGCAGTTCATCACGAACTCCGGCTCGGAGATCACCTCGGTCGTCACCGTGACCGCGCGGACCGGCGAACGTTCCGACGGCCGTCCGGAGATCTCGGCGATCATCGTCCCGGCCGGAACACCCGGCTTCGTCGCCGAGGCGCCGTACGACAAGCTCGGCTGGCACGCCTCCGACACCCACCCGTTGTCCTTCAGCGACTGCCGCGTACCGGCGGCCAACCTGCTCGGCGATCGCGGCAAGGGCTTCGCCCAGTTCCTCGCCACCCTCGACGACGGCCGGGTCGCCATCGCCGCCGTCGCCCTCGGCTGCATCAAGGCCTGCCTGGAGATGTCGGTCCAGTACGCCGGTGAGCGCAAGACGTTCGGTGTCCCGATCGGCACCAAGCAGGGGGTCGCGTTCCAGATCTCGGACCTGCAGGTGATGGCCGACGCGGCCGAGCTGCTGATCTACAAGGCGGCGGCCCTGAAGGACGCGGGCGCGCCGATGCGGGAGTTCAAGCAGGCGGCGGCGGTGGCCAAGCTCTACGCGACGGAGTCGGCCGTAACGGCGACACGGATCGCCACCCAGGTGTTCGGCGGCTACGGCTTCATGGAGGAGTACCCGGTCACCCGGTTCTACCGCGATGCCAAGATCCTCGAGATCGGCGAAGGCACCTCCGAGGTCCAGCGCCTCCTCATCGCCCGCAGCCTAGGCCTCCCCGTCGAATAACCCCGCCCCCCTCCCGCCCCCTCCCCGCCGCTCCATCGCCCCCGTGCCCCGTGAGACCCCTTGCAGCCATCGGTCCGAATCCGCCCTCGCGCCGCAGCCCTCAGCGGCGATCGGTCCGAATCCGTCCACCGGGTCCTTGCAACGATCGGTCCGAATCCGCCCCCTCAGGACGGCGGTCGTCGTACGGTCGGCTGCGGGCAGGGGCGGATTCGGACCGATCGTTGCAAGGGGTGGGGCGGCGGCAGGCGAAAGGGCGGTGCGGTGAGGGGCGGGTTTGGACCGATCGAAGCAAGGTTGGCGCGGCGGCGGGGGCAGGGGCGGATTCGGACCGATCGTTGCAAGGGAGGGGCGGCGGCAGGCGAAGGGGTGGTGCGGTGAGGGGCGGATTCGGACCGATCGTTGCAGGGGTGGGACGGCGGCGGGCGAAAGGGCGGTGCGGTGAGGGGCGGGTTTGGACCGGTCGTTGGAAGGGGTGGGGGAAGGTGTGGGAGAGGATGTGGGTATGAGCCGGGATCACTGGACCGAGGTGAAGGCCGCACGTGAGGCGACGCTGGCGCCGACCGAGAAGGCCGCTGCCAAGCTGGCCGCGCAGAACAAGCTGTACGTCCGGGACCGGATAGCGCTGCTGGTCGACGAGGGCACCTTCGTCGAGGACGCCCAGCTGGCCAACGCGCTGAATCCCGGCCTGCCCGCGGACGGCGTGGTCACCGGTCGCGCGCTGGTGGACGGCCGGCCCGCGCTGCTGGTCGCCAACGACCCGACCGTGAAGGCCGGCTCGTGGGGCGCCCGGACGGTCGAGAAGATCGTCCGCGCCACCGAGGTCGCGATCCGCGACGAGCTGCCGATCTTCTGGCTGATCGACTCCGCCGGCGCGCGGATCACCGACCAGGTGGAGCTGTTCCCCGGCCGCCGCGGTGCCGGCCGGATCTTCCACAACCAGGTCGCGCTGTCCGGCAAGGTGCCGCAGATCTGCTGCTTGTTCGGCCCGTCGGCCGCGGGTGGTGCGTACATCCCGGCCTTCTGTGACCTCGTGATCATGGTGGACGGGAACGCCTCGATGTACCTCGGCTCACCCCGGATGGCCGAGATGGTGGTCGGCGAGAAGGTGACGCTGGAGGAGATGGGCGGCGCCCGGATGCACACCAGCGTCTCCGGCTGTGGTGACCTGCTCGCCGCCGACGACGCGGAGGCGATCGACCTGGCCAAGCAGTACTTCTCCTACGTGCCGGGCTCCTGGCAGTCGCGTCCACCCTCGTACGACGCCACACCGGCGGCCCGGCCCTTCACCCGCGACCTGGTCCCCGCGGAGGAGAGCATCGGCTTCGACATCCACGAGGTGATCGACGCGATCGCCGACGCGGACAGCTTCTTCGAGCTCAAGCCGTCGTACGCGCCGGAGGTCGTGACCGGCTTCGGCCTGCTGGCCGGCCAGGTGGTCGGGTTCGTGGCGAACCAGCCGGCCGTGAAGGGCGGCGTACTGTTCGTCGACTCGGCGGACAAGGCCGCGCGGTTCATCTGGCTGTGCGACGCCTTCAACATCCCGCTGGTCTACCTTTGTGACGTGCCGGGCTTCATGATCGGCTCGGAGGTCGAGCGGGCCGGGATCATCCGGCACGGCGCGAAGATGATCACCGCCGTGTCGGAGGCGACCGTGCCGACGGTCTCGGTGATCGTCAGGAAGGCCTACGGCGCCGGCCTGTACGCCATGTGCGGCCCGGGTTTCTCGCCTGACGCGTGCCTCGCGCTGCCGACTGCGAAGATTGCGGTGATGGGTCCGGAGGCCGCGGTCAACGCGGTCTACTACAACAAGATCCAGGAGATCGAGGACGAGGCCGAACGGGTTGAGTATGTCTCCCGGCTCCGCGAGGAGTTCGAGACCGACATCGACATCCTCCGGCTGGCGGCCGACCTGGTCATCGACGCCATCGTCGAGCCGGAGAACCTCCGCGACGAGCTGATCGCCCGCCTGGCCGCGGCCCAGACCAAGTCCCGCCACTTCTCCACCCGCCACCACGGCGTTCCCCCGGTCTAGGCCGGGCCTCGTCACCCACCGCAGCACTCACGGGACAAGGACCCGCGGTCGAGCCCGATCATCGGCGGCCCCAGCAGCGTGTGCCTGGCTCTGTCGGCCGGGTCGCAGCTTCGACTGAGCCGCGACGTACGAGTGTGAACCGCACGGCCGGACCGGGTGAAGTGCACGGTTGACCGGTGACAGGACGCGGCTGCCGTTTGTGCCGGTGCGGCCACACGGTGGGGACATGACGAATACACCGACCATCACCGTCCGGTCCCCGGCTACGGGCACGTTCCTGCTGGCGCGCTGGCCGTTGGCCCTCGGCGTCGGCCTGGGGATCGCGTCGTTCGGAGCCGGAGCCGGCTGGGTGCCGAGCGGCAACCTCACCCTGGCGCTGCCCGGCCTGGCGCTCAGCTACCTCGTCTTCGGAGCGGCCCGGCGACACCTGCGACAATCCGGCGTGCTGAACCAGCAGTTACTCGGCCTCGCCGTACTCGGGCTGCTCGCGGCTGTCGCCCTGGTCGTCGACCCGACCATCGGCCGGTACGTCGTGGCGACGGGGTGGCTCGGCCACGCTGTCTGGGACCTGTGGCACCACCGGTTGGATCGGGTCGTGCCGCGCTGGTACGCGGAGTTCTGCGTGGTCTTCGACGTGCTGGTCGCCACCTCGCTCGTCGCGGGACCACACCTGTGAACGGCTGGCGCGGATTCGGCCGGCACTATCTGGAGATGCTCGTGGCGATGGTCGTGGGCATGGTGGTGCTGATGCCCGCCGGGTACGCCGGGTTGTCCTGGCTGGGCTGGTCCGAGGTCATGACCCGGCCGGAGCTGTCGGCAATGGCGATGGCCACGACCATGAGCCTCGGGATGTCCGGGTGGATGGCCTACCGGCGCCACAGCGGCGGAGCGATCGCCGAGATGGCAGCGGCCATGTATGCGTCCTTCGCTGTGTTCTTCGTCCCGCTCTGGCTCGGGTTGATCAGCGGCGAGACGATGATGATCGCGGGGCACGTCCTGATGCTGCCCGCCATGCTGGTCGTGATGCTGCGACGGCCTTCGGAGTACCTGCGGCACCGGCACCACGGCTCGGCACCGCGTCGAGCTACTGATGACGCCGATCGTGCGGCATAGCATCTGTCGCGTGGTGACGGATCTCGACCGGGCAGGGGCGGACCCGAGGCTGCGCCGTGCCCGGGTCGCCACCCTGGTGTCGCTCGGTGCCGCCTGCCTCACCAGCCTCTTGATGCCTGTCGCCGCGCTGTTCGTCGAGAGCCGAACCACCTGGATCGTGCTGGGCGCGGTCGGCCTATGCCTGTACGGGCCGGCGCTCGGAGGCGCCCTCTACGCCGCCGCCACGCCGTGGCTGTCAGGGGTGGTGCGGCGGCGGCTCCTTGCGGCATTCGGTGCCGCCGCGGCCCTTTCCGTACCTTTGCTGGGTCCGGTGGGAACCGGCGAGTGGAACACCTGGGCATGGCTCGGCGCCTCGATCGTGGGTTTCGTCCCGCTGCTGGTGCAGCCACGGACCGCAGTGGTGCTCACGCTGGCCGTCCTTGCAGTCGCAGCGGGCACGGCACTGACAACCGGTGGATCGGTGGTCGGCTACCTGCTCATCACGATCGGCATCGGTCTCGCCATCGCCGTGATGAGCGCGCTCCCGGTGTGGTTGTGGGACCTGCTTGTGCAGGCGAGGGCCGGACGCGCTGCGCAGGCGCGGCTGGCCGTCACGGAGGAACGGCTGCGGTTCGCCCGAGACGTCCACGACCTCCTAGGTCACCGGCTGGCCGTCATCGCCCTCAAGGCCGAGCTGGCCGCGCGCCTCGCCCCGGCAGATGCCGAACGGGCCGCAGCGGAGGCGGCCGAGGTGCAGCGACTCGCAGCCTCGGCGCTGACCGAGGTACGACAGGCTGTCCATGGCTACCGTGCCGTGGACCTGCGCGACCAGCTCGCTGCCGTCTCGAAGATCTTGCAGTCGTCTGGTGTGCGGTGCACGGTGACCCAGGCGGCGGGTGACCTACCGACCGAGGTAGCGACCCAGCTCGCGCTCCTGCTGCGGGAGGCGAGCACCAACGTGTTGCGCCACAGCCGGGCACGCTGGTGCACCATCGACATCAGCCGGGACGGGAACGAGGTACGAATGACGATCGCGAACGACGGAGCCGCCGGCGCAGGCCCTGATCGCCTCAGCAACGGGCTGCGCGGTGCGGCCGAGCGGTTGTCGGACTTGGACGGCACACTGCGCACGCGCGAGGAGAACGGTCGCTTCACGCTCGAGGCCACCCTGCAGGCGGCATCGTGATCCGGGTGCTCCTCGCCGATGACGAGGAGCTCATCCGCGACGCCTTGGCGGCACTACTGGCGCTGGAGCCCGACCTGGAGGTCGTGGCACGGGCCGCGGATGGTCGTAGCGCCGTCGACGCCGCTTTGGCCCACCGCCCGGACGTGGCGGTGATCGACCTGCAGATGCCTGCCCTCGACGGCCTGGAGGTGACAGCCGAGATCAGTGCGGTATTGCCTTCGTGCGCGGTCGTGATCCTCACCGGGCGCGGACGGCCGCCACACCTGCAGCGCGCCCTCGCAGCCGGCGCCAAGGGTTTCTTGCCGAAGGGATCCCCCGGTGGCGCCTTGGCCGACGTGATCCGGCGCGTGCACGCCGGAGGCCGGTACGTCGACCCCGCGCTGGCCGCGGACGCCTTGACCGCACCCGAGTGTCCCCTGACGCCGCGCGAGCTGGAGGTTCTCCGCCTAGCCGAGTACGACACCCCCGTCAGCGTGATCGCCCGGCGTACGAGCCTGTCCAACGGCACGGTGCGGAACTACCTCGCGGCCGCGGTCGGCAAGCTCGATGTGAGCACGCGGGCGGAGGCGTTCCGCATGGCCCATGACAACGGCTGGCTGTGAATCCGCAGCACCGACTGCTTGGGCCGGTGCCGCGCCGGGTCTAGGTTCGTAGCCAGCGATCGGAGTCGGCACTGGGAGGGGCCACGATGAGGGCACCGGAGCGACCAGCGCTGCCACTGCGACTGGCCGCCACACTCGGCCGGACGTACGGGCGGCTGACCGAGACCGTCGCACGCCTCAGCGACGCGGACTTCGAGCGGCCGACCCGCTGTGAGGGCATGGCAGTCGGGCCGCTGCTGGTTCATCTCCTGTACGACGCGGAGCGGGCTCTGGTGGCGTTCGCGACGCTCGCCACGGTCGAGCCCGATCGGGACTTCGTCACCTACTGGCATGACTTCCCGGGCCGGGCGCATGGGCACAGGCCGGAGCCGCACCTGCGCTTCGTGCAGGTCGTTGCCTCGGCGTACGAGCGGCCGTCCGAGAGCCTGGTCAAACACTGGACCGAATTGTCCGAGGCGGCGGTTCGGGCGGCGGCGCTGGCGGCGGCCGAGCCGGAACGGCGGGTGGGGACGCAGGGCCATGTGCTGAAGATCCGGGACTTCGTGGCGACGCTGGTGTTCGAGGCGACCGTCCATCACCTCGACCTGATCGTCGACCTGCCGGACGCGCCCGAGCCGGATCCGGAAGCCCTCCGGCTGACCGCTCGCACGCTGGACGGACTGTTCGGGCCGGAGGCCTGGGACGTCATCGGCTGGGACACCAGGACCTACGTGCTGAAGGCAACCGGTCGGCTCGCTCTCACGCCGGAAGACGTCGAGATGCTCGGCCCGTACGCCACCCGGCTCCCACTGATCGGTTGACCCGGGTGCGGTCAATCCGGTCGTGCGGTGTCGGTCTGCTCTGGTAGGCAGGAGCCATGACGATCGAGATCGGCCGGTTCGACGGCGACTGGACCACCCTGACGGAGCTGATCAACCTGGCCTTCGGTACGCCGTGGAGCGAGGCACAGCTGGAGGCCGAGCGGCGCGTGTGGGAGTCCGACCGCAGCCTGGTCGCGGTCGACGGCAAGGAGCTGGCCGGGCACACCGGTGCGTTCTCGCTGTTGATGGCGGTGCCGGGAGCCCAGCTGCCGGTCGCCGGCGTGACCCTGGTCGGGGTCCTCCCGACGCACCGACGGCGCGGGATCCTACGGGATCTGATGCGGCAGCAGCTGACCGAGCTGTACGAGTCGGACGCCGAGCCGGTCGCCGCGCTGACCGCGAGCGAGCCCTCGATCTACGGACGGTTCGGCTACGGCCTCGCGTCCGACCACCTGGACATCACCATCCCGCGAACGTCTCGGTCACTCCGCCCGGTGGCCGGTACCGACGAGGTCGGCATCCGGTACGCCGACACCGTCGGCTCGCTCGAGCTGTGCACGACCATCCACGACGCCGAGGCAGCCACCCGGGCGGCCATGTTCCGCCACGATGCGCGATGGCGGCAGTACGTGAGCGGCGAGAACGTGACCTCGTCCACGGCCAACGCGTCGCCACTGCGCTGCGTGCTGGCCGAGCGTTCCGCGGAGACGACCGGCTATGCCCATTTCCGGACCAGGCGTTCCGGCAAGAACACAATCGACGTGATTAGGGTGCACGCCACCGACCTCGCGTCGCACGTGGCGCTCTGGACCTTCCTGCTGGACCAGGACCTGATGGCGCAGACGACGTACGAGCGGCTTCCTTCGGACGATCCGCTGCTGGCCTTGCTGGTCGATCCGCGGGTCGCCCAGCCCACGATCGCCGACGGGTTGTGGGCCCGGCTGGTCGATGTCCCACGGGCGCTGGCGGCGCGCACGTATGAGGAGGAGGTCGACGTCGTGCTCGGTGTCCGGGACGACTTCTGCCCGTGGAACGCCGGCGCTTGGCGGCTTGCCGGGGGACCGGCCGGTGCGACCTGCGAGCGGACGGACGAGGAGCCGGACGTCGTGCTCGACGTACGGGAGCTGGGCACGGTCTTCTTCGGCCGGCCGTCGCTGCTGAGGCTGGCGGCCGCGGGGCTGGTCGAGGAGCAGACGCACGGTGCCTTGGCGCCGGTCTCCCGAGCGTTCGGAGCTGTCCGCCTTCCGTGGCTCGATACCGGCTTCTGACCGGCTGCCGGCGCGAACAGCGCGCTCGTGACGAACCGTCGCCGTGGCGGGGCCTGGGTGGTGACACGGGCCGCCGGCGAGGTCTGCGGGCGAGATAACCTGCCGAGATGCAGCCGACCGGTGCACGCCACCGCAGTGCCCTCGTGGCGGCGATCGTCGCGGTGCTGGGTGTCGCTGCCGTCGCGCTGGTCGTTCTCGCATCGGCCGGGGGGAGTGCCCGGCCGGTCAGCGAGAGCACGATCACCCGCAGCCCTGAGCCGATCCCGACGCAGACCGTGACGCCCGAGGTGACCGCGCCGACCGGGATCGCCGCGCCGCCCGCAGATCAGGTGAAGCCGTTCGAGATGCCCGCCTGGGCGTCCGCGCTGTGGCAGGCGGCGGTATACGCAGCCGCCACCGTGCTGATCCTTCTCATACTCCGAGCGGTGTACCGAACCCTCCGCGAGGTGGAACTGCCGGTCGCGGAGGAGAACCCGGCGGAGGACTGGGAGCGGGTGAAGGCCGACAGGCTGGCGGAAGCCGTCGAGGCGGGCCTCGATGCAGTCGGGTCCGGTACGGCGACCGATGCCGTCATCGCGTGCTGGATCGCGCTGGAGGAGGCGGCTGCTTCCGCGGGAGTGGCTCGAGCGGCTGCCGAGACACCCTCGGAGTTCACGGTTCGCGTGCTCGGGGTCGGCGGGATCTCCGAGCCGGAGCTGAACCGGCTGGCGGAGCTCTACCGCGAGGCGCGCTACTCGTCCCGCGGTTCGACCGAGGAGGCCCGGGCGCAGGCTCGGACGGCGTTGAGCCGGCTACGCGACGAGCTGGCCGCGGCCAGAGCCGCCGAGGAGGCAGCCTCGACGGTTGCGGGGACCGGGGCGGGTGAGGGGCGGTGAAGGCGCGGCGCGTGCTGGTGCAACACCTGGCGATCGCGATCGTTGCCGACCTCATCCTGATCGCGGCGTTCGGCCTGGCCGGCACGCAGCCGCGCCCCGGCTGGTTCGTCGGCATGGGGCTCGCGATCGGCTTCGGCTCGGTCGCGGTCCGGCTGCTCGGCCCGGAGTTGATCGAGACCTCCTGGCCCCAGCGGTACGACGAGGAGCTGGCGGCGCAGCGCCTGCGTAACAACGACAGCCGGACCCAGTTCCTGGCCACCTGGGTGCAGGAGTCGGGCCGTGATCCGCAGACGTTCGAGCGATTGATCCGGCCGCTGCTGCTGGAGCTGACCCGCGATCGCCTGCTGCACCGGCGCGGCATCGATCCTGAGGTCGAGCCGGACCGGGCCCGGGCGGTCGTCGGCGGCGGGCTCTGGGAGCTGATCAGCGGCCCGACCGCACGCACCGCGTCGTACGCGGAGATCGAGCAGGCAGTACAGACCATCGAGAAGCTGTGAGGAACTGTGACTGGACGCGAGCTGGAGCTGGCGGAGGTGTCGGCCCTGAGTCGGCAGGTGCTGGGCCGGGTCGGTGAGGCGGTCGTCGGCAAGGGAGATGCCCTGGAGCTGGTGCTCGCGGGCATGCTGGCGGGTGGACACGTGCTGCTCGAGGACTATCCGGGGCTGGCCAAGACGCTGGCGGCGCGGTCCTTCGCGCAAGCGCTCGGGTTGGAGTTCCGCCGGGTGCAGTTCACACCCGACCTGCTGCCGTCTGACGTGACCGGAGCCTTCGTGTTCGACCAGCGCAGCTCGGAGTTCGTGTTCCGGCCCGGGCCGATCTTTACCGGGCTGTTGCTGGCCGACGAGATCAACCGGACGCCACCGAAGACACAGGCCGCCCTGCTCGAGTCCATGCAGGAGCACCAGGTCACGGTCGAGGGCGAGACCTTCGCGCTGCCCGTACCGTTCCACGTGCTGGCGACGGCGAACCCGGTCGAGTACGAGGGCACGTACCCGCTGCCGGAGGCACAGCTCGACCGCTTCATGCTGCGCGTGGGCTTCGGCTATCCCACGGCCGCGGAGGAGTGGGAGGTGCTACAGCGCCGGATGGACCGCCGTCAGGAGGACCAGGTGGTCGAGGCCGTCACGGACGCGGCAGGGCTGATCGCGGCCCAGCGGGCGATCGAGACCGTCACAGTCGACGAGACCGTCGGCCGGTACTGCGTGGAGCTCGCCGCGGCCACCCGCCGAGACTCGCAGGTCCTGGTCGGCGCCTCGCCGCGTGGTTCGCTCGCTCTGTTGCTGACGGCCCGCTCGTACGCCGTGATCCAGGGGCGTGACTACGTGGTGCCCGAGGATGTGAAGGCAGTGGCCATCCCGGCGCTGGCCCACCGGATCACGGTTCGCCCGGAGCTGTGGCTGCACGAGGTGACCGGCGCAACGGTGGTTCGTACAGTGCTCGGCTCGGTGCCGGCACCGCCGACCGTTGCAGCCCCAGCGGCCGCCGGCGAGGCGACAGCAGGCGCCGCGCGGTGAGCAGCCCGGGCCGCTGGCGCCCGACGCACGCCCAGTTCCGCGCCGTCGTGGTGGCGGCGGTCCTGCTGGTCGTCGCCGTGCTGGCCCGCCGCCCGGATGTCGCCGTCCTCGGCCTGCCGCCGGCTGTTCTCGCCGTCTGGGGTCGGTACTTCCGCCCGCAGGGTCAGCCGACCGTGAGTGCCGAGCTTGATGCAGACGTGCTCTTCGAGGGCCAGGCGACGACGTACCGGCTGAAGCTCGCCGAGCGCGGAGAGCCTGACATCGACCTGGTCGTGGCCGCCCTTCCTCGCGGTCGGTGGTTCCGCTACGACCCCGTGCACGCGGCGCTCGCCGAGCCGGCCGTGGACGGAGCGGCCGAGCTAGAGCTGGGCGTCCGCTCGGAACGCTGGGGATTGCGCCAGCTCGAGGCGCCGCTGATCAGCTGTACGTCGGTGCTCGGCGCATATCGCACCGACGTGGGGACGGCTGGGGCGATGACGGTCACGACCTTGCCGCTGCGAGAGGGATTTGCTGCTGTGGACGCGGTGCCGAGGCCCGCTGGGCTGGTCGGGCTGCACCGGTCGCGGCGGCCCGGTGAGGGAACCGAGCTGGCCGGGGTCAGGCCGTTCCGCACGGGTGACAGGCTGCGGCGGATCAACTGGGCCGTGTCCGCGCGGACCCAGGAGCTGCACGTGACGTCGACCTGGTCCGATCGCGACACCGAGGTGGTCATCCTGCTGGACACGGGTGACGAGGTCGGCATCAGCGAGGGCGTGGACGGCCGGTCCAGCAGCCTCGACACGGCGGTCCGCGCTGCTGCCTCGATCGCGGAGCACTACCTGCGTCACGGCGACCGGGTCCGCCTGGTCGACACCGGCACGGTGGTGCGCGGCGTCCGGGCCGGCAGTGGCCGAGGCCACCTGCGTCGGATCCTCGACGCCCTCGTGCATGCGGACCGCAGAGGCGGCCAGCAGGATGAGAAGCAGTTGGCCCGGCGACACCGGGTCAGGTCGGACAGTCTGGTCATCGTGCTGAGCCCGTTGCTCCGTCGCCACATCCTCGGCTATGTCGTCACGTTGGTTCATTCGGGTTGCACGGTGATCGCGGTCGACACCCTGCCCCCTGATGTGGTCGACGCCGTGGATTCGCGTCACGACGAGCGCGCCTGGCCGTTGGCCTGGCGGCTTCGGCTGCTGGAGCGTCGGGCCGAGCTCGATCGGCTGGGCGACCTCGGTGTGCCGACCGTGCGCTGGCGCGGTGCGGGCACCCTGGATGAAGTGCTCCGGGATGCTTCCCGGCTGTCCGCGGCGCCAAGGATGCGGTCGTGACACCGGCCGAGCGGATCACCCTCTGGCTGGCCCGGATGAGAGCGTCCGGCCGGGCCGCTGTGCTGAGCCGGCTGGTGATCGGCATCGCTGGTGCGGTGGCCGTACTGGTTCCCGCTTCGCGCCCGTGGGACGAGCTCGACGTCGTTCCGCTGGTGGCTGTCGCGTTGCTGGTCGCCTGTGTGGTGCTGCCCGACTCCGCGGCTGCTCTGCTCTTCATCGGAGTGGTCTCGGCCGGATGGTTGCTGAGGGCTCCCGGCGACGTCGGCTGGGATGTCGTGGTGACCGGATTCGCCTTGCTGGCGGTGCATCTGAGCTCGGCGTTCGCGGCCCAGTTCCCGTCCTACGCGAAGGTGGATCGCCGCACGCTGCGACGGTGGTTGCTGCCAGCAAGCATTGCGGCAGCACTCGGGCCGGTGGCCGCCGTGGCGGCTGCGCTGATCCGAGGCGCCGAGGTACCGGGGTCTGTGCTGCTGACGGTCGCTGCGCTGGCCGCCGCAACCGGGGGCGTCTGGTTCGCCGCCGGCCAGTCGATCAGCGGCCGGAACGACGGAATCTGACGAGCGGGTAGACCGGGTCCAACCCGCCACCTCGGGCCTGGTTGTGACCGACGAACGAGCTGGCGCCGTCGAGCTGCAGCCCATAGCGCGCCGCTCGGGCGACGAGCAGAGCCAGCGAGTCCTCGGACCGTCGTTCGAGGGTTGAGCGGCCGCTCGCGACCCGGCCGGCCTCGGACTTCTCCACCGTGGTGATGAACACACCGTCCGGACGCAGCACGCGGGCGACCTCGGCCAGAACCGGATCGCTGTCGGACAGCAGGTGGAGCAGCCAGATCGTGGTGACGGCGTCGCACCGCCGATCCGCGATCGGCAGCACGGTGGCGTCTGCCACGGCGACATGGCCGGGCAGCCTGGTCCGGGCGTGCCGCAGCATCGAGTCGGACAGGTCGAGTCCATGGACCAGGTTCCCCAGGGCGGCCAGCTCGGCCGCGACGATGCCGGTACCGACAGCCAGGTCGACGACGCGACCACCCTTCGGCAGGAGTTCGTGCACCGCCTCGGCCGCTGCCCTGGCTCGGGCCTCCCCGCCCCGCGTCTCGTCGTACCGGGCTGCCTCGGCCTCGTCGTACTTGACGATGGGCGCGGGCCGCCACAGCGAGTGCCAGGCGATCCCGACCTCCGCAAGCATCCGGCGGACCAGCGGCAGTGAGAGGCCGACGACGTTGTGGTAGTCGCCGTCGACACCCTCGATGAAGGGGCCGCCGAGCCCGTCAACGGTGAAGGAGCCGGCCACGACCAGCGGCTCGCCGGTGGCGACGTACGCGTCGATCTCGGCATCGGTCAGATCGGCGAAATGCACGGTGGTGGAGGCCAGCTCTCGCAGCTCCTGCCGGGTTCTGGTATCGAACAGGCAGTGTCCCGTGTGCAGGATGCCCGATCGCCCGCGCATCATGCCGAGCCGGTCCTTGGCGATCTCCGGCGAGCCGGGTTTGCCGTAGGCGACGCCGTCGAACTCCAGCACCGAGTCGCAGCCCAGCACGGTCGCGTGGTCGTCCAGCGTCGACACCACCGCCCGGGCCTTCAGAGCGGCGAGTGCACGGGCGAGCTCGCCCGGATTCTCGGCCGTGATGTCGTCCTCGTCGACGCCGGAGACGATCACCTCCGGCTCGACGCCGGCGTTGCGCAGCGTCTGCAGCCGTGCCGGCGAGGCGGACGCCAGCACGAAGCGGGGGCGGCTCACAGCCGGCCCCGTCCCGGCCGGGTCCATCAGAGCCGACGCAGGGCGCTGAGTAGCGGGTCCAGACCGATCGACCCGAGGTTCAGCGCGTCGCGGTGGAACGCGCGCAGGTCGAACGCAGTGCCCTTGCGCTGCTTGGCCTCCTCGCGCGCCTGTAGCCAGATCCGCTCGCCCACCTTGTACGACGGTGCCTGCCCCGGCCAGCCGAGGTAGCGGTTCAGCTCCGCCTGCAGGAACTCCGTCTCCATCCGGCTGTGGCCGCGCAGGAACTCGAAGCCCAGGTCCGCGTTCCACGTCTCGCCCGGGTGGAACCCGAACGGGTTCTCGGCCGGGATCTGCAGCTCCAGGTGCATGCCGATGTCGATGATGACGCGGGCCGACCGGAAGGCCTGCGCGTCCAGCATGCCCAGCTTCGCGCCCGGGTCGTCGAGGTAGCCGAGCTCGTCCATCAGCCGTTCGGCGTACAGGGCCCAGCCCTCACCGTGGCCGGAGACCCAGCAGGCCATCCGCTGCCAGCGGTTCAGCAGGTCCGTGCGCAACATCGTCTGCGCCACCTGCAGGTGATGCCCCGGCACGCCCTCGTGGTAGACGGTGGTCACCTCGCGCCAGGTGGCGAAGTCGGTCAGGCCCGCGGGTACGGCCCACCACATCCGGCCCGGCCGGGTGGTCAGGTCCTCGCTCGGCCCGGTGTAGTAGATCGAGCCGTCCGAGGTCGGCGCGATCATGCACTCGATCCGCTTGATCTCGTCGGGGATGTCGAAGTGGGTGCCGGCCAGCTCGCTCACGGCGGCGTCGGCCAGCTGCTGCATCCAGTCCCGGAACGCCTCCTTGCCGTGGATCTTGCGGCTCGGATCGTTGTCGAGCAGCTCGGCCGCGGCCTCGATGCTGCGGTCGCCGGAGTTGAGGTCGGCGGCGATGGCCTGCATCTCGGCCTCGATCCGGGCCAGCTCCTCCCAGCCCCAGGCATAGGTCTCCGCCAGGTCGACCTTGGCGCCGAGGAAGTTGCGCGAGGCAAGCTCGTACACCTCTCGCCCGCAGGCGTCCCTGGTCGGCGCTTGCGGGGCGAGCTCGGTCTCGAGCCAGGAGCCGAACTGGTCGTACGCCTTCCGGGCCTCCGCCGCGGCCGCCTCCACCGTCGCCTTCACGGCCGTGTCGGGGGCCTGCGCGGCGAGCCCGGCGAAGAAGTCGTCGCCCTCGGCGCCGGTCCAGCTGGCGATCCGCAGGGCGAGGTCGTTCACCTGCCGCACAGCGGAGACGCGGCCCTGCGCGGCTTGTTCGAGGATGCTTTGGCGGTAGCCGTCGAGAGTGGCGCCGATCTTGCCGAGCCGGGTCGCGATGGTCTCCCACTGCTCGTCGGTATCGGTCGGCATCAGGTCGAACACCTGCCGTAGCTCCGCCGGCACCGACATGATCGCGTTCAGCTGGTGCTGCGGCACGCCGGCCTCGTAGCTCTCCAGCTCCAGCCCGAGGCGCTCCAGCAGAGCCTCCTTGGCGACCTGCTCCCGCTCGCTCGGGGTCTGCGTGGCCTCGGCCTCGGCGACCGTGCGTCGGTTCAGCTCGATCAGCGCGTCGAACCCGGCCGGCGAGTAGTCCGGGTACTGGTCGTCGTGGCCCTCGATGCCCATATACGTGGCAGCGGTCGGCACCAGCTCCACGTAGGCGTCGAGAAACCGCTCGGAGATCTCGTCGATCGGGCTCTTCGGTGTGGTCGCATCCGTCACCTGGCCGACATTACCCGCCGTCACCGCAATAGTCCGGGAATAGCCACCGGACGCACCCCCAGCACACCGAGACGGGCCGCCAGGACAGATTCGGACCGATCGCCGCCAGATCTGAGGGCAGATCCAGACCGATCGCCGGAGGTTGGTGGGGCAGGTTCGGACCGATGGCTGGGGGTTGGTCCGGATCTGCCCTCAGATCTGGCGGCGATCGGTCCGAATCTG